>DATLFP010000022.1:0-11792 GCA_035540955.1 Acidimicrobiales bacterium
TGTTGCGGTGATCGCGGCGCGCGCAGAATGTCGCAACCGGATCGTCACCTGCGGCAGGATTGACCAGGTCAGGCGGCGAACCGGCAGGTGATGCCCCGAACGGAGCGAGGTTCCATGGAACTGCATCGGATTCGCCGTGGCCTGATGGCCGCCGTCGTCGGGACCGCGCTGGCGGCCTCCGTGCTCGTGGCGGGACCGCCGGCGAGCGCCGTGGCCGACGTCAGGAGCGAGCGGGTCGCCGGGACCGACCGGTTCGCCACCGCCGCCGAGGTCGCCGAGGCGGCCTTCCCCGACGGCGCCGACACCGTGCTCGTGGCCTCGGGCCGGGCCTTCCCCGACGCCCTCGCCGGGGCGGCGCTGGGCCTGCCGGTGCTGCTCACCGAGCCGGGCTCGCTGCCGAACGCCACCGTCGCCGCCCTCGACGCCCTCGACGCCACCGACGCCATCATCCTCGGCGGCACCGCCGCGGTGTCCTCGGCGGTCGCCGCCGAGCTGGCCGAGCACGTCGACGTCGTCCGCCTGGCGGGCACGAACCGCTACGAGACGGCGGCCCGCATCGCCGCCGCCGTCGGCCCGAACCAGGTCAACAGCATCGACGGGCTCCGCACCGCCATCATCGCCACCGGCCTCAACTTCGCCGACGCCCTCGCTGGCGGGCCCATCGCCTCCGGTGCCGACGGCGCCGGGGTGTTCCCCGTCCTGCTCGTCGACACCGGCGTCCCCGCCGCCACCGAGGACGCCCTCGAGGCGCTCGACATCGAGCAGGTCATCATCCTCGGCGGCACCGCCGCCGTGGGCAACAACGTCAAGACCCGGCTCGAGGCGATCACCGGCAACCCCGCCGTGCGCCTCGCCGGCGTGAACCGCTACGCCACGGCGGTCGAGATCGCCGACTACGCCATCGACGAGCTCGGCTTCCCCGGCGAGGAGGTGCTGCTCGCCAACGGGGTGGTGTTCGCCGACGCCCTCGCCGGCGGCCCCCTCGGCGGCGTCCGCCGGGCGCCGATCCTGCTCACCCCGGCCTCGCCGCTGGCGTCGGAGACGAAGGGCTTCCTCGAGGACCGCTCCGACACCATCGAGGCGATCACCACCCTGGGCGGGACCGCCGCGGTGTCCAACAGCACCGCCGCCGCCGCCGAGACCGCGGCCGAGTCGGGTGACGGCGGCACCGGTCGGGCCAACGAGGCCTACGAGGTGACGCCGCAGGACGCCGCCAGCCAGGCCAACGGCTCGTCGCGCACCTACACCGTCGCCGTCGACGTCCCGGTCGACATCGTGCTCGTCGAGTGCATCGATGTCAGCACTGCCAGCAACCAGAACACCCAGTTCGTCAACGCCAACGTCAACAACATCGCCGACGGCACCGCGTCGTCGGCGAGCGGCGACAACAACCCCGACCTCGCCGACACGCCCGCCGCCATCTCGTCGGTGAACGGCACGCCCCGCCCCACCACGGGCCCCGGGGTCAACAACGACTACGCCAACAACATCTCGCCCAGCAACGGCACCGTCACCTTCGTGGTGAGCGGGCCGGCGGGCTCCTCCACCGCCAGCGCGTGCGTGGTGCCCGTCGTGTTCCGCGACGCCAACCAGGACAACGCCCTCAACGTGAGCCCCGCCACCAACCCGGCGGTGCCCTCGGAGGACTTCGGCACCGGCGGCGAGGTGACCTTCAGCCCCGGGGCCGCCGGCAGCGGGCCGATCGGGACCGCCGCCAACGGCGTCAACGTCGACCGCACGTTCAAGTCGACCGACGCCTTCGTCGGCTGCGTCATCGTCGACCAGTCGGCCCAGGAGTTCGTCGACGACGGCGACTGCGCCACCTACCGCTACGACAGCAACGACGACTTCCAGATCGGCGGCCAGCCGGTGACCATGGCCGCCTTCGAGGCCGCGCTCACCCCCGACGACGACGTGAAGGGCACCTACGCCGCCGACCCGGCGGGGAGGAGCACCTTCAACCTCATCGACGAGGCGCCGTTCGCGCCGTCGAGCCCGTCGGCGGTCTCGCAGGCGGCCGGCAACGTCGTCATCGAGTTCGGCCCGTCGGACCAGGTGGCCAACGAGCCCGGCGACGGCTACCGCCTCTACCGCCGCGCCCGGGCTACGGCCGGCGAGTCGTGCACGACCCCAGCGGGCCTCACCGGCTACGGGTTCATCACCGCCACCTACACCGACGCCTCCACGACCCTGCCGCCGTCGTCCCGGCTGCGCATGACCGACACCACCGCGGCGCAGGGCGCCTTCTACTGCTACCGGGTCGTCGGCGTCGACGACTTCGACGAGGGCATCCCGTCGGCCGCGGTCGCCGTCACCGTCGGTGCCAGCACGCCCACCATCATCCCCGGCGGCGCCAAGGCCGAGAGCGCCGACTCGACGCTCAACAGCGGCGACGTGCACGAGCTGAAGTTCAACCAGGCCATGCACCGCGACTCCGCCATCGGCGGCAGCTACACGGTGCAGAGCAGCACCCTCGGGGCCCAGACGATCCGCTGCGGGGGGACGCTGGCCAACGCCGCCTGCGGGCTGTCGAGCAACCGCGACACGATGCGGATCCGTATCATCAGCGGGGCCGTGGCCCCGCTGAGCTACCCGCTCACGATCACCGACATGGACGGCATCACGAGCGCGGGCGGCACCGACGCCGTGCTGACCGGGAGCGACGTGACCCTCGAGATCGCCGCCATCGGCGAGACCGGCGGTCCGCTCATCACCACTGCCACGCTCACCGACGCGACCGGGCCCACCAACTTCGGCGCCGTGGGCGACCAGCTGACGCTGACCTTCGACGAGGACGTCAACCACATGGTCGCCAGCGCGGCAGCGGTGACCGAGACCGAGTTCGAGGCCATCACCGGCCGCTCCGTCGAGTACAACGACGGCACGGTGATGACCCTCACCGTGGTCGGCGCCCGGACCCTCCGGTTCGAGGTCACCGGCCAGAACCTCGCCTCCGGCATTGCCGTTCACACCACCACCACCCCGTCCCGCGTGCCGGGCAGCGACAACCCCTACGTCGCCGACCTGCCCGGCAACCCCCAGCGTCCGAACCCCTCGCCCGCCCCGCTCGAGCTCGCGTCCTAGGAGACCGAACCATGCTGCACGTCAACCCCCGCCGTGCGGCCGGAGCCCTCGCCGCACTCCTCGCCATCGCCGGCCTCGCCGCACCGACCGCCACCGGCGTCGAAGACTTCACCCTCGACCGCGTGGCCGGCGTCGACCGCTACGCCACCGCCGCCACCGCCGCCGTCTTCGCCTTCCCCGAGGGCGCCGACGCCGCCGTGCTGGCCCGGGGCGACGCCTTCCCCGACGCGCTGGCCGGCTCCTACCTCACCGGCGTGCTCGGGGCGCCGATCCTGCTCACCCAGCCCAACCAGCTGCCGGCGGTCACCGCCGACGCGCTCGACGACCTCGGGGTCGCCACCGTCTACGTGCTCGGCGGCACCGGCGCCATCAGCGCCACCGTCGCCGACGAGGCCGGGGAGGGTCGCGACGTCATCCGGCTCGCCGGCCCCAACCGCTACGCCACCGCCGCCGAGGTCGCCACCAGCCAGGCCGTCGAGGGCATCGGCGACATCGGCGACCAGCGGACCGCCATCCTCGCCAGCGGTGAGGGCTTCGCCGACGCGCTGGCGGCCGGACCGGTCGCCCACGCCGCCAACCTCCCCATCCTCCTCACCCCGTCCGGGGCCCTGGCCGCCGAGGCTGCCACCGCCCTCGACGACCTCGCCATCGAGCACGTCGTGATCGTGGGCGGTACGGCGGCGGTGTCCGACGGCGTCAAGGCGGCCGTCGAGGCCGGCGACCGGACCACCGAGCGGGTCGCCGGCGTCAACCGCTACGCCACCGCGGTAGCGGTGGCCGGCTTCGCTCGCGCCAACGTGAGCGGCTGGAGCGTCTCGGGCGTCGACCTCGCCACCGGCGAGGGATTCGCCGACGCGCTGTCTGGCGGACCGTCCTCCGGCGAGGCCAAGCAGTCGATCCTGCTCACGCCCACCACCACGCTGGCGCCCGAGGCCAAGACCTACCTCGAGGCCAACGCCGGCACGCTCCTGGGCGGGCGGGTCTACGGCGGGCCGGCGGCGGTGCGCGACGCCGTCGTGAGCGCCGCCGAGGCGGCCGCCAGCGGCGGGACCACCGGCACCCTCGAGGGCCAGCTGACCTTCATCGACAAGGTGGCCGACTTCTACCGCTACGTGCCCGACGGCGCCACCTCGGGCCGCCAGGCGTCCTACGCCGAGGGCGACGTGTTCACCGTCGACGGCACGGCGGCGACGATCAGCGCCTTCGAGCAGAACGCCAGCCCCGCCGACACCATCCGTCACACACCCGCCGCCGGCGGCGCGCCGGCCCGCCACGAGCTCACCAACGTCGACGCCAGCGCCATCCGCTCGGGGACGGTCGGCAACGTCGACCTCGCCGACGACCACTTCGACTTCATCAACCCCGTCAACGGCGACGCCCTCGTGGCCAACATCAGCTACGCCGGGGCGAGCGCGGTCTACACCGTCGACGGCGCCACCCGGTCGCTCTCCCAGTTCGAGGACGACATCAACGAGGGGGACACGCTCCGGATCACCGCCGCCGGCACCACCACCACGTTCGCGCTGACCAACGAGACGGTCGAGGGCGCCGCCAACTCGATCAGCGCCGGCTCCAACCCGCTCGCCCCGTCGACGCTCCTCAAGATCGGCGGCCTGGGCGACATCCCCGAGACCAGCAGCGACCAGCAGGGCGACTCGCCCGGCAACGACGACCGCTTCCGGGCCGACGGCGGGGCCGGTCCCGTCGTCGACGCCGACGAGTTCGTCGTCGACGGCAACACCGACGCCACCTACGACGACTTCGCCGACTCGCTGACCGAGGGCGACTTCGTGAGCTACACCCGGGTCGGCGGCGTGGAGACCTACACGTTGGTCAACCGGGCGCCGACGTCGATCGAGGGCCAGGCCGTCGACGACCTCGACCCGACGAACTCGCCGCTGCCGTTCCCCGGTGCCGAGGAGGGCGGCTCGTTCACCCTCGCCACCGCCAGTGGCCCCGTCGCCGTCACCTACGAGAGCGGCGGCACGTTCGTGGTGAACGGGTTCCTCGCCAGCGAGACCGACTTCGAGGCGGCCTACAGCCCCGGCGACCTGATCAAGTACCGCCAGGCCGACCCGCCCAGCGGCACCACCCAGCGGCTGGAGCTGACCGACCGGCTGCTCCAGGGTCGGGTCGACCCCGCGACGGTCGACACCGACGGTGACACCTACGACGTGCTGGCCAACGACGGCCAGACGACCCTCGCCACCGTCGAGTACACCGGCGACGAGGCCACCGCCAACACCTACTTCGTGAACGGCGCCGCCGCCGACCTCGCCCGGTTCGAGGAGGAGCTGACCGCCATCGCCGACGGCACCCGCGTCGGCGCCGCCCAGGTCCAGCCCTCGGGCAACGTCACCCAGCACCGCCTCACCACCACCGCGTCGGCCTAGATCGACCCGGCCGAGATCGACCGAACTGGGCGGGATCCACCGGCCATGGCCCGGTGGATCCCGCCCAGAAGCGCCCCCAGTGACTCGATAGACTTAGTCGGATGACTAAGTCTGCTTCGCAACGGGTCGGCGTGCACGAGGCGAAGACCCGGCTGTCGCAGCTGCTGCGGATCGTCGAGGCTGGCGGGGAGATCGAGATCCTCCGCAACGGCGTCCCCGTGGCCCGCCTGGTGGCAAGCACTCCGGCGCGTCGCTCGTTCGGCGCCGGCCGCGGTGAGTTCGTCGTGCCCGAGGACTTCGACGAGCCGCTGACCGAAGCCGAGCTGGCCGAGTGGTACGACGAGCCGGTCTTCCCGTCGTGAGCCGGTACCTGCTCGACACCAACGTGGTGCTCTGGCTCCACACCCACCCGGCGCGAGTCCAGCCGGCGGTGCTCGATCTGCTCTCCGACGAGCGGAACGAGCTTCTGGTCTCGGTGGTGACGCCGTGGGAGATCGTCATCAAGCACGGTCGGGGCCGGCTCGCGCTCCCGCACGACCCCGCCGTCGAGGTCCCACGCATCCTCCGTGCGGTTGGGGCCACGACGGTGCCGATCGAGCTGGCCCACGTCCTCCGGATCGGCGCCCTTCCGCACCACCACGGCGATCCGTTCGACCGACTTCTCGTCGCCCAAGCGCAGGCGCTCGAGGTGCCGGTGGTGACCGGCGATCGCAAGCTGGAGCGCTACGACATCGAGGTCATCGCCGCCTGATCAGTCGCCGATCTCGATGATGACGTCGCCGGCGCCGACCGACTGGCCGGGAGTCACCTTGATCTCGGTCACCGTGCCGCTCTTCTCCACGAGGATCTGGTTCTCCATCTTCATGGCCTCGAGCACTGCCACCGGCTGACCGACCTCGACGGCGTCGCCCACCGCCACGAGCACCTTCACGATCGTGCCCTGCATGGGCACCGTCACGTGGCCGGCGCCGGCGGCCCCCCCGCCCCCGCCGGCGGCGGCGGTGGGCTTGGGTCGGGGCCGGGCCCCGCCACCGGCGGCGGCGGCGACGACCGGCGTGTCCTCCACCCACAGCGACACCGAGAACCGCTTGCCGTTGACCTCGACGTCGACGTCCTTGCGCGCCTTCTCGGGCCCCTCGCCGTCGGCCGCGGGCGCCGTGGCGGGGCGAGCGGCGACGCCGCTCAGGTCGAGGCGCTCCTCGACCCACTTGGTCGAGTGCTCCCCGGCGATGAAGTCGGGATGGCTGAGGATGGCGACGTGCGCCGGCACCGTCGTGGCCAGGCCCTCGATCTCGAGCTCGTGGAGCGCCCGCAGCATGCGGTGGCGGGCCTCCTCCCGGTCGCGGCCCCAGGTGATGAGCTTGCCGATGAGGTTGTCGTAGAACTGGCTGACCTCGTCGCCCGCCTCGAAGCCGGCGTCGAGCCGGGTGAACGGGCCGTTGGGCACCTGCAGCTTCGTGATCTTGCCGGGGGAGGGGAGGAACTTGCCGCCGGCGGGGTCCTCGGCGTTGATGCGGACCTCGATGGCGTGGCCCCGCCGCACGATGTCGTCCTGCGTGAAGGACAGCCGCTCGCCCGACGCGACCCGGATCTGCTCGGCCACGAGGTCGATGCCGGTGATCGCCTCGGTCACCGGGTGCTCCACCTGGAGCCGGGTGTTCATCTCCAGGAAGTAGAACTCGCCGTCCTGGTAGAGGAACTCGACGGTGCCGGCGTTGTAGTAGCCGCACGCCTGGGCCACCCGCACGGCGGCGTCGCCCATGGCCTGGCGGACCTCGTCGGGGAAGTTCGGGGCCGGTGACTCCTCGACCAGCTTCTGGTGCCGGCGCTGGGCCGAGCAGTCGCGCTCGCCCACCCACACGGTGGTGCCGTGGGTGTCGCCGATGACCTGCATCTCCACGTGGCGGGGCCAGGTGAGGTAGCGCTCCAGATAGCACTCGCTGCGCCCGAAGCCCTTGAGCGCCTCGCTCTGGGCCGACTCGAGGGCGGCGGCGGCGTCGGCGGCGCCCTGCACGACCCGCATGCCCCGGCCCCCGCCCCCGTAGGCGGCCTTGATGGCGACCGGCCAGCCGAACTCCTCGCCGAAGGCGACCACCTCGTCGGCCGACTGGAGCACGTCGTTGCGGCCGGGGACGCCCTGCACGTTGCCCTTGGCCGCCGCCACCCGGGAGCTGATCTTGTCGCCCATCACCTCGATGGCCTCGGGCGGGGGGCCGATCCACGCGACCCCCTCGGCGGCGATGGCCCGGGCGAACTCGGTGTTCTCGCTGAAGAAGCCGTAGCCGGGGTGCACGCCGTCGGCGCCGCTGCGGCGGATGACGTCGAGGATGGCCTCGGTGTTCAAGTAGCTCTCGGCCGCCGTCTGGCCCCCCAGGGCGTAGGCCTCGTCGGCCAGACGCACGTGCAGCGCCTCCCGGTCGAGATCGGAGTAGACGGCGACCGTCTCGATGCCGAGCTCGCGGCAGGTGCGCATGACCCGCACGGCGATCTCGCCCCGGTTGGCAATGAGGATCTTGGTCAGCATGGTGGCCCGTATCGTTCCAGACCGCGCCCGGTGGCGCGGAAACCGACCTACTCGGCTGCTGGCGAGCGGGCCGCGCGCTCGCACAGGAAGTGCCAGTAGGGCAATCCGGGGCTGACGGCCACGCGGTCGAAGGTGTCGTCGAGCGTGGCGATGTCGGCCCGCGAGAACCGCTGTTCGATCGGGGTGAAGAACCGGTCGTAGACGTCCTGGCGCATCCGCGCCACGGTCGAGTCGGCATAGGTCTCGCCCAGGGGGACGAAGCGGCCGGCCCTGAGCCGACGGGCGGCGCGGCCGGCCAGGGCGAGCGGGAGATAGACGGTGAGCGCGATCAGCCAGGTCAGCACGGCGCGGGTCCGCTCGCCCGTGACCCGGCTCAACACGCGCCGCGCCGCGGTCACCGGTCGGAGAAGCAACCGGAAGTGCCACGGCCGGTTGTCGAGGGCGTAGTACAGGTAGACGAGCAGGCGCGGTGCCAAGGGGGCCAGGCGCCGACAGGCGCCGAGCGCGTCCACCGGGAGGTGATGGAGGACCCCGAGGCAGTAGGCGAAGTCGACGGCGTCGGGCCGGAACGGCAGGTCGAGCACGTCGGCCATGACGAAGATGGTCCGGCGGTGCTCGGCGAGGTTGCGGCGGGCGACGAAGATGGCGTCGGAGAAGTCGACGACCACGAGCTCGTCGCAGTGAGGGGCCACGAAGGAGGCCCACCGCCCGCTGCCGCAGCCCAGGTCGGCCACGCGGGCGCCGCGCAGCTGCTCGAGATCCACGAGGTCGAAGTAGGCGTCGAACTCCGCACGATGCTCGGGCAGGATCTCGGGATGCGCCGTCCACTCGGCGCCGAAGCTGCGCTGCACGTCGGGCGCGTACGTCTCGCCGCCGGTGCCGCCGGGAAGGCGATCGGAGGGCAGGGCCACGATGACGTCGTCGACCACGGGGAGGCGACGGCCGTCGACCACGAGGTGATCGTCGGCGACGATCACCTCGCGAGCGCCGAACAAATCGGCCAGCTCGGCTTCGCGTCCGGTGTAGTACGGCGCAGACATGGACGCCCGTATGGTTCCAGACATGCCGGGAGCGCCCGAACCCAGGCCCCGCTGGGACATCCGCCGGCTGGCCGAGACCGACAGCACCAACCGCGTGGTGCTCGACCTGGCCCGGGCCGGGGAGCCCGAGGGGGTCGTGGTGGTCGCCGACCACCAGACCGCCGGCCGGGGCCGGCTGGGGCGGACGTGGGAGGCCCCGCCCGGCTCCTCGCTGCTGGTGACCGTGCTGCTCCGGCCATCGATCCCGGTGGCCGACGGGCACCTCGTGACCATCGCCGCCGCCCTCGCCGCCGCCGATGCCTGCGCGGCGGTGGCCGGCATCCGCCCCGGGCTGAAGTGGCCGAACGACCTGGTGGTCGAGCGCGACGGCGCCACCCGCAAGATCGCCGGGCTGCTCGCCGAGTCGCTCGTGGCGGGGCCGACGCTCGATGCCGTCGCCCTCGGCATGGGCCTGAACGTGCAGTGGCCGGCCGACCTCCCCGACCACCTCGCCGGCATCGCCACCGCCCTCAACCACGAGGCCGGCGCCGACGTCGACCGCGACGCCGTCCTCGCCGCCTGGCTCGACTGCCTCGCCGACCGCTACGACCGGCTCACCGCCCCCGGCGGCACCGACGCCCTCCTCGCCGCCTACCGGGTGGCGTGCGTGACGCTGGGCCGGTCGGTGCGGGTCGACCTGGGCGGCGAGACGCTCGAGGGCGTGGCCCTCGAGGTCACCCGCGAGGGCCACCTCGTGGTCGACGCCGGCGGGCGCCGCACCGTCACCGCCGGCGACGTCGTCCACCTCCGCGCCGCGTAGGCGGCTTCCGGCCCGACGGCGGGTCTTGTGGCGGTTTCTGTCGCCTGGCGAAAGGAACCGCCACAAGTCGCGCCGGTCAGGGGTCGAGGTCGTGCTCGACGAGGGCGCGGAAGGCGGCCTGGGCGGCGCGGGTGCGGTCGCCGACGGCCAGCGGGCGGCCGTCGACCGCGGTGATGGGCTGCACCTCACGGGTCGTCCCCAGCAGGCACGCCTCGTCGATCTCGCCGAGGGCGCCGTAGGGGACGACCGCCTCGTCGATCCCGCAGTGCTCGACGGCCAGCGCCCGGGTCACGCCCGCCAGGCAGCCCGACGACAGCGGCGGGGTCACCAGCCTCCCGCCGACGACCACGGCGATGTTGGTGCCGGTGCCCTCGCACAGCTCGCCCCGGGTGTTGGCGAAGATGGCCTCGTCGGCCCCGGCCGCCGTCGCCCGCGCCCGGGCCACGACGTTCTCGCCGTACGACGTGGTCTTCAGGCCCGCCAGCGGGCTGTTCTCGTTCCTCGTCCACGGCACGGTGATCACCGCCGCCGTCGCCGGCATCGGGTCGAGCTCGCAGGCCACGGCGAGGACGGTCGGGGGGCCGTCGCCCCGCCCCGAGCCGGCCGGTCCGACGCCGCCGGTCACCGTGACCCGCAGGCGGGCGTCGGCCAGCCCCGACGCCGCCAGCACCTCGTCGATCGCCCGCTCGAGCACGGCGCGGGGCGGCAGGCCGATGCCGAGCCCGGCGGCCGACGCCGCCATCCGGTCGAGGTGGCGGCGGCGAGCGAACGGCGTCCCGCCGTACACCCGCATCGTCTCGAACACGCCGTCGCCCACGGTGAGGCCGTGATCCATGGCCGACACCGACGCCGCGCCGTCGTCGACGATCTCGCCGTTGAGCCAGACGGTCACGGCCGATCGGCGTAGCGGGCGATCTGCTCCAGAGTGAGCGCGAGCAGGTCGCGGCCCTCGAGCTGCGCGCGGTACCACTCCGCGGTCCACGCCAGCGTGGTCGACAGGTCGACGCGGGACCGCCACCCGAGCGCGTCGGCGGCGAGGCTGGCATCGAGGGCCAACCGGAGATCCTCGTGCGGTTGCTCGCCGGTCTCGAGCACCCACTCGCCGGCGCCGAGGTGGCCGATGAACTCGTCGAGCACCTCGGCCACGGGTGCGCTGCCCACCGGACCGAAGTTGACCGCCGGCGGCGTCTCGTCGCCGCGCAGCAGGGCGGCGCCGAGCGTCAGGTAGCCGGACAGGGCGTCGACCGCGTGCTGCCAGGGCCGCGTCGCCGCCGGGTTGCGGATCGCGGCCGGCGCCCCGGACTCGACGGCGCGCACCACGTCGGGCAGCAGACGGTCCTGCGCCCGGTCGCCCCCGCCGACCACGTTGCCGGCCCGGGCGGTGGCCGTGGCCACCCGCGGCGTGCGGCGTCGCCACTCGGCGGCGACGTTCTCGGCGCACGCCTTCGACGCGCTGTAGGGGTCGTCGCCGCCGAGGTGGTCGGTCTCCCGGAACTGCCGGTCGAGCCCGTCCTGGCGGTACACCTTGTCGCTGGTGACGACCACGATCGCCGAGATCGACGAGGTGGCGGCCACCGCTTCGAGCACGTTCGCCGTCCCCAGCACGTTCGTCTCGTAGGTGAGCAGCGGCTCGACGTAGGAGCGCCGCACGATCGCCTGGGCCGCGAGGTGGAAGACGAAGTCGGGCTCGATCCGGCCGACGACCCGCGCCACGGCGTCGGCATCGCGCACGTCGACGTCGTGGTGCTCGAACAGGTCGCTCGCGCCGATGGCGACGTTGATGCAGCGGTCGTCGACGGGCGGCAGGCTGACGCCGACCACGGTGGCGCCGAGCTGCTGGAGCCACAGCGCCAACCACGTTCCCTTGAACCCGCTGTCGCCGGTGACCAGCACACGCCGTCCCCGCCACTCCTCCATCACGCGCTCACCTTGCCACGATCAGCGGCGCTCGA
>DATLFP010000023.1:0-28670 GCA_035540955.1 Acidimicrobiales bacterium
TCAGGAGGTGGAGGGTTCGCGCTCGGCGGCGGCGATCTTGGCGCGGAGGTGGATGACCGACTTGGTGTGGATCTGGCAGACGCGCGACTCGGTGACGCCGAGCACCTCGCCGATCTCGGCCAGGGTCAGGCCCTCGTAGTAGTAGAGCGTGAGGACGATCTTCTCCCGCTCGGGCATGTCGTTGATGGCCTTGGCGAGGATCTGGCGCATCTCCTCGACCTCGTAGGCCGCCATCGGGCCGTCGCCGGTGTCGGCGACGGTGTCGCCCAGGGTCATGCCGTCGCCGCCCCGCTCGCCGCCGAGCATCTCGTCGAGGGCGACCAGACCGATGAAGCTGATCTGGCTGAAGGTCGATTGCAGCTGCTGGTCGCTGAGACCCATCTCCTCGGCCAGCTCGGCGTCGGTCGGCGTGCGGTGCAAGCTCGACTCGAGCTTGGCGTAGGCCTTCTCCAGCGAGCGCGCCTTCGTGCGCACCGACCGCGGCACCCAGTCGATCGAGCGGAGCTCGTCGATGATGGCGCCCTTGATGCGGGAGATGGCGTAGGTCTCGAACTTGAACCCGCGCTCGAGGTCGAACTTCTCGATGGCGTCGATGAGCCCGAAGATGCCGTAGCTCACGAGGTCGGCCTGGTCGACGTTCTGGGGGAGGCCGACGGCGACGCGGCCGGCGACGTACTTCACCAGCGGCGAGTAGTGCACGATCAGCACATCTCGGACGGACTGGTCGCCGTCTCGCTTGTAGTCGTCCCAGAGGCGCTCGATCTCGCGGGGGTCGTCCAGTTCCATTCAGGCGCCCTCGGGGTCGGGCCGGGCTCGGGGATGCGTCGCCTCGTACACGGCGCGCAAGCGCTCCTTGGACACCTGAGTGTACCGCTGGGTCGTCGACAGGTCGGCGTGACCGAGCAGCTCCTGCACCGCCCGCAGGTCGGCGCCGCCGTCGAGCAGGTGGGTGGCGAAGGTGTGGCGCAGCGCGTGAGGGTGCGTGGGCGACGGCGACCGGCGGTCGACGATGCGCCGGCAGTCGCGCGGCGTGAGCCGGCGCCCGCGGCGGTTGCGGAACAGCGCCCCCTCGGCGTCGGCGTCGGCCGCCGGGATGGCGTCGCGCCCGCGCGCCAGCCAGCCGCCGACGGCGTCGGCCGCCGGCTCGCTCATCGGGACCCGGCGCTGCTTGCCGCCCTTGCCCCACACCGTGACGGTGCGCGAGGCGCGGTCGATGTCGGCGGGCGCCAGCCCGCACAGCTCGCTCACCCGCAGGCCGCTCCCGTAGAGCAGCTCGAGCACGGCGTCGTCGCGCAGGCGAACGGCGTCGTCGTCGCCGTCGACGACCGGCGGCGGCTCGTCGAGGAGCACGGTGAGCTCCTCGCCCCGCAGGACCCGCGGGAGGCGACCGGCATCCGCCGGCACCGACACGCCGAGCGACGGGTCGGCCGTCAACCGACCGGTGCGGGCCAGCCAGCCGAAGTACCGGCGCAGGGTGGACGCGTGCCGGGCGATGGTCTTGCGGCTGCGGCCCAAGGTGTGCAGGAAGGACAGGTAGCGACGCAGGAGGCGCCGCGACACCCCGTCCGGGCCGTCGATGCCGCCCCGCTCGGCCCACTCGGCGAAGGTCGCGACGTCGCGGCGGTAGGCGGCCCGGGTGTGGTCGGACGCGGCGGTGAGCGACTGCTCGAACTCTTCGACGTGCCACGCCACGTGGCCACCGTAGTGGGCGACCCCCGGCCCAAACCGGCATCATCGGGCCCGCTCCCACCACCCAGCGCGCTGGACGAGCCACCCGCCGCCCGCCAGCCGCGTGAGCCGAACGGCGAGCGGGCCGAGCGGGACACCCAGCCGCTCGGCCAGCTCGTCGAGGGTGGCGGGCTCCCAGCCGAGGGCGTCGAGCACGAGCGCGTCCTCGGCGTCGGCCGGCGCCGGCGCCGCCGCGCCATCCCCCGCGTCCGGGGACGACGACGGATGCGGCGTGGTGAGCCCGAGCGCGACGAGCACGTCGGCGGCGTCGCGGCACGGCGGGCAGCCGGCGGCCAGCAGCCCGTTCGTGCCGGCCGACGCCGCGCTGCGCACCGGACCGGGGACCGCCAGCACCGGCCGGTCGCGCTCGAGGGCGGCGTCGACGGTGTGCATCGACCCGCCCCGCGACCCGCTCTCCACCACGACGACGGCCTCGGCGAGCGCCGCCAGCAGCCGGTTGCGGGCCGGGAACCGCCACCGCTCCGGCGTGGTGCCGAGCGGGTACTCCGACACGAGCGCGCCGGCGCTCGCCACCCGCTCCCACAGCGCGGCGTGGCGGCGGGGGTAGACGACGTCGAGCCCGGTGCCGACGACCCCGACAGGCCCGCCGTGCCCGTCGAGCGCGCCCTGGTGGGCCTCCCCGTCGATGCCGAGGGCGAGGCCCGACAGCACGCACACCCCGGCGGCGGCCAGGTCGCGACCGAGGTCGCGGGCCACGAGCCGACCCGACCACGTGCACCGGCGGGTGCCGACCACCGCCACGCGGCGAGCGGTGAGCGCGTCGAGCCGGCCCCGCACGAAGAGCACGGCCGGGGGCTCGGGGTCGTCGCGCAGCGGCGCGGGGAAGGCGTCGTCGGTGGCGGCGACCACCTCGATCCCCGCCGCCCGGTGGGCGGCGACCAGTGCCTCGACGTCGACGGCGGCGGCCGCCGCCCGCCAGCTCGCGACGAGATGATCGGACACTCCGGCGTCGCCGGGGAGGTCGCCGCCGCGGACGAACTCCCACGCCTCGGCCGCCGGCCAGCGCGCCAGCAGCGCGCCCAGGCGGGCCGGCCCCATGCCCGGCAGGCCGGCGAGCGCCAGCAGGGGGCCCCGGCCCCCGACCCCGCTCACGCCGCCGCCCGGAGCAGGTCGGGCTCGGCCCGCAGCTGGAGGGCGAGGCAGATGTCCTCCTCGGTGACCGGCGCATCGGGCTCGCGGAGGTCGGCGAGCGTGCGTGCCACCCGCCGCGACCGGTGCAGGCCGCGAGCGCTCAGCGACCCGGCCCGCAGGGCATCTTCGAACAGCAGCGCGGCCGCGCCCCGGATCGGCGCCACGTCGTCGAGCGAGCTCGCCGGCAGCTCGGCGTTGCAGCGCACCCGCCGGCGCCGGGCGGCGCCGCGGGCCGACGCCACCCGCGCCGCCACCGCCGCCGAGGACTCCCCCGGCGGGCCAGCGAGAAGGTGCTCGACGTCGGGGCGGGGCACGTCGACCCGGAGATCGATGCGGTCGAGCAGCGGGCCCGACAGCCGCTTGGCGTAGCGGTGGCGCTCGGCGTCGGTGCACGTGCACGCCCCCGGCCGGGCCGCCCGACCGCACGGGCACGGGTTCATGGCCGCCACCAGGAGGAAGCGGGCCGGGAACTCGACCACCGCCCGGGCCCGCGCCACCCGGATCCGCCCCTCCTCGAGCGGTTGGCGGAGCGCGTCGAGCACGTGGACGGGGAACTCGCCGAGCTCGTCGAGGAAGAGGACACCGCCGTGGGCGAGGGACGCCTCGCCCGGTCGCAGGTGGGCCGAGCCGCCGAGGAGCGAGACGCCGGACGCGAACTGGTGGGGGGCCCGGTACGGCGGCCGCCGGATGAGCCCGCCCCGCGGCAGCGGCATGCCGGCGGCCGAGTGGACGCACGTGGCCTCGAGCGCGTCGCGGTCGTCGAGGTCGGGCAGGAGGCCGGGCAGGCACTGGGCGAGGAGGGTCTTGCCCGCTCCCGGCGGGCCGGCCAGCAGCAGGTGGTGGCCCCCGGCGGCGGCCACCTCGAGGGCGAGGCGGGCGACGGCCTGGCCCCGGACCTCGGCGAGGTCGCGCCCGCCGCCGGGCGGTTCGGCCGGCGGGTCGGGTGAGGGGTCGGGCCACGGCTCCTCGCCCCGCAGCGCCGCCGCCAGCGTCTTCAGGTCGCCGGCCTCGCGCACCTCGCCGGGCGCCACGAGACGGGCCTCGGGCCCGCAGCCGGCGGGCACGACCACGGTGGTCACGGGCCCGAGGGCCATGGCCGCCACCAGCGGGACGACGCCCGGGACCCGGCGCACGGACCCGTCGAGGCCGAGCTCGCCGAGGAACGCCATGCCGGCCACCACGTCGGGGAGGAGCTCCTGACCGGCCACGAGGACGCCCACGGCGATGGCCAGGTCGAGACCGGCGCCGCTCTTGCGCACTGCGGAGGGCGCCAGGTTCACCGTGATCTTGCGGGTCGGCCACGGCAGCGAGCAGGTCTGCATGGCGGCCTTGACCCGGTCGCGCGCCTCGCGGCACGCGGCGTCGGGCAGGCCGACGACGGTGAAGCCCGGCATGCCGTTGGCGTGGTGGACCTCGACGGTGACCGGGCGACCCTCGGCCCCGAGCAGGGTGGCGGACGGGATGGTGGCGAGCACGGGCGCTCCTCTCGAACGGCGGGAGAGAGGAGCGCCGTGTGCCGCGCTCGATGCGGGACCGACGGTACCGAGGGGGTGTGACACGATCGGCGCCATGCGGATCGCGATCGGGTGCGACCATGCCGGCTACCGGATGAAGCGGCTCGTGGTCGAACACCTCACGGAGGCCGGCCACGACGTGCTCGACGTGGGGACCGACTCCGAGGAGCCCGTCGACTACCCCGCGTTCTGCGCCGCCGCCGCCCGCGCCGCGGTGCGCGGGGAGGCCGACGTCGCCATCGTCATCGGCGGCAGCGGCCAGGGCGAGCAGATCGCCGCCAACAAGGTGCACGGCGCCCGAGCCGCGCTGTGCCACGACGAGACGACGGCCCGCCTGGCGCGCGAGCACAACGACGCCAACGTGCTCTCCCTCGGGGGCCGGCTGCTGGGCGACACGCTCGCGCTGCGGATCGTCGACGTGTTCCTCGCCACCGGCTGGGAGGGCGGACGCCACGCCGCCCGCGTCGCGCAGCTGGCCGACATCGAGCGCGAGGAGTGCGACTAGCCGCCCGCTTGCTGCGTCAGCGGCCGCGGAAGGTGGGGTCGCGCTTGGCCAGGAAGGCGGCCATGGCCTCGGCGGTGTCCTCGGTGCCGAAGTTCACCGTCTGGGCCATGCCCTCGGCCTCGAGCGCCTGGTCCAGCGACATGCCGAGGCCCTCGTTGAGCAGCTTCTTCGTCATCGACAGCGCCAGCGGTGGGCCCGCCGCCAGCCGCTGCGCCCAGTCGTCGACGAACGCGTCGAGCTCGGCCGCCGGCACCACCCGGTTGACGATGCCGAGCCGCTCGGCCTCGGCGGCGGAGATGATGTCGGCCAGGAGGGCCAGCTCCTTCGCCTTGTGCAGCCCCACCAGCCGCGGCAGCACCCACGACCCGCCGAAGTCGATGCTGAGCCCACGTCGGGCGAAGATCTCGGAAAACCGGGCGTCCTCGGACGCCACGATCAGGTCGCAGCCGAGCGCCATGTTGCAGCCGGCGCCGGCGGCCACGCCCCCGACCTTGGCGATCACCGGCTTCGGCAGGTGGTGCAGCGCGAGGCAGACGTCGGCGACGTCGCGCATGCGCGCCAGCTGATGCTGGCCCTCGTCGCGACCGCCGGGCGACAGGTCGGCGCCCGAGCAGAACGCGCCGCCGGCGCCGGTGAGCACCACGACCCGCACCTCGCCGTCGGTCGCCGCGTCCCGCAGCGTGGCGAGCAGCTCGGACCACATGGCGCCGTTGATCGCGTTCTTCTTCTCCGGGCGGTTCAGCGTGACGGTGAGGACGCCGCCCGCCCGCTCGACCTTCAGGGTCTCCACCGGGCCGACCATAATCCGGAGGTGGGCTTCAACCCCTTCCGCCAGCAGCGGCGCTCGCCGATCGACTACGCGGTGCTCGCCGCCGCGCTCGTGGTCGTCGCCGTCCTCCTGCTGTGGGCGGCCGGCGCGCTCTGAGCTAGAACGCGCCCTCCAGCACCTCGACCTCGCCGTCGAGCACGGCGACGACGTCGAAGCGGATCTCCGCCGGCCGCGGCTTCGCCCCCTCGAGCCACCGCGCCGCCAGGTAGCGGATGCGCTGGCGCTTCTCGCGGGTGACGGCCTCCGCCGGCCGACCGAAGCCGAGCCCGGTGCGGTGCTTCACCTCGCAGAAGACCACCTGGCGCCCGTTGCGCAGCACGAGGTCGAGCTCACCCTGGCGGCATCGCCAGTTGCGGTCGAGCACCTCGTAGCCCCGGGCGCGGTACCAGTCGGCGGCGAGGTCCTCGCCGCGCTTGCCAACCTCTCGCTTGGTCACTCACAGCTCCTTCTTTGGGAGCTCCTCGACGTTCACGTCCTTGTAGGTCACGACCTTCACGGTCGAGACGAAGCGACTCTGGCGGTACATGTCCCACACCCACGCGTCGTGCAGCGTGAGCTCGATGCGACTTCGACCGTCCTCGTCGATCACCTTCTGGGCGACGGAGTTGGCGAGGTAGAAGCGGCGTTCCGTCTCCACGACGAAGCTGAACATCGGGATGACGTCCTTGTACTCCTTGTAGAGCTGGAGCTCGACCTCGGCCTCGTAGCGCTCCACATCCTCGGTGCCCACTGCCCGGCAACCGTACTCGGGGCTACAGGAACGCGAGCCGGCCCGGCGGCCACACCCGCATGATCGCCCGGCCCACCACGGTGCGCTCCGCGATCGGCCCGAACACGCGGCTGTCGGCGGAGTTGCCGCGGTTGTCGCCCATCACCCACAGCTGCCCCTCGCCCACCGTCACCGGCCCGAAGTCGCTCGTGACGGTGCCGGGCGGCAGGTAGGGCTCCACGAGCCGACGGCCACCGATGAAGACGTGGCCGTCGCGGGCCTCCACGGTCTCGCCGGGGAGCGCGATCACCCGCTTGATGAACTCCTCGACGTCGGGCTGGCGCAGCAGCAGCGCCTCGGCCAGCGCCTTGCCGGCACGGACCACCACGCCGTCGTCGGGCGGGGCGTCGCAGCCGGCCCGGGGCGGGCAGTCGAACACGACGATGTCGCCCCGCCGCGGCTCGTGGGCGTCGTAGGCGAGCCGGGAGACGACCACGCGGTCACCGACGTGCAGCTGGGGCTCCATCGACGCCGACGGGATGCGGAAGGCCTGGGCGACGAAGGCCCGCAGCACGACCGCGATCACGACGGCGAAGCCGATGAGCAGGGCGGTCTCGATGACCGCCCGCCGGGTCTTGGGATGCATCGCCGCTAGCGCGCGGCGCGCTTCTCCTTGATCTTCGCTGCCTTCCCCCGGAGGTCGCGCAGGTAGTAGAGCTTGGCCCGCCGGACGTCGCCCAGGCGGTCGACCTCGATCTTCTGGATGATCGGCGAGTGCACGGGGAACGTGCGCTCGACGCCGACGCCGAAGCTGACCTTGCGGACGGTGAAGGTCTCGCGCACGCCATCGCCCTGGCGGCGGATCACCACGCCCTGGAAGACCTGGATGCGCTCCCGGGTGCCCTCGACGACCCGGACGTGGACCTTGACGGTGTCGCCCGGCGAGAACGCCGGCACGTCGTCGCGCAGGCTGCTGCGGTCGACGAGATCGGTGGGGTTCATGGCGCGTCGGGCTCCTCGACTGCTGGCGGGGCCGGGGGAAGTCACGGTCCGGGGGACGTGCCATCGTAGGGGTCGATCCCCCACTCCGCCAACAGCCGGCGCTCCTCGTCGGTGAGACCACCCCGGCGCTCCAGGAGGTCGGGCCGGTGCCGGATCGTGCGCCCGAGGGCCTGGGCCCGGCGCCAGCGGGCCACCCGGCCGTGGTCGCCGGAGCGCAGCACCTCGGGGACCTCCCAGCCCCGGAACGACGCCGGCCGGGTGTACTGGGGGTACTCGAGGAGGCCGTCGGCGAAGGACTCCTCCTCGGCCGAGGCCTCGTTGCCCATCACCCCGGGCAGCAGGCGGGCCACGGTCTCGAGCACGACCATGGCCGCCACCTCGCCGCCGGCGAGCACGTAGTCGCCGATCGACAGCTCGCCGTCGACGAGGTGCTCGCGCACCCGCTCGTCGACCCCTTCGTAGCGCCCGCACAGCAGCGAGAACCCGTCGAGGCCAGCCAGCTCGCGGGCGACGTCCTGGGTGAGGGGGCGGCCGCCGGGGCTCAGGTAGTAGAGCGGCCGGGGCGGGTCGACCGCCTCGACGGCCCCGAAGAGGGGCTCGGGCATGAGCACCATCCCGGCGCCGCCGCCGAAGGGGCTGTCGTCGACGCTGCGGTGGGGGTCGGTGGCGGCGCGGCGGAGGTCGTGCACCCGGACCTCGACCACGCCGCCGTCGCGCGCCTTGCCGAGGAGGCTGAGCCCGGCGAAGCCCTCGACCATCCCCGGAAAGATCGTGAACACGTCGATGCGCAAGGCCCGTCCCGTCTCGTTGTGCGCGCTCGTGCCGGCATCCCGGCACGAGCGCGCACAACGGTAGGGCGGTCAGGCGTCGGGGCGGCAGCCGAGGGTGTCGTAGAGGGCGGCGGCGAGGCCGAGGGACTGGCCGGTCACGACCTCGATGGCCGCCTCGATGCCCATGAGCACGTCGACGCCCATGCCGATCACGTTCGGCGTCTTCGTGAGCCCCGACACGTCGGCCGGGTAGCCGGCGGCCCGCATCTCCTCGTCGACCGCGCAGATCGTCGGGTCCCCCGCCGGCGGCGGGAACGTGGCACACGCCGCGTACGCCGGCGCGAGGTAGGGCATCAGCTCGGCGACGGGCACGGCGTCGCCGGCGGCGGGGCCGGCGACCGCGGCGACGACCGCCACGAGCCCAATCGCCGAGCACCCCTGGCTCGTGAGCGGGGTCACCGCCGCCAGCAGCGGTCGCAGCTCCTCGGGCACCGGCGGGAGCGGGAGGGCGGGCGGCGGGGGGATCACCGAGCCGCCCCCGCCCGGGGCGGGGACGAGGCCGTCGCCGTCGTCGGCGGGACCCTCGCCGTCGCCCTGGCTGCCACTCGGCGCCGGGGCCGGACCGCGGGGCGCCGGGTCGTCGCCGCGCCGGGCGAGCTCCTCGCCCACGAACGCGGCGGCCCCGGCCAGCACCGACGGCGTCGTCGACGACGCCGGCGCGCTCCCCTCCCCGCGGCCGGCGGGGCCCGGCCCGTCGGCGGTGCTCCCCGCACCACCGTCGCTCCCGCCCGCCACCGCCGGAGCCGGCGCCGAGGGAGGGGCGAGCGGCGAGGAGCCCGACGCCACCGACGGCGCCAGCACCATGGCCACCAGCCACAGCGCGAGCGCGCCGTAGTGGCGCGGATAGGAGCGCAGGTGCCCGACCACGCGGCGCACCGGCGGCTCGTAGACGTAGCCCGTGGCGCCGTCGGCGCCGGTGCCGTCAGTGCCGTCCGGACCCGCGGCGGCGGTCGCGCTCGTGTCCTCGATCATCGCTCCTCCTCCTCCAGCTCCAGACTCCGGGCGACGGCGACGAGCTCGGCCGGCGGCAGCGTCCCCGCCACCCGCACGAACCCTCCGTCACCCCGGACCACCCGCACCTCGCTGAGGCGCAGGTCGAACACGAGCTCACCCGGACCGAGGGCACCGAGATCGACCGGCTCCCCCCACGGGCGGTCGTCCCACGGCGGCGGTCCGCCGCCCACCACCGCGCCCTGGTCGACGAGCACCAGGTCGGGGCCCCGCACCCACACGTCGGTGACCAGGGCGACGTCGGCGGCGCGCGGCACCGTGGGGTCGACGGGCGCCCCGACCGCCGGCGGCAGGACGTGCCAGCGCCCGGCGTGCTCGAAGCCCGCAGGCACGGTGGCCTGCCACCGCTCCGTGAAGCCGGGATCCTCCCCCGGGGCCACGGCCCGCACCGAGCCGCCGCCGTCGCCGAACGACAGCGTCGACGCCGACGCCGGCACTCCGAACACGTCGTCGCCCACCGGGCCGAGGACCTCGCCCACCTCGACGCGCACCGCTTCCCGCTCGCGCCGCACGACGCCGGCCACCGACCACGACTCGGCCAGCACCAGCCCGGCGCCGTCGATGCACGCCTCGACCGACTCGCCCGCCACCGCGCCGACCGGCGTGAGCGTCCCCCCGCCGACGGGCCCGCCGAACGCCACGACCCGGCACGGCCGTCCGGCGACCCGGCGCGTCCCGACCACCTCGACCACGCCCGCCGCCAGCGCGTCGTCGAGCACGGCGTCGGGGCGCAGGTCGCCGCCGGCGAGCGCCAGCGGCACCTCGATCCGCACCCACGACGCGCCGTCGGAGGTGGTGGCGAGCACGCCGGCGTCGCTCACCCGCGTCGCCCGACCGACCTCGATCCGGCTCTGGAACGGCCGCCGGACGGTGTGCACCTCGGTGCTCGGCACCCCGCCGGTGACGACCTCGTAGGTGATCCGGTAGGCGGTCGGCACCGCGCCGTCGACGACCGTCACCGATCCCGACCCGCCCGCCGCCGCGTACGCCACCGTCGCGGCGAGCGCCCCGGCGACGGCCAGCGCGACGACCGTGACCCTCCTCACACCAGCTCACCGCCGAGGTACGACGTCACCACGTGGTCGTGGGTGAGCACGTCGTCGGGCTCGCCCTCGGTGACCACGCGGCCCCGGTCGAGGGCGACGAGGTGATCGGCGATCGACGTGAGCAGCGGCATCGAGTGCTCGATGACGAGGATCGACGCGCCGAGGTGGCGCTGCACGTCGCGCAGGATGGGTCCCAGCGCCTCGGCCTCCTTCTGGGCGATGCCCGAGGACGGCTCGTCGAGCAGCAGGATGCGGGGCTCGATCCCGAGGAGGCAGGCGATCTCGGCCATCCGCCGGGAGCCGGTCGAGAGCTCGCCGACGAACTTGTCGCCGAACGCGCCGAGGCCGACGAGCTCGACGAGCTCCTCCACGCGGGCGGTGACGACCCGTTCGCTGGCCGCCGCCGTCGGCATGCCGAGCATCGACGAGAACGGATCGCCCACCTCGACGTGCCGCTCGAGGGCGGCGGCGAGCGCCTCGCGCACGGTGAGCGACGGCCACAGCCGCGCGTCCTGGAACGACCGTCCGAGCCCGGCGCGCGCCCGGGCGTACGCCGGCCACTCGGTGACGTCGCGGCCGAACAGCGTGACCCGGCCGCCGTCGAGCGGCTGGAAGCCGGAGATGAGGTCGAACACGGTGGTCTTGCCGGCGCCGTTGGGCCCGATGAGACCGAGCACCTGGCCGCGGTGCAGCCGGAAGCTCACGTCGTCGACCGCGGTCACGCCGCCGTAGCGCTTCGTGAGGCCCCGCACCTCGAGCACCGGCGGGCGGTCGAGCAGCGCGGCGCGGTGGCGCTCGGGCTGCGCCGCGGTCGACGTGGCTGCTGAGCCCTTGAGGTAGACGGCCCGCAGGATGTCGGGGCGCTCGAGCAGCTCGGCGGTCGGCCCCTCGAAGCGCACCTCGCCCTTCTCCATGAACACGGCGCGGTCGGCGAGGCGCAGGGCGGTGGTCACGGACTGCTCCACGAGGACGATGGTGGTGCCGGCGGCGTGGATCTCCCGCACGATCTCGAGCAGGCGCTCGACGACGGTCGGCGCCAGCCCGAGGGACAGCTCGTCGATCATCAGCAGCCGGGGCCGGGCGATGAAGGCCTTGGAGAGCGAGAGCATCTGCTGCTCGCCTCCGGACAGTGACCCGGCGGTGGTGTCCCACCGCTTCCCGAGCTCGGGGAACAGCTCGAGCACACGCGCCGTCGACGCCCGCACCCGCTCGCGGTCGCGGCGGAAGAGCCAGCCGGCGGCGCGGAGGTTCTCGGCCACGGTGAGGCTCGGGAAGATCCCTCGCCCGCCCGGCACCTGGGCGATGCCGAGGCGGGAGATCGAGTTCGGGTCGAGGCCGGTGATGTCCTCGCCGTCGAAGAACACGCTCCCCCGGTCCTTCGCGAGCAGGCCCGACACCGCCTTGAGCACGGTCGACTTGCCGGCGCCGTTGGTGCCGAGGAGGGCCACGATCTCGCCCTCCCGCACCCGCAGGTCGACCTCGAAGAGCACCTGGGTCTGCCCGTAGCCGGCATCGATGTGCTTCACGTCGAGCAGCGTCGGCACCTGGAGCTGCCGGCGGCGGCCGTTGGCGGCCCGCGGGGTGACGGCCCGCTGGGCGGCGACGAGCTGGGCGTTGCGGTTGCGCTCGATGTCACCGGCGATGAACTTGGCCGACGACGCGAGGATGGCGGAGCCGACGATGTACACGGGGAGCATCACGAGCATCCCCGCCCGCAGCCCGTAGGTGTCGCCGATGCCGCCGGCGATCGGGAGGAACAGCACGCCGGGGATGGCGAACACCGCGGCCGCGGAGAACCCGAGGGCGCGGCACCGCGCCGGGATCACCATCGAGCCGACCGCGTAGATGCCGGGGATCAGAGCCACGAGCAGGACGGCCAGCGCGAAGCGGGCCGCCACCGAGCCGAGGAACCACGGCGACAGCGCCATGGCGGCGATGCAGCCGGACGCGATGACGGCGGCGACGGCCAGCAGGCGCACGACGTCGGCCGGCTCCCGCGACAGGACGCGCTGCACGATGACGGCGCCGCCGAGGATGCCGAGGAACTGGAAGCCCTCCGACACCGACTCGAGCACACCCCGCTCGGCCGGACTCAGCCCGTACACCTCCTCCCAGAAGAGGTTCAGCAGGGCGCCGAGACCGACGAGGCTGGCGGTGAGGAACGGCAGCGCCAGCCACGTGCGCCGCAGCGCCCGCACCTGCCACAGCGCGCGGAACGCCTGCCGGAACGGAAGCGGCGCTTCCTCGATCTGCGCGGTCGTCTCGTCGGCACCCGCCAGCCGCCGGTCCCAGATGCCCCGCGACGGCTCCTTCAGCCGCGCCGCGAAGAACACGAACACGACGGTGGGCACCGCGAACACGAAGAACGGGGTGCGCCAGGTGAAGATGGTGGCCAGCACGCCGGCGGTGACCGGGCCGATGAACTGGCCGACGCTGTTCGCCATCCGGTGCAGGTAGTAGACGCGGGCCCGGCTCTCCGGCGGGTACCAGTCGGCGAGAAGGCTGTTGTGGGTCGGGTCGTTCACCGCCTTGCCGAGCCCCGAGCCCATGCGGGCGAGGAGGAGCACCGCGATCGTGGGGGCGAGGCCGGTGAGGACGGAGAACCCGGCCCACGCGGCGGCGCCGCCGGTGGCCATGCGCACGCGGCTGTGGCGGTCGGCGAGGTGGGCGATGGGCAACGAGAGGAACAGCACCACCACGGCGAAGGCGGTGACGAGGGAGAGGATCCCCTGGTTCGACAGGCCGAACGCGTCGCGGATCTCGGGGGTGAGGACGGTGAACGCGGTGCGGTCGAGCTCGTCGACGGCGTTCAGGCCGAACAGGACGATCAGCGGGAGCGTCGGCGCGCCCGCGGTGATGCGCTCCAACCGCCCGCTCATGTCTTCCGCTCCTGGCCTTCGGCCGGGCCGCTCGGGCCCGCTCGCCTGCTCGCTCACACCCCCACCTCCTCCTTCTGTGGCGATGCACCTGTGCTCTCTGACGGGTCGATCGACACAGAGGCGGTGAGGGGGTCGTCGTCGACGCGGCTGTCGGCGAGGAGGCTGGGGACATGGATCGAGCGGCGGCGGGCGACCCACCGGAGGAACCCGTCGCGCACGCGGTAGACGAGCCCGCCGAGCCCCTCGGGCAGGAACATCAGCAGCAGCAGGATGCCCATGCCGCTCGCCAGCAGCTCGTACTGGGCGGGGAGGAAGAACTCCGCGCCCCGCACGTAGATGGCACCGAGCACCGCGCCCGGCAGCGAGCCGAGCCCGCCGATGACCACCATCGAGAAGAGACGGATCGACGTGTCGGCGCCGAAGGCGTCGGCGAACAGCCCCTGCTGGTTGACGACGTAGAGCCCGCCGGCGAACCCGGCGAGGCCGCCGCTCAGCGCGAACGCGAGCAGCTTGGTGCGCGTCGCGTCGATGGTGGCGGCCTCGGCGTTGAGCTCGTTGTCGCGCACGGCGATGATCGCCCGGCCGGTGCGACCGTTCCGCAGGTTGCGGACAGCCGCGATCGCCAGCAGGAGCCCGACCAGGCAGAAGAAGTACTGCTGCCAGCCGCGCTCGAGCGCGAAGCGACCCCACAGCGCCGGACGGGTGATGCGCTGCTCGATGAGCCATGGCACGTAGCGGTCCTCGAGGAAGAACGTCTCGGCGGTCACCGCGAACGCCAGCGTGGTGACGGCCAGGAACAGGCCGCGTATGCGCAGCGCCGGGAGCCCGATCACCACCGCCACCGCGGCCGCGAACACGACGCCGGCGGGGATGGCGAGCAGCAGGTCCCAGCCGTGGCGGCCGTAGAGGACGCCGGTGGCGGCACCGCCGAAGCCGACGAGCGCGAACTGCCCGAGGCTGATGTGACCGGCCCACCCGGTCAGGACGAGCAGCGAGAGCGCGACGATCGCGTAGATGGCAATGAGCGCCGCCGCCTGCTCCTGGCTCGGCGACGCCCACAGCGGCAACGTCACCGCCACCGTGGTCAGCACCACCGTCACGCCCAACGTCGCCCACCGCACCTCGGGCACGTTGCGCAGCTCCCGAGGGATCGGCCGCACCTCGCGGATCGACTTCCACGTCGAGATGCCCGACTCTGCGATCCGGCTGAAGTGGTCGCGCTGGAGGAACAGCCCGGCGAGGATCACCACAACGAGGAGCGCGTCGACGAAGTCGGTGTCGGAGTACTGCCAGGCCGCCGCCTCCTGGAAGATGCCGATGCCGATGGCGGCGACGACCGTGCGGGGCAGGCTCTCCATGCGCCCGATCACCGCCGCCGCCAGCGTGCGCAGGAGCAGGGCGTTGCCGCTGCCCGACACCGACTGGAACGACGCGAAGCCGACGAGCGGGATGCGCAGGATCACCGCCGTCGCCGACAGGAACCCTGCCATCGCCCACACGAGCGTCGACAGCCGCTTCACCGGGATGCCGAGCAGGTTGGCGCGGTCGCCGTTCTCGGCCGACGCGCGGATGGCGATGCCGTAGTCCGTGAACCGCAGGAACGCGATCAGCCCGATCATGATCAGGGGCACGAGCACGACCACCATCACGTGGTTGCCGTTGAACACCTGCGGGTGGATGTCGAAGCGCATCTCGAAGGGCGTCTCGAACCGCCCGGCGGTGAGCCCCCCGAAGAGCAGCGGGATGATGATCGACAGCGCCTTGAGGATCTGCGCGAGGCCGATGGTGGCCACCGTCAGGATCAGCCGCGGGGCACGGTGGAAGCGGCGGATGACGACCGCGTCGATGATCGCCCCGAGGATGGCGGCCATGGCGAAGCCGGTGCCGATGGCCACGAAGTAGTTCCAGCCCCACACGAGCTTGAACTCGATGGCCAGCACGGCCGCCACCGACCCGAGCTCGGCCTGAGCGAAGTTGACGATGCGGTTGGCGCGGTAGACGAGCACGACGCCGATCGCCAGCAGGGCGATGAGCGAGCCGAACACCACGCCGCGCAGCACGATGCCGAGCGGCAGGCCCCGCTGCATCACCGAGGCCAGCAGCGCCCACACGGCGACGACGACCGCGCCGGTGCCGGCGCCCCGGGCCGGCCCCGGGAGCCCTCGCCAGGCGCGCCGCGCGACCGGGGCGTTCATCCGGCCGGGTAGACCGGCGGCTCTTCGGCCGGCCACTCGCCGTTGCGGAACCGGCGTCCGCCGTAGGTCTCCACGTAGGTCCCGGGCTTGTCGGTCTCGGGGCTCACGTAGGCCGACGTCCAGTAGATCTCACGCGAGTCCTCGACCGCCGTGTGGTCACCGGCGCCCGGCGTGCCGTCGGGACCGTCGGCGAAGGACCAGTAGCCGAACGGGTAGTCGGGCGCGCCGCCGGGCGGGATGGTCGGCGCTCCGGCGGCGATTGCGTCCGGCGTGAGGTGCGGGCCGGCGGCCTGGATGAGGTTGAAGATCTGGTGGAGCCCGGTGTAGCCGCCGGCGGTTCCGTCGGGGATCGTCTGTCCGGTGATGTGCCGGTACAGCCGGCCCGGTTCGCTCGCCGGACCGATGAGCTTTGGTGTCGCCCCCAGCTGGCTCATGCCGAACAGGTGACCGTCGACCTGGGTCTGGTCGTAGAGCTGCGCGAGGTTGTCGGTGTCCTGCAGGGCGACGCCGATCAGGAACCATTCGGGACGGTAGGCCTGCGACGACGCCGACTGGGTGAGGAAGATGACCGAGATGGGGTCGCAGGCGAGCACGATGGTGGTGGCGCCGTCGGCCTTGAACTGCACGATGCCGCGAGCCGCCTCATCGGGGAACCGGCTGACGTCGAGCGTGTAGTTGTACCGGGAGACGTTGGCGTCGCCGTGGCCCTGCCGGCGGGCCTCGCTCTCGGTGATGTTCACGCAGTGCTGGTACTCGTCGTTGTTCGGCACGTACGTGGCGAACTTCCGGGACTGGGTCTGCAGCAGCGGGTCGCCGGCCCACTGTGCGGGACGGTCGACGAGGCGCTTCGAGAGGTACTCGGCGACCTGGTAGGAGATGCGCTCGCACTCCATCGTCGTGGCCCACACGTACGGGTGCAGCGCGTCGTAGAACTTCTCGGGGAAGTAGGCGGCGCCGTTGAAGACCACCACGCCTCGCTGCGCCGCGCACTCGGCGAAGGGACCGCTCACCGCCGCGGCCGTCGTGCCGACGACGCCGAAGGCGTTGAGCTCGTTGGCGACGACGTCGGCGTCGAGGCACGCCTCTTCGCGACCCTTGCTCTGGGCCTCGGTGGTGCCGTTGCCGAACCGGCTCTGGTACTCGACCAGCTCGACCGTGCGGCCGTAGGTCTCGAAGTGCTCGTTGAAGTAGTCGAGGAACGTCCGGAACACCATCTCGGTGTCCTCCTCCGACGCCGCCCCCGCCTGCTCGCCGACGGCCGCCACGGCCTGGCTGTTGGCGGTCTCGGGGAACGTGCGGATCACGATGCGGATGCTCTCCGCGGTGACGCCCCGATGGGTGGCGCCGCCGTTGTCGCCCGACCACGCCGGCTGGCACGGATGGGCGTAGGACGAGATGGGGAGCTGGCGGACGCCGGGCTCGCACGGCAGGCCGCCCTTGGTGACCCCCGAGGCGCCGGCGGCCACGGCCTCGGTGCCGGAGCCCCCGGTCGCCCGCGACGCCGGGCCCCCGCCGCCGGAGGCCCCGCCCGCGGTGACGGCCGGTCCGGCCCCGCCCGAGCCGGCAGCCGCGCCGCCGGAGGTCGCGACGGTGCCTCCCCCGGTCGAACCCACCACGGTGGTGGCGCCGGGCCCGGCCGCCACCGTCGATGCCGACGCCGGCCCGCCCGGCTCGTCGGTCGGGAAGAAGGTGGTGATCGCCACCCAGATGGTGGCCACGACCGCCAGCGGCCCGAACCGCAACGGGTCCTTTCGTGTCTCCTGCACTCGACCCCCTCCGCCGATGTGACGGTTGTCTCAACAGACCTGACGGGGGTGGTGCGGGGTTCTTGCGGTGGTGGCGCCGATCGTCACACGACCGTTACAGGACCGCGCTCAGTCGAGCAGGCCCTCCGGTGCGTCGACGGTGAGCCGCCCCGGCTCGGTCGCGACCACGAAGGTGAGGGGGATCAGGCCGCCGCCGTCGAGCACGAGCAGGTCGGCGGCCGGGTTGTCCTCCACGGCGGCGACGGTGCCGAGCACCCGGCCGTCACGGTCGAGCACGGTGGCCCCGATCAGCTCGTGGACCCACAGCGCGTCGGGGTCCTCGAGCGCCTCGGCCAACAGGACCGTGCCTCGCAGCGCCTCCGCCTCGCTGCGGGTCGTGCAGCCGTCGATCGTCACCAGCCACTGGTGCTGGTGGGGGCGGGAGGCGAGGACGGTCAGGGGCCCGCCGGCCGTGCTGAGCACGGTGCCGGGGGCGAGCCGCTCGGTCCGGTCGGTGGTGAGCACCACCACCACCTCGCCCTTGATGCCGTGGGGCTTGGTGATGCGGCCCACCTCGAGGAGGGGCGCCCCGCTCGGGCCGCTAGTCGACGAAGTCGACGTCGACCTCCACGCCGTCGCGCACGGCGGCTGCCGCCACCACGGTGCGCACCGCCTGGGCGGTGCGGCCCCGGCGGCCGATGACCCGGCCCATGTCGTCGGGGGCCACGTTCACCCGCAGGACGTAGCCGCCGCGACGGCCCTCCTCGGCCTCGATGCGCACGGCGTCGGGCTCGTCGACCAGCGAGCGCACGAGGTGCTCGCACACGTCGAGGGCGGTGACCGCCGGGGTGTCCTCGACGTCCGAGGAGCTCACGACGTGCCCTTGAACTCGGCCCACGCGCCCGACGACTCGAGCAGCTTCTGGACCCGCTCGGTGGGCTGGGCGCCCTTGCGCAGCCACGCCAGCGCCTTCTCGTTGTCGATCTCGATGCCCGAGGGCTCCTTGCGGGGCTCGTAGAAGCCCACGATCTCGATGAACCGGCCGTCGCGCGGCGAGCGGCCGTCGGCGGCGACGACGCGGTAGGTCGGCTGCTTGGTCTTGCCCATCCGCATGAGGCGGAGCTTCACGGCCATCTTCGGTGCACGTCCTCGCTAGTTGAGGCGGAGATCGTCCATCTCCGCCTGCATCGCCTGGAGCTGCTTGAGGTTCGGGAGCTTGCCCGGGCCCTTGCGGCCCTTCTTGCCCTTCTTGCCTCCGCCGAGCCCGGGGATGCGCTTCATCATCTTCGACATCTCTTTGAACTGCTTCTGCAGCTGGTTGACCTCGCCTACCGAGGTGCCGCTGCCGTTGGCGATGCGCACGCGCCTCGATCCGTTGATGAGATCGGGGTTGATGCGCTCCGCCGGCGTCATCGACCGGATGATCGCCTCGATCCGTCCGAGCTCCTTCTCGCCCACATCGGCGTTCTTGAGCTCCTTCGGGACCCCCGGGAGCATACCGATGATGTTGTTCAGCGGACCCATCCGCTTCATCTGCTGGAGCTGCTCCAGCAGGTCCTCCATCGTGAACTGACCCTCGATGAGGGCGGTGGCCGCCTTCTGGGCGACCTCCTGGTCGTACTCCTGCTCGACCTTCTCGATCAGGGTGAGCATGTCGCCCATGCCCAGGATGCGGTCGGCCATCCGGTCGGGATGGAACTGCTCGAAGTCCTGGAGCTTCTCCCCCACCGAGGCGAAGGCGATGGGCTTGCCCACCACCTCCTTGACGCTGAGGGCGGCGCCGCCCCGGGCGTCGCCGTCGAGCTTGGACAGGATGACCCCGTCGAGGGCGAGGGTGGCGTGGAACGCCTCGGCGACGTTCACGGCGTCCTGGCCGGTCATGGCGTCGACGACGAGGAAGGTGTAGTCGGGGGAGGTGGCGGCGCTGATCTGGCGGACCTGCTCCATCAGCTCGGCGTCGATGGCGAGGCGGCCGGCGGTGTCGACGATCACGACGTCGCGGCCCTTGTCGCGGGCCTCCTCGATGCTCTGGCGGGCCACGGCCACCGGGTCGGCGCCGGGCTGACCCGACGCCGCGTCGTCGCTGAAGACCGGGACGTTCGCCTGCTGGCCGAGGACCCGCAGCTGCTCCACGGCGGCCGGGCGCTGGAGGTCGGCGCCGACCAGCAGCGGGTTGCGGCCCTGCTGGCGGAACCAGCGGGCCAGCTTGGCGCTGGCGGTGGTCTTGCCGGCGCCCTGCAGGCCGGCCATGAGGACGACCGTCGGCGGCCGGCCGGCGTAGGTGATCTTGAGGGTCTCGCCGCCGAGGGTCTGCTTCAGCTCCTCGTGGACGATCTTGATGACCTGCTGGGCCGGGTTGAGGGCCTTGCTCAGGTCGGCGCCGACGGCCTGCTCGCGGATGCGGGCCACGAGGCCCTTGACCACGGTGAAGGCGACGTCCGCCTCGAGCAGCGCGAGGCGGATCTCCCGCAGGACCTCGTCGACGTCGTCCTCGCGCAGGCGCCCCTTCGTGCGCAGCCGCGAGAAGATCCCCTCGAAGCGGTCGGACAGGCTGTCGAACATGCGGCCTCCGAGGCTACCCGGGGTCGCAGGGGTGTCCCCTCGTCACGGGTCGCCGTCCCCCATCACGAACGTCATCACGAACCTTGTCGCGCTGACCCGGGTCGGCCGGGCGAGCGCGACAACCTTCGTGATCAGTGGCCGTGCTCGGCCTCGGCGGCGTCGGCCTCGGCCTTGGTGACGTGGACGGTGCCGTCGGGGTGCTCGGGAGGCGAGTACAGCGAGTAGAGCTTGAGGGGGCCGGTGCCGGTGTTGACCACGTTGTGCCACACGCCGGCGGGGATGATCACCGCCCAGTCGTCCTCGAGCACGTGGGTCTCGTCGACGACGTCCCGCGACCGGCCCATGGTCACCGTCGCCGACCCCTCCTCGACGCGGATGAACTGGTCGATCCCGTCGTGGGCCTCGAGGCCGATCTCCTCGCCGGCCGCCAGGTGCATGACCGTGAGCTGGGTGTGGGCGCCCGTGAACAGGACGGTGCGGAAGTTCTCGTTGCCGACCGTCGCCTTCTCGATGTCGGCCGACCAGCCCAGTCCAGCCATCAGCGCGCTCCCTCGCTGGTCACGCCCGCGAGATGCTCTCGACCGATCGGGGCCTCGGCGGGAACCGGGTCGTTGGCCATGTCCCCCTCGATCATCGCCCGGATCCGCTCCCGCAGCGCCGCCCCCGTCATGGGCGCGACGAGCAGCCCGACGGCGACGCCGAGGAAGAACACGAACACCCGCCGGTAGCCGAGCGCCCGCCCGGTCCGGTACCCGACCTTGGCCGATCCGGTGCCGACCTTCAGCGGCCACACGATGGGGCGGGTCAGCAGCCAGATCATGCGCACCACGTCGTCGTCATGAGAACAACGCCTCCACGAACTCGTCGGGGTCGAAGTCGACCAGGTCGGCGGCCGTCTCGCCCAGCCCGACGAGCTTGACCGGCAGGCCCAGCTCCTCGGTGATGGCGAGCACGATGCCGCCCTTGGCCGAGCCGTCGAGCTTGGTGAGCACCACGCCGGTGACATCGACGGCCTGCGTGAACTCCCGCGCCTGGGCCAGCCCGTTCTGCCCGGTGACGCCGTCGATGACGAGGAGCACCTCGGTGACCCGGCCCGGCTCCCGGTCGGCCACCCGGCGCACCTTCTTCAGCTCCTCCATGAGGTTCGTCTTCGTGTGCAGCCGCCCGGCGGTGTCGGCCAGCACGATGTCGGTGCCCCGCGCACCGGCGCGCTGCACGGCGTCGAAGATGACCGAGGACGGGTCGCCGCCCTCGGCGCCCCGCACGATGTCGGCCCCCGACCGCTCCGCCCACGTCTCGAGCTGCTCGCCGGCGGCCGCCCGGAACGTGTCGCCGGCCGCCATGATCACGCTCCTGCCGTGCTCGTCGATCTGGCGCTTGGCGATCTTGCCGATCGAGGTCGTCTTGCCGGCGCCGTTCACCCCGACCACCAACCACACGTTGGGCACGCCGGGTTCGAACCGCAGCGACCGGTCGTGCGCCGCCAGCCGCGCCTTGAGGTCGGCCTTGAGCTGGTCGAGCAGCGCCTCGGTGTCGGTGATGCCGGTCGCCTCCACCTCCTTGCGGAGGTCCTCGAGCACGGCGGTGGCGGTGGCGACGCCGACATCCGCGCGGATCAGCGCCTCCTCGAGCTCGTCCCAGGTCTCCTGGTCGACGCGTCCGCGCGAGCGGATCGAGCCGAGGTAGCCCGACAGCGCGCCGCGGGCCTTGGTGAGCCGCTCCCGGAAGCGGGGCCTCTCGAGGACCTCGGCCTCGACCGCGACCTCGACATCGACATCGGCGAGGGCCTCCTCGATCTCCTCGATCGTCTCGGGCTCGGGCGCGGGCTCGAGGACGGCGGCGGGCGCCTCGATGACCGGGCGCGGCGGCGGCTCGAGGACGGTGTCGCCATCGGGCCCGCGCCGGGCCACCACGAACGCCGCGGTGGCACCCGCCACGATCACGATCGCCAGCAGCAGGATCACGATCTCCATGCGGTGCCGACCCTACCCCCGCCCCTGACGCCGCCGATCAGGCGAGGAACGGGAGGGAGAGGAAGTAGACGGCCAGCAGCACGCCGCCCTTCAGCCGGGTGATGCGGGGCCCGGTGGCGAGGAAGATCGTGGCCAGCACGGCCACACCGACCATGAGCCCGGTGGCGGTGACCACGAGCGACGCGTCGGTGACGGCGGCGGGGGCGACGAGCGCGGTGATGCCGCCGACGGCGAAGGAGTTGAACACGTTGCTCCCGAGGACGTTCCCGATCAGCAGCGACTCCTCGCCGCGGCGCACCGACTGGATGCCGGTCACCAGCTCGGGCAGCGACGTGCCGACGGCCACGAGCGTCAGCCCGATGAACCCGCCGGAGAGGCCGAGCGCCTCGGCGATGTCGGTGGCGCCGTGCACGAGCAGCTGGGCGCCGGCGAGGGTCCCGATCAGGCCGACGAGGCCGATGAGCAGCTCGCGGGGGATGCTGATCGCGCCCTCGACGTGCTCGAGCTCCTTGACCTCCTCGAGCAGCGCGACCGCCTCGCTCTCCCCCTCGCTCGCGCGGAGGATGAGCCAGAGGGCGACGCCGAGGCCGGCGGCGAGCACGACGCCCTCGGGCCGGGTGAGGCCGTTCTGGACGAGGACGGCGAAGACCACGGCGGCGAGGAGGGCGATGGGCGCCTCCCGCTTGAGCACCCGCGGCACCACCGCCGGCGGCACCAGCAGCGACGCGGCGCCGAGCACGAGGGTGAGGTTGGCCAGGTTCGACCCGACGATGTTGCCGATCGCGAGCTCGGGCTCACCCTGGCTGGACGCGAGCCCGGACACCAGCATCTCCGGGAGGCTCGTGCCGAAGCCGATGAGGGCGGCGCCGATGACGATCGGGGGGACGTTGGCGGCATCGGCGATCCGCGCCGCGGCGACGACGAACCGGTCGGCGGCCTTGACGAGGAGCGCCAGCCCGGCGACGACGAACAGCAGGTCGACCACCACAGCCGGCGCACACTACGGCGTGGTGGGCTACGCGACCTTCTCGCTGACGACCTTCGACGACGCGCCCGGCTGCATCGTGACGCCGTAGAGCATGTCGGCGGTCTCCATCGTGCGCTTCTGGTGGCTGACGACGATCATCTGCGCCTCGCGCCGGAACTCGTCGAGCAGATCGAGGAACCGGCTGAGGTTCACGTCGTCGAGAGCGGCCTCGACCTCGTCGAGCAGGTAGAAGGGCGAGGGCCGGCTGCGGAACACGGCGAACAGGAACGCCAGCGCGGTGAGCGAGCGCTCGCCGCCCGACAGCAGCGACAGCTTGCGGACGTTCTTGCCCGACGGCCGGGCCTCGACCTCGATGCCGGTCGAGAGCGGGTCGTCGGGGTCGGTGAGCTTGAGCGACCCGTGGCCGCCGGGGAACAGCGTCTCGAACAGCGCCGTGAAGTTCTGCGACACATCGGCGAACGCGGCGCTGAACACGTTGACGATCTCGGCGTCGACCGCCTTGATGACCCGGGCCAGCTCCCGCCGGGACGTCTTCACGTCTTCCAGCTGGGACTCGAGGAACTGGTTGCGCTCCTGCAGCGCGGTGAACTCCTCGAGGGCGAGCGGGTTGATCGGGCCCATCAGCCGCAGCTCGCGCTCGAGCTCGCGCAGGCGGGCGGCGGCCGAGGTGCCCTCCGGGAGCGGCGGGCACTCGGCGGCGATGGCGGCGTCGGGCTCGCAGTCGAGCTCGCGCCGCAGGGTCTCCGTCGCCCCCTCCAGCCGGATCTGCAGCTCCTGGTGCTCCAGCTCGGCGCGCTGCATGCGCTCGCGCAGCCCCTCGAGCGTGCGCTCGGCCTCGGCCCGGGACCGCCGCAGCCCGTCGAGCCGCTCGGCCGTGGCCCGCTGGGCCTCCGACTGGCGGCGACGGCCCTCGCGCAGCTCGGCGAGCCAGCCGTCGACCTGGGTGCTGCGGGCGGCGAGCAGGTCGGCGAGGCGGTCGGTGACCGCCAGCTTGCGGTCGAGCTCGACCCGCCGCGCCGCGGCCTCGTCGGCCTGGGCCACGTTGCGGGACAGCGCCTCGTCGACCTCGGCCAGCCGGTGCTGCAGGTACCCCCGCCGCTCCTCGAGCCCGGTGGCCCGAATCTCGAGGTCGGTGCGCAGGGCGCCGACCGCGGCCGCCCGCTCCTCGAGCCGGTTGCGGGCCGCCGACATGGCCCGGACCTGCTCGGCGGCCGCCGCCTCCTCGGCCTCGAGCCCGGGCAACGCCATCTGCAGCTCGTCGGTGCGGGCCCGCTCCTGCTCGATGCGGGCCGACAGCTCGGCCAGGTGCTGGCGGACGGCGTCGGACTCGCCGGTGGCGTCGGCGATCTCGTCGTCGATGCGGGCGAGCGCCTCGGCCAGCGCCGACAGTCGGCTGCGGTTGTCGGACAGGGCGCGGGTGAGCTCGACCTCGCGGTGGCGGGCGTCGGCCAGCGCCGACCGGGCGGCGTCCAACGTCCGCTCGGCGGCGGCCAGGGCGCCGGCCGCCTCCTCGGCCCGGGTGCGGGCCTCCTCGAGCGCGGCGCCGGTCGCACCGGCACCGGCCGCCCCCACCCGCCACCCGGAGGCGGCGAAGCGGTCGCCGGCGCGGGTCACGATCACGGCATCGGGATGGGCGAGGGAGGCGTCGAGCGCCGCGGTCCAGTCGCCGTCGACGGCGACGGCGGCGACCAGCAGCGCGTCGAGCGCCCGCGCCACCTCGGGGCGCGACGACCGGACGTGGCGCCGGACCGGCTCGCCCACCGCCGGCGCCGACGGCGACGACGGAGCCGGCGTGCCGAGGGCGAGCACCGCGCCCTCGCCGAGCGCGGTGAGGGCGCGCCGCGCGCCGTCGGCGCCCCCGGCCACGACCACCGCGCCGAGCGCGGGGCCCACGGCCGCCTCGAACGCGGCCTCCCAGCCGGGGTCGACCTCGACGACGTCGAGCAGGGTGCCGAGCACCCCCTCCACACCGGCGATGCGCTCGGCGCCGGCGCGCGCCCGGGCGTCGTCGAGTGCGCTGGCCAGCGCGTCGGCCCGCGCCGCCCACGCCGACCGGTCGGCGTCGGCGCCCCGCAGCGCGGCCTCGGCCGCCGCCAGGTTCTCCTCGGCGTCGACGCGGGCCGACTCGGCGGTGACGAGCTCGTGGTCCAACCGGGGGTCGGCGGCCTCGGCCGCCGCCAGGTCTTCGCGCCGCTGCCGGGCCTCGGCGGCCAGTCGCTGGGCCTTCTCGGTGAGCGAGCTCAAGCGCGACTCGAGCCGCGACGACTCGAGGTCGACCCGCTGGATCCCCGACTGCAGCGCGGCCAGCTCGCCCCGCACCTCGGCGGCCGCGCCGCTCGTCATGGGCACGCCCTCGCCCCAGCGGGCCTCGAAGCTCGCCTTCTCCGCCGCCAGGTCGGCCTCGGCCTCGGCCAGGCGCTCCGCCTCGGGCAGCAGCCCCTCCGCCTCGGCGTCGAGCTCGGCCAGCTCGGAGCGCAGGCGGGCGGCCTCGGCCTCGTGGGTGGCGATGACGGCCATGTCGACGGCGACGGCGCGGTCGCGCTCGAGCCCCCGCCGGCGCTCGGCCAGCACCGCGGCCAGGCCCCGGGCCCTCTCGTGCAGGCGCTCGGCGCGCACGAGCGCGTCGCCCAGGTCGTCGGCGCCGAGCGCCGACAGCTCGGCCTCGGTGGCGAGCACGGCGGCGTCGAGCCGGGCCAGCTCGTCGCGGGTCGACCGCTCGTCGGTGCTCAGCTGCGTGCGGGTCTGGGCGCCGCCCTCGAGCCGCTGCCGGAGCGAGGCCAGCTCCCGGCCGGCCACGAAGAGCCGGATGGCGGTCAGCTCCTGCACCAGCTCGCCGTGGCGGCGGGCGGCCTCGGCCTGGCGCTCGAGGGGGCGCAGCTGGCGGCGCACCTCGCGCAGCAGGTCGGACAGGCGCAGCAGGTTGCCCTCGGTCGCCTCGAGCCGGCGCTCGGCCTTCTCCTTGCGCTTGCGGTACTTGAGGACCCCGGCCGCCTCCTCGATGATCGAGCGGCGGTCCTCGGGGCGGGCGTTGAGGACCGCGTCGAGCATGCCCTGGCCGACGATCACGTGCTGCTGGCGCCCCACGCCCGAGTCGCTGAGGAGGTCCTGCACGTCGAGGAGCCGGCACGGCACGCCGTTGATCGCGTACTCGCTGTCGCCGTTGCGGAACAGCGTGCGGCTGATCGACACCTCGGCGAGATCGATGGGGAGCATCCCCGAGGTGTTGTCGATCGTGAGGTGGACCTCGGCCCGCCCCAGCGCCGCCCGCTTGGCGGTGCCGGCGAAGATGACGTCTTCCATCTTCCCCGACCGCACCGTGCGCGGCCCCTGGGCGCCGAGCACCCAGGCGACGGCGTCGACGATGTTGGACTTCCCGCTCCCGTTCGGGCCGACCACGACGGTGACGCCGGGCTCCAGCTCCAGCGTCGTGGTGTCCGCGAACGACTTGAACCCCTTGAGGGTCAGCGACTTCAGGAACATCGGACCCGACCGTAGAGCCTGGGTGCTTGACACGCGCGGACCGGCCGGGCGGTCGGCCTCAGACCTGACAGGAGGGGCAGTAGTACGTGGACCGGCCGGCGTACTTGGCCTTGCCGATGGCGTGGCGGCACCGCTTGCAGGGCTGGCCGTCGCGGGCGTACACGTTGTGCTGCAGCTGCATCTGGCCGGTCTCGCCGTAGAGGTCGCGGTAGGTCTCGTCGGCGAGCGACGAGCCCCGCTGCTTGATCGCCTCGTTCAGCACCTCGCCGATGGCGCGGTAGAGGCGGCGCACCTCCTGGATCGACAGCGTGTTCGACGGGCGGTCGTAGCGCAGGCCCGCCTCCCACAGGATCTCGTCGCTGTAGATGTTGCCGATGCCGGCGACGAACTTCTGGTCCATGAGCACGGCCTTCAGCTGCGCCTTGCGGGCCACGAGCCGCGAGCCGAAGTCGTTCCAGGACATCACGTCCTCGATCGGGTCGAAGCCGAGCTCGCCGAGCTCGGGCCACTCCTCGGCCAGCCGCTCCTTCGCGACCACGAACAGCTCGCCGAAGGTCCGGGTGTCGACGTAGCGGAGCTGGCCGCCCTGGGTGAAGGTGATCACCACGTGGGTGTGCTTGATGGTCGGGTCCTTGACCGCCACCTTGAGCAGCTGGCCGCTCATCCCGAGGTGGACGACGAGGAGGTCATCGCCCACGTCGATCAGGAGGTTCTTGCCGCGGCGCGACACCGCCTCGATCTTCTGGCCCTCGAGCCGGGAGGTGAACTGCTTCTTCGTGGAGTGGCGACGGATGGAGCGCAGGCCCGAGACGTCGACGGACTTGATCCGCTTGCCGAGCGCCTCCTTCTCCAGATCGCGTCGGATCGTCTCGACCTCAGGAAGCTCGGGCACTCAGCACCTCCCACGCCAGCCGGGCCGCCGCCTGCTCGGCCTGCTTCTTCGACCGGCCCTCCCCGGCGCCGTACTCGACGCCCTGCACCGTCACGGTGGCGAAGAACCGCTTCGCGTGATCGGGCCCGTCGTCGGTCACCGAGTAGGCGGGCAGCGCCTCGAGCTCGCGCGCCGCCAGCTCCTGGAGCCGGGTCTTGTAGTCCTGGCCGCCGGGGCCGGCGGCCGCCTCGGCGATGCGGTCGCCCATGAGCTCGAGCACCAGCGACTGGGCCGCCCCCCAACCGCCGTCGAGATACACCGCGCCGATCACCGCCTCGGTGGCATCCGCGAGGATCGACGGCTTCTCCCGCCCGCCGGAGGCGTCCTCGCCCTTGCCGAGCAGCAGGGCGTCGCCGAGGTCGAGCTCGACGGCGATCTCGGCCAGCGCGGCGGCGCTCACCACCGTGGCCCGCACCTTCGCCAGCTCGCCCTCGGGGAGCTCGGGATAGGTGCGGAAGATGTGATCGGTGACGACGAGGCCGAGCACGGCGTCGCCCAGGAACTCGAGGCGCTCGTTGGACCGGGCCCCGTCGCGCTCGGCGCACCAGGAGCGGTGGGCGACCGACCGCCGCAGCAGATCGGCGTCGCCGAAGACCCAGCCGATGCGGCTGGCCAGCGCCTCGATCGCCGCTTCCGGCCCCGGGGGCCCGACGGCGGGAGCGGGGTCAGGAGAGTCGGGCGCAGACGTAGTCGACGGCGTCGCGCACCGTCTTCAGGTCCTCGAGGTCCTCGTCCTCGATCCTGAAGCCGACGGTCCGCTCGCCCACCTCCTCTTCGATGGCCTCGACGAGCTCGATGAGCGCCAGCGAGTCGGCCTGGAGGTCGTCGACGAAGGACTTGCCCTCGGTCACCTCGCCGGGGTCGATCTCGAGGATGTCGGCGAGGCGGTCGCGGATCAGCTCGAAGACCTGCGTGCGGTCCATGGGACCCTGCTCGACGTGGGTCTCTGCGGGCACGGAGCCGGAGGATAGCGACTCACGGGGGGGTGACCGCGGCACGGAGGTGACCGACGAGGTCGCCCTCCACCATCTCCTTCGCGACTCGAACGGCGTTCACGATCGCTCGCGCCGATGACGACCCGTGGCTGATGATGCACACGCCGTCCACCCCGAGGAGCATGGCCCCCCCGTGGGTGTCGGGGTCGAGCTCGAGCACCAGCGGCTCGAGGGTGGGCCACAGCGTGTCGAACGCGTTCGCCTCGGTGAGCACGCCGAGCAGGGCTCGCTGGATGAACCGCAGGCCGCCCTCGAGGGTCTTGAGCGCCACGTTGCCGGTGAAGCCGTCGGTCACGACGACGTCGACGTCGTCGGTCATGAGGTCACGGCCCTCGACGTTGCCGATGAACCGGATGCCGGGCGCCTCGGCGAGCAGGGCGTGGGTCTCCTTCACGAGAGGCGTGCCCTTCGTGGCCTCCTCGCCGATCGACAGCAGGCCGACCCGGGGGGCGTCGAGGCCGTAGCGGGCGGTGGCGAACGCCGAGCCCATCTGCGCGAACTGCACGAGCCAGTCGGCCTGCACCTCGGCGTTGGCGCCGGCGTCGAGCAGGACGGTGGGGGTGGCGCCGGGGACGGGGATCGGGGTGGCGATGGCG
>DATLFP010000024.1:0-6880 GCA_035540955.1 Acidimicrobiales bacterium
CACCCTGCAGAAGCCGGTCTTCATCATCGCCATCTTCGTCGCCCTCTTCGTGTTCGGCCTCGTCGCCTTCGCCATGTGGAAGTTCCGGGAGCGGCCGGGTGACGATCACGACGAGCTCCCGCACCAGCTGCACGGCAACACCAAGCTCGAGATCGGCTGGACGATCCTGCCGGCGCTCGTGCTCGCCGCCATCTCCGCCTTCACCCTGCCGGTGATCTTCGACCTCGCCGACGAGCCGGACGAGTACCTGGCTGTCGACGTGTGGGGTCAGAAGTACTGGTGGGGTTACGAGTACCCGGGTGAGGGCAACGGGCAGTACGGCATCGAGTCGGCCGGGATCCGCACCGCCAACGAGCTGCACATCCCCGTCGGCGTTCCCGTGTACCTGACGCTGCGCTCCAACGACGTGATCCACTCGTTCTGGGCCCCGAAGCTGAACGGCAAGCGCGACGTCGTGCCCGGCCGGACCCACTACTGGAAGCTCGAGGCCGACGTGCCCGGGGTGTATTCCGGCCAGTGCGCCGAGTTCTGCGGCACCTCGCACGCCTTCATGCGCCTCAAGGTGGTGGCGCACGACCAGGCAAGCTGGAACCGCTGGGTCGCCACGATGCAGGCTCCGCTCGAGGAACCGTCCAGCGGATTGGCGGCCGAGGGCTTCGAGCTGTTCGTCCAGAAGGGGTGTGCCGGGTGCCACCAGGTGGACGGTCAGTTCGAAGACGTCGCCGCCGACGCCCCCGCCGCACCCAACCTGACGAAGCTGTTCACCCGCGACTGCTTCGCCGGCTGCATCTACGACCTCAACGACCGCAACGAGCTCGAAGCGTGGCTGCGTGACCCGATGCGGAAGGATGGGTCGCTGATGGTCATCGGCGAGCTCACCGAGGACGAGATCGACCGCCTGTACGCCTACCTGGAGACGCTCAGATGAACGAGGGCGCAGCCCGCCCCCCTGTGCGGGAGCACTGATGGCCGTCACCGACGAACGCCCGCTCGAGCTCACGACCGGCGACGACGCCGTCGTCGGCCACCCGCTCGGCGCGTTCACGCGCCCGACGAAGACCACCGGTTGGCGATCGTGGCTCACGACCATCGACCACAAGAAGATCGGCATCCTCTACGGCGGCACCGCGCTCTTCTTCTTCTTCATCGGTGGCATCGAGGCGCTGCTGATCCGCATGCAGCTGGCACAGCCCGACGGTCAGGTCCTCACCGCCAGCCAGTACAACCAGGTCTTCACCATGCACGGCACGACGATGGTCTTCCTCGTCGTCATGCCGCTGGCGGCGGCGTTCGCCAACTACCTCATTCCCCTGCAGGTCGGCGCGCGAGACGTCGCCTTTCCCCGACTCAACGCCTTCAGCTACTGGACGTTCCTCTTCGGGGGCATCGTCCTCAACGCCGGCTGGTTCCTGGGCGGCTCGCCCGACAACGGGTGGTTCAACTACGCGCCGAACTCGGGTCTCGCATACAGCCCGGGGCACGGCATCGACTTCTGGAACCTCGGGCTCCTGATCGCCGGCATCGCCTCGCTGGTCGGCGCCGTGAACCTCATCGTGACGTGCCTCAACATGCGGGCACCGGGCATGACGCTCCTGCGGATGCCGGTCTTCACGTGGATGGCGCTGGTGACGCAGTTCCTGCTGCTGTTCGCCATCCCCGTGCTCACCGTCGCCCAGTTCCTGCTGCTGTTCGAACGCCTCTTCGGCGCGGGGTTCTTCGATCCGGCGGCCGGTGCCGACCCACTGCTCTGGCAACACCTGTTCTGGATCTTCGGGCACCCGGAGGTCTACATCATGATCCTGCCGGCGTTCGGCATCGTGTCCGAGATCATGCCGGTCTTCGCCCGCAAGCCGCTCTTCGGCTACCCGTTCATGGTGTTCTCGGGCATCGCCATCGGCTTCATGGGCTGGGGCGTCTGGGCCCACCACATGTTCGCCTCCGGCCTCGGGCCGGTCTCGGTGGCGGCGTTCTCGCTCTCGACGATGTTCATCGCCGTGCCCACCGGCGTGAAGATCTTCAACTGGGTCGGCACGCTCTGGGGCGGCAAGCTCCGGCTCACCGTCCCGATGGCGTTTGCGATCGCACTGGTGGTGCAGTTCACCGTCGGCGGCGTCTCGGGGGTGAGCCACGCGGTGGCGCCGTCGGACACCCAGCAGACCGACACCTACTACATCGTCGCCCACTTCCACTACGTGCTGTTCGGAGGCGCCCTGTTCGGCATGGTCGGCGGGCTCTACTTCTGGTGGCCGAAGATCTTCGGTCGCCACCTCCGCGATCGGCTGGGGTGGTGGCACTTCTGGTTGATGGCGATCGGCTTCAACCTCGCCTTCGGGCCCATGCACATCCTCGGCCTCCAGGGGATGCCGCGGCGCACCGCCTCCTATCCCGAGGGCATGGGCTGGGACTTCTGGAACCTGGTCGAGACCGTCGGCGCCTTCATGATCGGCGTCTCGTTCCTCGTGTTCGCCTACAACATCATCGTCAGTCGCAACAACCCGCCGGCCGAGGCCGACCCCTGGGACGGGCGCTCACTCGAGTGGGCGACGTCGTCACCGCCGCCGGTGCACAACTTCGACGAGATCCCGACGGTCACCCACCTCGACGAGTGGTGGCACCGGAAGTACCGCGAGGACGACCAGCACCGCATGGTGCGGGTCGAAGGCGTGAAGTCCTTCACCTCGCCCGACGGGCCGGCCGAGGCGCCGCACCTGCCGTCGCCGTCGTACTGGCCGCTCGTCCTGGCCCTGGGTCTGCCCTTCATCGCCTTCGGCCTGCTCTACACCTACTGGCTGTGTGCGGTCGGTGGCCTGCTGGTGATCGCCGCGGCATACGGGTGGAGCCTGGAGCCGTCGGTCGACCCTGCCGCCGCCCACCACGACGAGGCGCACCACGACGCCCATGACGAGGTGCTCGAGCCGGTCGCCACCACGCCCGAGGAGACGACCGAATGACCACGACGGCGGAGCACACGAGCGCCGCCCACCCGACCGAGGCGCACCACACCTCGACCGGCCTCTCGAACGAGAAGCTGGCGATGTGGATCTTCCTCGGGTCGGAGTGCCTGCTCTTCGGCGGCCTGATCTCGACGTTCCTGCTCTACCGCGAGGTCGATCCGCTGCGCGGCCCTTCGGTCGAGTCGCTGTACGACATCCCGTTCACCTCGGTGAGCTCGTTCGTCCTGCTGATGAGCTCGCTCACGATGGTGCTGGCGGTGGCCGCCATCAAGCGGGGTGACCAGCGCAACACCCGGGTGTGGCTGATGACCACGGCGCTCCTCGGCGCGTCGTTCGTCGGTGGGCAGGTCTACGAGTTCACCGTCTTCTACCGCGAAGGCCTCGGCTACACCACCAACCTGCAGGGGTCGGCGTTCTACACGCTCACCGGGTTCCACGGTGTCCACGTGTCGCTCGGCATCGTGATGCTGCTCTCGCTCGTCGTGCTGTCGCTCCGGGGCCGGATGGGTACGGAGCGGGCCGAGACGGTCGAGATCGTCGGGCTCTACTGGCACTTCGTCGACGTCGTCTGGATCGTGATCTTCACCGTCGTCTACCTCATCACCCCGTAGGAGCACCGATGGCCACCGAGCACCAGACCATCGAGCATCACGACGAGATCGATCACGACCACCCCAGCGACGGCAGGTACATCCAGATCGCGCTGATCCTCGGTGTGATCACCGCGGTCGAGGTCATGACCTACGTGGTCGACTTCGGCGCGCTCATGGTCCCGTCGCTGGTGATCATGATGATCGCCAAGTTCGGCATCGTCGCCGCCTACTTCATGCACCTGAAGTTCGACAGCAACCTGTTCACGCGCGTCTTCGTGAGCGGGATCCTCCTCGCCATCGGCGTCTACGTCGCGTTCCTGACGTCGCTGCACATCTTCTCCTCCTAGCGACATGGACGCTTCCCTCCGCTTCCAGGCTCACCCCGAGATCTGGCTGCTGGTCGGGGGCATCGCCGCGCTCGCCGTCTACGCCGTGCGGCGGATCGGCCCGGCGGCCGTGGGGCCAGGAGAGGCGGTCGTCACCCGGTCACAGAAGGCGTGGTTCGTGGCCGGCCTCCTGACCCTGTGGGTGGCCTCGGACTGGCCCGTGCACGATGTCGCCGAGGAGCACCTCTACTTCGTCCACATGATCCAGCACCTCCTGTACTCGTTCGCGGTGGTGCCCATGCTCATGCTGGCCACGCCGACCTGGTTGGCCCGCATGGTGGTCGGGTCGGGGCGGGGCTACGCAGTGTTCAAGCGGCTCACGCGGGTGGTACCGGCCACGCTGCTGTTCAACGGCGTCGTGGTGTTCAGCCACTGGCCCACGATCGTGAACGGCGTCGTCGAGAACGGCCTGCTCCACTACGGCGTCCACGTTCTGGTGGTGGCGACGTCGATCCTCATGTGGACCGGCGTGTGCGGCCCACTGCCCGAGCTGCGCTTCGCCCTCGGCGCCCAGATGCCGTACCTGTTCCTGCAGTCCATCATCCCGACGGTGCCCGCCGGGTGGCTCACCTTCGCCGAGGGCGTGGTGTACAAGTCCTACGACCACGCCGACCGGCTGTGGGGGATCAGCCTGGCCAACGACCAGCAGCTGGCGGGGATGATCATGAAGGTGGTCGGCGGACTGTTCCTCTGGTCGGTCATCGGGCTGCTCTTCATCCGCTTCGTGCAGTCCTCCGAGCACAGCGACCGGGCGCGCGGCGTCCCCCTCGACCGCCGCGCCCCCGACACCGCCGTGCTCACCTGGGCCGACGTCGAACGAGAGCTGCAGACCGCACCCCCCGCCCCCACCGAACCCTGACCGGTCATCCAGCGTTCTGTGTCGACCGGCCGTCTCCATGAGACGGCGATCCGACACAGAACGGCGGCTTCAGGTCCAGCGGAACCAGCGGATGGCGGCGGCGGGGCCGATCACGGCCCACGCCGCGAGCACCAGCCAGGCCCGCACGGGGAGGTCGCCCCCGGCGCCGAGCGCACCGTGGAGCAGGTCGGCGAGCGACGCCGGCGGCAGCAGCCGCGACGCTCCCTGCAACCAGCCCGGCAGGCGCTCGAGCGGGAAGACCATGCCGCCCACCAGCAGCAGCAGCACGTACAGGCCGTTGGCAGCCGCCAGGGTGGTGAGGCCGGGCAGGGTCCCGCCCAGCAGCAGGCCGAGGCCGGCGAAGGCGACGGTGCCGAGCAGCACCGCGCCGACGGCGACCAGCGGTTGGGCGCCGCCGGAGTCCCACCCGAGGAAGACCGCCACGGCGGTGAGCACCGCCACCTGAACGAGCTCGACCGCGATGATCCCCACGGTCTTGGCCGTCACCAGCGTCGGCCGGCCGAGCGGTGTCACTGCCAGGCGCCGCAGCACGCCGTACTCCCGCTCGAACCCGGTGGCGATGGCGGGGCCGACCATGGCGGCCGACATCACCGCCAGTGCCAGCACTCCCGGGAACAGGAAGTCGACCGGGTCGTCGACGCCGGCGGGCAGCGGAAGCACGTCGGCCACCGAGAAGAACACCAGCAGCACCACGGGGATGCCGAGCGTGAGCAGCGCCGACTCACCGCGCCGGAGCGTGAGCGCGACCTCGACGCGGGTCTGGGCCCGGAGGGCGCTCGCCCTCATCGCCGGTCCCCGGTCACTCGTCCTCCTCGGCGCGGCCCCCGTCGCCGGTCAAGCGGAGGAACACGTCCTCGAGCGATTGGCGGCCGGCCCGCAGGTCGCCGAGCGGAACGTCGCGGGCCGCCAGCCAGGCGGTGATCGAGGCCACGAGCGCCGGCGACGGCGTCCCACTCACCACGTACTCGCCCGGGCTCACCTCGGTGACGCCGGCCCGCACCTCGGCGGCCAGAGCGTCGACGTCGAGGCCCGGCGGCGCCGCGAACCGGACCTGGTCGCCGCCGGCGGCCCGCAGCGAGGCCAGCGTCCCGGCGGCGACGGCGCGGCCGCCGTCGACGATGACCACGCGGTCGGCCACCTTCTCGGCCTCGGCCAGCTCGTGGGTGGTGAGCACCACGGCCACCCCCCGGTCGCGAAGGTCGGCGATCACCTGTCTGATGACCTGGCGGCCGGCGAGGTCGACCCCGGAGGTGGGCTCGTCGAGGAACGCGACCTCGGGCCGGCCGACGAGCGCCAGCGCCAGCGACAGCCGTTGCTGCTCGCCTCCCGACAGCGAGCGCCAGGTGGCTCGCTCCCGAGCGCGGAGGCCGAGCAGGTCGACCAGCCGGTCGGGGTCGTCGGGCTCGGCGTAGTAGGAGGCGAACAGTCGGAGCGCCTCGCCGAGCCGCAGGCCTGGGTACGCCCCGCCGTCTTGAGGCATGACCCCCACCCGCTCGACGAGCGCCGCTCGGTCCTCCACGGGATCGAGGCCGAGCACCCGCACCTGGCCCTCGTCGGGCACCCGGTAGCCCTCGGCGGTCTCGACGGTGGTGGTCTTGCCGGCCCCGTTCGGCCCGAGCAGGGCGACGACCTCGCCGGCGGACACGTCGAAGGTCAGCCCGTCGACGGCGGTGAGGTCGCCGAAGCGGACGACCAGATCACGGACAACTACCGCGGGGGCCACGAGCGAGGGACGCTACCGTCGGCGGCGTGCTGGACCTCGACCTCGTGCGCAAGGACCCCGATCGGGTCAGGGAGATGTGCTCCCGTCGTGGCATCGAGGTCGACCTCGACGGGCTGCTGCGCGTCGACGCCGAGTACCGGGCGTCGGTCACCGAGCTCGACGAGCTGAACAAGGAGCAGAAGCAGCTCAACCGCATGGTGGCCAGCGGCGAGATCACCGCCGAGGAGGGCGGACGCCGGCGGGCGCGGGCCAAGGAGCTCGAAGCGACGGTGCGCGAGCTGGCGGCGGCGCGCGACGCCATCGCCGGGCAGCTGCCGAACCTCCTCGCCGAGGACACGCCACCC
>DATLFP010000025.1:0-3824 GCA_035540955.1 Acidimicrobiales bacterium
CGACGCCGAGGGCGGCCGCATCGACGAGGGCGCCGGTCGCGACGAGCAGTGTCGCCGCCACCCGCCGGGCGCGCCGGCCAGGCCACTTCGTCACAGTGTGTCCACTTTACACCGTTATCCAGCGTTATATAGCGCTATCTAGCGGTGACGAGGAGACGTCTGTGAGGGCCGCGCCCGCTCCGTGGTCCGGAGCGAGGACACTGCGGGGGTGGTGAAACGGGCGGGCGACGTCCGGCGAGCCGACCGAGCGGCGCAAGCAGGCCGGCCGCCGATCGGAGCGATCTCCCTCGAGGACCCGCGCGCCCGCAACCCCGGTGTCGCGGGGGCGAAGGCCGCAGCCCTCGCCACGGCCATGGCCGGCAGGCTCCCGGTGATCCCCGGCGCCGTCCTCTGCGTGGGCGGCGACCCCGCCGGGCTCCGTCCTCTGTGGGAGGCGATCAGCGACGGCGGCGCCACGCCCGTCGCCGTGCGCTCCTCGTCCCCGGTCGAGGACCAGGCGACGAGCTCGATGGCTGGGCAGTTCACCTCGGTCCTCGACGTCTCCGGGTGGCCGGCCACGGTGGCTGCCGTCGACGAGGTGCGAGCCTCAGCGCCCGGCGCGCCGATGGCGGTGCTCGTGCAACCGATGTGCCCGGCGGCGATCGGCGGCGTGCTGTTCGGCGCCGATCCCGTCACCGGACGGGCCGACCATCTGCTGGTCGAGGTCGTCCCGGGTACGCCGAACGCGCTCGTGTCGGGCCAGGTCACGGCCAGCCGCAGCGTGCTGACCCGGCGGGGCCGGTTCGTCGAGACCGACGGTCGCATCCCGCTCGACCGGCGGGCGCGGCGCCGGCTGGCGTCCCTGGCGCGCCACTGCGCGCGGGTGTTCGGCGGGCCGCAGGACATCGAGTGGGCGATCGACGGGTCCGGCCGGCTCTGGCTGCTCCAGAGTCGGCCGATCACGGCGACGGCGGCACCCGCACGGGGCCCCCGTCTCGGCCCGGGGCCGGTGGCCGAGACGTTCCCCGACCCCCTTGCCCCGCTCGAGCTCGATCTCTGGGTCGAGCCACTGCGGGCCGGCATCCGCGAGGCGCTCCGGCTCGCCGGCGTCCACCCGTCCCGGGTCATCGACCGGTCGCCGGTGCTGGTCGAGGTCGACGGGAGGGTGGCGGCCGATCTCGACCTGCTCGAAGGCAGGGCCCGCGGTCGGATCGCGGCCCTGATCGATCCCCGGCCGGGCGCTCGGCGGCTCGTCGCCGCGTGGCGGGTCGGACGGTTGCGCCACGCCCTTCCCCACCTCGCCGCTGACCTCGTCGAGATCGTCGACGGGGAGCTGTCCGCCGTGCCCAACCTGGCAGAGGTGGACGACGACCGCGAGCTCCTCGCGATCATCGGTTCGTGCCGCCTCGCCGCCCGCGCCGTGCACGGCCACGAGGTGCTGGCCGGCGCGCTCGGCGACGACGGTGGCGGTTCGAGCATCGGCCTCGCGGCCCAGGCGGTCGCCGCCGGCCGGCGCGCCGGCTTCGGCGACGCCGAGGTGGTGCTTCACGACCCCGTGGTCCTCGCGCTCGTCCCGCCCCGCATCGGGCCGATGGCCGAGCTCCCGGCCGCGCCCGCACCGGCCGCTCCCGTCGCCGAGCTCGGCCCCCGCGAGGCGCTTCGGCTGCGAGCCCGCTGGCTGCAGGAGCTGTCGAGCCGAGCCGCGGCGGCGCTCGGCGACCGCCTCGCGGCCGCCGGTCGACTCACGGAGGCCGCGGACGTGCGGTGGCTGCGCCTCGACGAGCTCGCCGCCATCGTGCTCGACGGGGCCGCCGCTCCTGGGGGCGTTCACGACCGGGCCATCGGTGAGGATGCAGCACCGCTCCCCACCGTGTTCCGCCTCGCCGGCGACGGCACGGTGGTCGTCGAACCCGGCGCGCTCGCCGGTGCCGGACGCGGCGCCGGCGGCGGCCGCGGCCTCGGGACCGTCGCCGACGCACACGACGATCGACCCGGGACCGTGCTCGTGGTGCAGGCACTGGAGCCGGGACTCGCGGGACGCCTGGCGGGTCGGGCCGGTCTGGTGGCGGAGACGGGTAGCGCGCTGTCCCACCTGGCGATCCTCGCTCGCGAGCTCGGCGTGCCCACCGTCGTGGGCGTGCCCGACGCCATCAGGCGCTTTCCGCCGGGCACCGTCGTGCTGGTCGACGGCGTGACCGGCCAGGTGGAGGTGCAGCAGTGATCGCCCGGCGGCTCGGCTCGGCGATGACGCTCCTCGTCCTCGTCGCCTCGGGTTCGTACCTGCTCGTGTACCTCTACCGGTGGGAGTGGAACCGGGCCATCGTCGCCGGCGTGTTCTTCGTCGCCGCCGAGGTGGCCGCCGTCGGCACCGCGCTCTTCCGGCGACTGCGGGCCATCGAGGAGCGGCTCGACAGCCGGCCCGACGTCCCGGCCCGACCGCTGCAGCGGATCCGCGAGGCGGCGCCCGAGCCCCGCCGGCGCTTCGATTGGCTCGATCCCACCTCGACCAAGGTGTTCGTGCCGGTCCTGCTCGGTGCCGGCGTGATCCTGTCGTTGCTCGGACTTGCCGTCGAACGGCTCGCCGGGGCGACGACGACACCGTGGCGCGAGCGCCAGCTGGCGGCTCGGCTCGGCGCCATCTCGTTCCCGAGCACCGGGTTCACCTCCGCCGCGCCGCGTTCGGGCCTCGGGTCCCTGGAGCAGCCGAGGTCGAAGGCCCGACCGGCCGCTCGGTCGACCGTCCGGCGGGCCTTCGTCGTCGCCGCCGCCGCTCTCCTCGTGGTCAGCGCGCTGCAGGTCATCGCCAACGCGACCCAGGACCGGCCCGACCCCACGGTGACCGGTGGTTCGGTCCACATCTCGCTGTCCATCCACAACCGGTTCACCGACCGGTCTCCCATCAACACTGCCGAGGCGCTCTTCGTCGCCTGCCGGCACACACTCGGCCACGACCACCACCGCGCCGGCTCCTTCGTCGACCATGGCGGCGGTGCGGTGTCCTTCATCGTCGAGCCCGACATCGCCCGGCACGCGCAGCGCCGGTTCCGCGGCTGCCTCGAAGACGCCGTGTTCAGTCGCGTGAGCGCCTCAGTGACGGAGATGGATCACAGGCCGTAGCGCGACCACAGCCGGCGGGGGGCATCCAGCACGCGGCTGGCGGCGACGATCACCGCGTTGGGTCGCTGCACGCCCTCGTCGAGCTTGGCCGCGAACGCCAGCTGCTCGAGCGACGGCGGACCGACGGCGAGGTTCCGCTGCATGGCCGCTCGACCATCGGACGCGCCGGTTGCCACCAGGTACGCCGCCACCATCGCGCCGGTCCGACCGACACCAGCGCCGCAGTGCACGAGGGTGACCCCGTCGGTGTCGCGCACGGTCGCCAGGAACCGCTCGACCTGACGCCCACCGGGGACCTGGCCGTCGCGGATGGGCAGGTGCACCCACCGGATGCCGTGGGCGTGGAGCGCGGCGGCATCGACCTCGAGGTCCTCCTCGGCCCGGAGGTCGACGATGGTGCGCACGCCGGCGCGCGCGAGGCCCTCGTAGGCGCTGGCGTCGACGGCCGCGCTCCGCCAGACGTGGTCGTCGACGGCGTACAGGTTGTCGATGCCCTCGATGCCGGGGATCTCGGCCGCCGGGTTCCAGCGGGACTGCAGCTGCCAGGCGGCGGCGATCACGAGGTTGCCGACCACCAGGTACGCGAGGAACAAGGCGAGCGCGACACGCACCACGCGCCACATGGTGCGCCATGGGGCGAGGCGAAGGGGGGCGGGGGCGGGAGGGGTGATGAGCATGGGTTCGAGCGGCATCGGCACCGCGACGGCGCCGCTTGATCCGTTCGTCGG
>DATLFP010000026.1:0-4359 GCA_035540955.1 Acidimicrobiales bacterium
CCATGGCACCGTGGGCTCGGTCCTCGAGTCACGCCGCCCGGCGCCGCCGACCGCTCGGAAGCCGGCAGCCAAGAAGAAGGCGGCGGCGGTGAAGAAGCCGGCGGCCAAGAAGAAGGCGGCGGCCACGAAGAAGGCGGCGGCCACGAAGAAGGCGGCGGCCAAGAAGCCCGCGGTCAAGAAGGCCGCGGTCAAGAAGGCCGCGGTCAAGAAGGCCGTGGCCAAGAAGCCCGCCACCAGGAAGCCGGTGACGAAGAAGACTGCCCGCTGACCACGGCTGCCGTCCGATCTGGTGAGGGGGCGGCTCCACGGGCGACCGCTACACTCGACCCTCGCCACGCTCGGCCCCATCGTCTAGTGGCCTAGGACACCACCCTCTCAAGGTGGCGGCACGGGTTCGAATCCCGTTGGGGCTGCTTGCCCGAAGGCCCCGCTCCGGCGGGGCCTTCTGCTTCCCGACCGTCGGTGTGCCGCTCGGACCATCGGCATTCGGCACTCACAGATCTCGGGCTGTTGGAGGCCCTACCAGGGCTTCCGTCGACCCGAGATCTTCCGACGGCCACCGGCGTGAGTGCCGTTCGCGAGCGCATCCTGCTACGACCGCTGGATGACGGCCTGGGTCTGCACCACGTGGGCCACGAGGCGGTCGTCGTCGTCGAACACCTCGGTGCGGACGGCGATGGTCGTCCGCCCCACGTGCAGGGGACGGGCGACGGCACGCACCGCGCCCCCCGTCACCGCCCGGAAGAAGTTGGTCCTCGACTCGACCGTCGAGGTGGTCGCCCCCTCGGGAAGGTTGAGGTAGGCGCAGAGCGCGCCGGCACTGTCGGCAAGCGACACGAGGGCACCGCCGTGGAGCACGCCACCCGCTGTGCAGCGCTCGGGCTTCCACTCGAGGGCAGCGACGACCTCCTCGGCGTCGGCCCGTGACAGCGTCATGCCGAGCGAGCGGGCGAACGGCATGGCGTCGAGCAGGTCGGCGTGGGTCATGGTCCTCATGCGTACACCTCGCCGAGGGCGGATGGCTTGGCCGAGAGGCGACTGGCGCCCGTCCACTCGAACCACGCGAACGCAGCGGCGGCGAAGGCGGTGGCGAGCACGAGCACGACGCCGGTGACCGCGAGGGCACCCGAGAGGGCGAGGCCCGCCATGGCGACCGTCCATGCTGCGTCGACCACCGCGACGGCCCGGGTGCCCACCGCGAGACGGTGGTCCCGGGCCCGACTGAGCAGGGCCACGTCGAGAGCGAACAGCGCGAGGCCGGCCCCGACGAGACGGACGATCCCCGTCCGGTCGGTCCCCAGCAGGTCGCCAACCGGCGAGGCGAAGAGCAGGCACGTGAGGGCCGCGGCCCCACTGATGGCGGCGTTGGCCCGCAGGATGGTCCGCAGGCGGTGAGTCGGTTGCATGACGGCTCCCTTCGTCAGGTGGGGTGGTGGGTCGACCATCCCTCCGCCGAGGTGGGCACGTCGATGACCTCTCAGGTCAAGGCCACCATGCCCCGTGGTCGGTGAGCGTGCGGCTGTCGCCCGACGATTCGATCGGACCTCCGGCGACGGCGTCGGGACACTCGATGCACGCTGGGTCGTCGCACCGCGTGATCGACGGGCTCGACCTGATTGCTTCAGCCGCGGTGGCGACGAGCTCTCGTGCAGGGAAGACCCGCCAAGTGCTCGTGCCCACGCGGGTCGTGGTCTCGAGGGAGGCGACCACCGGCGCGAGGTTGGAGAAGCCGTCAGAGCATGCGCCGCCCCGTGATCGCATCGGCCTGCCGTCGGGGCCGCGCATCCAGTAGATGAACGGTCGGCGGCCTGCCTCGACCTCGGCGAGATGGAGGATGGTCAGGCGGTCCAGGCCGACGCCGATGAGGAGCACGCGCCCTCCCAGAGCGACGAGGGCTCGGTACGGGCCGAACATGTCGTCGTCACTTTCGGCGGCCATCAGCTGATTGGCGAGTGGGCCGATGGCTGCGAGCGATCCTGAACGGGCCGATCGGACGCGGTCGGGATGGCTCGCGACGTACGCGGGTGTGGCGCCGAGGCCGGGATCCGTCTCGGTACGTGAGGGGTCGTAGATGTCGCTGAGGCCGGGCCAAGGGTCTCGGGCGGCACTTGCGTCCTTCGCCTCGTAATCGGTGGCGTTGCGGGCGGGTCGGTCGTCGAGCGGTGCAGGGATGCTGAACAGCGTGTTCGCCATCGTCGGTACCAGGAGGGTGCAGCCTCGATCCAGGAACGCGCCAACGAGCGTGGCGGGGCCACCATCGACGCGTGGGAACGACCGCCAGGACACGTGCACCGCGACCGGCGAGTCATCGAGGGAGAGACCCGCGATCGCCTCGGCAAGCTGCGCTCGAGTCACCGGTCGGCCAGCCATTGACCGCTACCTAGCACGCGCCCCGGACTTCGCTCCCCAGAGTTCTCCGGGTGGCACCGAACCGCCGCGTCGCGAGCGGATCAAGCTGCTCGCAGCGCGGCGGCAACCGGCGGAGGGACGAAGCGCTCGGCATCCGAGAGCCGATCATGGGCGAGCAACGACCGGACGAGGCTCGAGGAGAGGAACATCAGTTCAGGTGGGGGAGGAATGAAGCACGTCTCGGTGCCCGCCAGGAGCTTGTTCATGGCAAGCAGCGACCACTCGTCGCCCTCGTCCTTGTGGCCGGTCCGGATCAGAACGTCGGAACCGGTCGTTCGGACGGCGTCGACCGTCAGACCGCGATGGACCTCGCAGCTCACGTTGGAAAGCGAGTGCGTCGCCAGCTCGATCAGAGCGACTCGGTCAGGCACGGCGAACAGCCCAGAGCGCTTGCCAGGGTTGCCCACCACCGCCACAACCACATGTTCGAACATCGTCGAAGCCTTCTCGATGACCGAAAGGTGGCCGAGATGGAGTGGGTCGAAGGAACCTGGATACAGCGCCCTCGTCACCCCCGCAGTCTTGCCTGACGGCGGGGCGCGCGGCGGTAGGCCCTGCCGCCAACGGGCAATTCACTGGGTCCAGCGGCGAGGGGTGCTTAGGGTTTCACCGACATGCCCCGCACGCCCGCGAACGCTGACTACGACGGCTGGGTCAAGCAGCTGGCGGTCTCCTCGTCTCGCCGGCAGGAGGTCAAGCAGCACCTGCTGGCGGCCGGCGCCGCCGCGGTGCCGGCCATCCGCCGGGGGCTGCGTCACGACAATCCGACTGTGCGACGTCTGTGCGTGAACCTGCTCGACCGCCTCGTGGACGACGAGGCGGTGCCCGACCTGGTGGCGGTCCTGGACGACGACGACGTGGAGGTGGTCAAGCGAGCCCTCCACGCTCTTGCGTGCGACGCGTGCAAGAGCGGCGAGTGTCGCCCGGGGGACGACCTGTTCGTCCCGAAGGCTGTCGAGCTCCTGCGCCATCCCAACCCCGACCTTCGCGCCGGCGCCATCGACGCCCTCGGCCAGGTCGTCAAGCGGGGCCGCGCCGATGTCGCCGCCATCCTCGCCGACGTCGCCGAGCACGACACCGACCGCGGCCTTCGGGGCATGGCTCGGAGGCACGCTGGCCGTTGAGTCTCCGATACATAGCGACTTGATCTGATGCAATTCAATTCGATATGTTGAGGATGTGGGGTCCACGCAACCGCCGGAGGTCCTCGGTCTGCTGAGCGACCCGGTCCGCTGGCAGATCGTCAGCGAGCTGGGGAGCAGCGATCGCCGGGTCGGTGAGCTCGTCTCGATGGTCGACCGGCCGCAGAACGTGGTGTCGTACCACCTGGCCGAGCTGCGGAAGGCGGGCATCGCGACCGCCCGCCGGAGCTCGGCCGACGGCCGCGACGTCTACTACCGCGTCGACCTGATCCGGTGCCGAGATCTCCTCGCCGAGGCGGGAGGTGCCCTGCATCCGGGTCTCTCGTTGGTGCCCGGAGCCGATCCGGACACCCGCATCTCGGGTCGGCCGAAGCTGCTCTTCCTGTGCACCGGCAACAGCGCCCGGTCACAGATCGCCGAGGCGCTCGCGGTGCATCGCTCCGGCGGCCAGGTGACCGCCGCCAGCGCCGGCAGCCATCCCAAGCCGCTTCATCCCAATGCGGTACGCGTGCTCGCAGAGCGAGGCATCGACATCTCGGGCCGCTCGACGAAGCCGCTGACGCGCTACGCCAGTCGACGCTTCGACCGCATCATCACGCTCTGCGACAAGGTCCGTGAGGTCTGCCCCGACTTCCCCGGCGCGCCCACATCGACGCACTGGAGCATTCCTGACCCGGCGGCGTCGGGCCCGGACGACGAAGCGACCTACTCGGCCTTCGTGCAGGTCGCAGACGACATCGAAGACCGCGTCGACCTGCTGCTCGCGGAGCTCGCTCTCACCACGACGAAGGGACGGGTCAATGGCTGA
>DATLFP010000027.1:0-12822 GCA_035540955.1 Acidimicrobiales bacterium
CCCGAGTGGCGGGTGGCGAGCGTCCTACTCCCGCCGAAGCTCACGGACAACGCCGCCGCTGACCCGGACCAGCTCGGCCGGGGCGACCGGGAAGACGTCGGTCCAGGTGCCGGCGGCCGCCCACACCTCGTCCCACCGCAGGAGGTCCTCGTCGACGTAGACGGCGAGTGCGGTGGCGTGGCCGAGCGGTGGCACCCCGCCGATGGGGAAGCCGGTGGCGGCCCGGACGGCGTCGGCGTCGGCCCGGGTGACGGTGCCACCGGCGCACGCGGCCGACAGCTTCGCCTCGTCGAGCTGGTTGTCGCCGGCGACGAGCGCCATCACCGGTTCGCCGTCGACCAGGAACACGAGCGACTTCACGATCTGGCCGACCTGCACCCCGATGGCGGCGGCGGCGTCGGCGGCCGTCTTCGTCCCCTCGGGGAAGGAGCGGGGCTCGATGGTGATGCCCGCGGCGACGCCGGCGTCGACCACGGCTCGCACGTTCCGGTGCACGGAGCCGCAAGGTACTCACCGCGGCATGGCAACCTGTCACCCGTGCGCCAGTGGCTGGTGGGCAGCGCCCTGATCGAGAGCGACGAGGGCCTCCTGCTCGTCGCCAACCGCCGTCGGGACGGTCGTCTCGACTGGACCCCGCCGGGGGGCGTCATCGACGAGGGCGAAGACGTCATCGCCGGGCTCACCCGCGAGGTCGAGGAGGAGACCGGGTTGCGGGTCACCGCCTGGGAGGGACCCGTGTACCACGTCGACGCCGAGGCGGCCGACGCCGGCTGGCACATGCGGGTGCAGGTGTTCCGGGCCGTCGCGTTCGAGGGCGAGCTGCGGGTGGACGACCCCGACGGGATCGTCGAGGAGGCCCGCTTCGTACCGATCGACGAGTGCAGCACCACGCTGCGATCCACCTGGGAGCTGATCACCGAACCCGTCGGCGCCTGGCTCACCGAGCGGTGGACCGAGGCCCGCACCTACCGGTACGCACTCAGCGGCGCCACCCGGGCGGAGATGGTCGTCACGCGGCTGTGACCATCCTGCATGTCGACATGGACGCGTTCTTCGTGTCCGTCGAGATGCTCGACAACCCCGACCTGCGAGGCAAGCCGGTGATCGTCGGCGGGACCGGCGAGCGGGGGGTGGTGGCGGCGGCGTCCTACGAGGCCCGCTTCTACGGCGTGCACAGCGCCATGCCGTCGGTGCGAGCGCGGCGTCTCTGCCCCCATGCCCTGTTCGTGCGCGGCCGCTACGACCGCTACGAGGAGGTGAGCCGCGCCGTGTTCGCCATCTTCCGCGACATCACCCCGCTGGTGGAGGGCATCTCGCTCGACGAGGCGTTCCTCGACGTCACCGGGGCGCTGCGGCTCTTCGGCGACGGAAAGGCCATCGGCCACGAGATCCGCCGGCGCGTGCTCGACGAGCAGGGCTTGACGTGCTCGGTCGGCGTGGCGGCCCGCAAGCTCACCGCCAAGCTGGCGTCGGAGGCGGCCAAGCCGAAGGCGACGGCGGCCGGCCCCGCGTTCGGCGACGGCGTGAAGGTGGTGGACGAGGCCGACGAGGTCGAGTTCCTCCACGCCCATCCGATCCGGGCGCTGTGGGGTGTGGGACCGGCGACGGCGACGCGGCTCGAGCGCCTCGCCGTCCGCACCGTTGGCGACCTCGCCGCGCTCCGGGAGGACGCGGTCGTCGCCGCCCTCGGCCAATCGCTCGGCCGTCACCTCTACGCGCTCGCGTGGGCGCGGGACGAACGGCCGGTGGAGCCGGATCTGAAGCCGAAGTCGGTCGGCCACGAGGAGACCTTCGCCAAGGACCTGCACACCGTCGACGCCCTCGACCCCGAGCTCGTGCGCATGGCCGACTCGGTGGGCGCTCGGCTGCGCCGGTCCGGCCTCCAGGGACGCACCGTGCAGCTCAAGGTGCGGTTCCGCGACTTCGCCACCATCACGCGGTCCGAGACGGTGGCCACCGCGGTCGACGAGGGTGCGCTGATCGCGCGCGTCGCCCGCCGGCTCCTGCACGAGGTGGACACGTCGCCCGGGGTGCGCCTGCTCGGCGTGAGCGTGAGCCAGCTGGAGGACGCCAGCCGCCGCCAGCTGTCGCTCGACGACGCGGTGGGCGGATCGTGGGACGAGGTGGCCGGCGCCGTCGAGCGCATCCGGGAGCGGTTCGGCGACTCCTCGATCGTGCCCGCCACGATGACCGGCCGGGGCACCAAGCGCCGCGGCGAGCAGCAGTGGGGACCCGACCACCCCGGGGAGGGCGCGCCGTGATCCGCATCGGCATCATCGGGTGCGGGTTCATCACCCAGCTCCACTCCCGCGCCCTGCGAGGGCTGATCAAGGCGGGGATGGTCGACGCCGCGGTCGTCGCCACCCACGACCACGACCGGAGCCGGGCCGAGGCGTGCGCCACCGCGCACGGTGCCGATGTCGTCGACGACGCGGCCGCAGTTCTGGCCGGCGTTGACGCGGTGTGGATCTGCACGCCCACCTCGTCGCACCGCGGTCTGCTCGAGCAGGCGGCGGCGGCGGGTGTCGCCGTGTTCTGCGAGAAGCCGCTCGCCACGAGCCTGGCCGACGCCGAGGCCATGGCGTCCGCGGCGGGGGCGATCCCGAGCCAGGTCGGCCTCGTCCTCCGCACGAGCCCGGCCTACGGCGCCCTTGCCGATCTGATCTACGCCGGCGACCTGGGCCGGCCGATGGCGGTCGTGTTCCAGGACGACCAGTACCTCCCCAACCAGGGCCAGTACGCGTCGGCGTGGCGGGCCGACGTGACCATCGCCGGGGGCGGCACGCTGCTGGAGCACTCCATCCACGACCTCGACGTGCTGCGCTGGCTCCTCGGCGACGCCACCTCGGTGTCGGCCCGGACCGCCAACTTCGCCGGCCACCCCGGCATCGAGGACCTCGCGGTCGCGTCGATCACCTTCGAGTCGGGAGCGGTCGCCACCCTCACGAGCGTCTGGCACCAGATCCTCTCCCGGCCCTCCACGCGGTCGCTCACCGTGATCGGCGAGCGGGGGATCGCGGCGGTCGAGGGCGACGAGTACCGCGGCCCGCTGCGGCTGATCGCCGACTCCGGGAACGTCGAGCGGGTCGTCGAGCACCCGGCCTGGGTCGGCGACCTGCCCATCCCCGAGCCGTGGACGCGGTACGCCGGCGTCTACGCCCCGCAGGCCCTGTCGTTCCTCACGGCCCTGGCCGAGGGCCGGCCCCCGGCACCGGGCCTCGACGTCGCCGTGGCCGCCCACCGCCTCGCCGACGCGGTCTACCGGTCGGCGGCGCTGGGGGGAGCGCCGGTCAGTGCTGACGGGCCGGCTTGACGGGACGACCTCACCGCTGGATGGGTACGCTGGACACGTGCCGCTGTCCGAGGACGAAGAGCGAATCCTCCAGGAGATCGAGCAGCAGCTCCACGCCACCGACCCCCAGCTGGCGCGGGAGGTGTCCTCGACCACGCTGTACCGCCACGCCGGTCGCAACCTCAAGTGGGCGGCGCTCGGGTTCGTCGGCGGCCTGGTCTTCATGGTGCTGACCTTCACCACCTCGACCCTGCTCGGCGTGGTCGGCTTCCTCGCCATGCTGGCCTCGGCCATCGGCTTCGAGCGCAACCTTCGCAAGATGGGCCGGGCGGGCTGGCAGCAGTGGACCCGGTCGGTGGGCGGCGCCACCGGCATGCGCGACTACCTCAGCAACCACCAGCAGCGGATGCGCGACCGCTTCAAGCGCGACGAGGAGCGCTAGCGGGCCTCGGGTCGACCAGGGCCCGCACCTGGGCCCGGCGATCGAGCTTGCGCCGCACCTGCCGCCGCACGCCCCGGGCCACGTGCAGGGCGTCGTCGATCGTCTCGTCGTCGAGCTCGGCCTCGTCCTGCGGTGCGTAGCGGGCGACGGTGGTGAGGTCGGCGAGGCCCGTGAGCAGCTCGGGATCGAGGGCCGCGGCCAGGGACGCCCGCGCCGCGTACTCGGCCGGGGTCTCCGACGGGCGCGGCTGCACGCCGTACCGGGCCAGCGCCTCGCGGGTCTCGTCCCACGCCACGTCGAGCCGCTTGTTGCCGCGGGCGGCGGTGCGGCGACGGAGCCGGACGAGTGCTCGCACCAGCGCCAGGCCGCCGACCCAGGCGGCGGGGCCGCCGAGCAGCACGGCCACGGCGACGAGGAGCCGGCGGGGCCAGGGGTTCGGGCGCGGCGCCTCCTCGAAGAGGCCGCCCTCGCCGCCGCCGAGGTCGGTGAGGTCGGGGAGCGTCGTGGGGGCGCTCGGGTCCTGGGGCGACGGCAGCGTCGTGGTGGTGGGCAGCGTGGTGGCGCTGTTGGGCTGGCCGGGCACCGCCTGCTCCTCGGCGACGCCGGTGTAGGGCTCGCCGCCGGGGATGCCGCGGCCCGGTGTCGGCTCGAAGGGCACCCACCCGAACCCGGCGAGGTAGACCTCGGGCCAGGCGTGGCCGTGGTAGCCCCGCACCGAGTAGTAGCGGTCGGGTCCGAGCTCGCCGGCGGTGAAGCCCACGCCGACGCGCGCCGGGAGCCCCACCGCCCGCGCCATCGCCGCGTAGGCACCGGCGAACTGCTCGCAGTAGCCGCGGCGGGTCTCGAAGAGGAAGCGTTGCAGGGCGTCGTCGCTGTGACCCTGCGGCACGTCGAGGTCGTAGGTGAAGAGCCCGCCGCGGAAGAAGTCCTGCAACCGCTTGGCCCCGTCGTAGGGCGACGTGGCGCCGGCCACGACGCTGGCCGCCAGACCCCGCACGTTGTCGGGGAACCCGGGAGGGAGGGCGAGGTAGGTCTCGGCGACGGCGGCCGGGATCTCGTCGGGGGCGCCGGCGAGGAGGCCGGCATCGAGGCGGGGGACCGAGGACGTGACCTCGTAGCGCTGACCGATGGCGTTGTCGGCCTCGGTGAGCAGGCTGTGCGACTCGGCGTCGTAGCGAGCCGACACGCCGTCGATGGCGACGGGCCGGAAGGCGGCCGGCAGCCAGAACGAGTCGAGGGCGATGATCGCGAACTGCTGGACGACCTCAGCGCTGGGGCGGGCGTCCTCCGGAACCGCCGAGCCGAGCCGCCCGCCGGCGCTGCCGTAGCGCCGGCTCGACGACCAGATGGTCCCGTCGAAGGTCTCCAGCGCCGTCAGCCGCCAGTAGCTGCGCTCGGAGGTGCGCACCCTGAACACCTCGGTGGCCGCCTGGTCGACCATCCGGGTCCGGATGTCGACGAGCGGGCTGACCGTGACCCGCGAGCTGCCCTCGTCCCGATCGCCCGATCGCCACGGGATGACGGCCTGGGCGTCGGCGCCCGGCAGGTTCGGACCGAGGAGCACGGCGGCCGCCACCGCGAGGCCGCCGAGGGCGGCGCCGGTGCGCACGATGGCTCGGGTCCCCGAGCTCTCGCCCCGCTCCATCCATGCCGGCGACGACACCTGGCGGTGGGCGCTCGCCGTCAGCCAGAAGGCGAGGAGCGAGCCGAGGAAGAGCCCGGTGCACAGGATCCGGTCGCGAGGGGCGCCGAGGGCGGCGCCGAACACGAACAGGGTCGAGGCCGGCACCATCGCCTCGAAGAGGGCGGCGGCGCGGAAGGCGGCGGTGTCGGCGAGGAACGCGAGGCCCCACACGCCGATCGCGGCCGCGAGCACGAAGCCGGGAAGCGTGGGCGCCGGCGCCTTGACCTCGCCGAACTGGGTCCAGGCGTCTGCCAGCAGGGTGCGGGCGACATCGAGGGTGTCGGCGGTGGGGAGGCCGAAGGCGGTGGTGCCGGGCAGGACGATCCACGGCACGACGACGACGAGGCCCACGGTGGCGACGAGCGCGGAAGCGCCCGAGCCCAGGCCCCGCCGGCGGCAGAGGGCGGCGACGGTGTGGGCGGCGACGGCCGACGCCAGCACCTTCGGCACGATCGAGGCGTCCTCGAACAGGCGCACCAGCCCGAAGCCGGCAGCGCAGGTGAGCGCGGTGAGCGACACCTCGGCGCCGGCCAGCAGCGGCCGCGCCCGCTCCGGAGTGGTCGCCGTCATCGTCATCGGATGGCGGCGCGGGGTCGGGCGCGGCGGAAGTCGTTCCATACCTGCGCGAACGGTTCGTCGTCGTCGACGAGCAGCTCGCCGGCGGTCACCGCCTCGCGGTCGAGGCGGCCCACGACGAAGCGCACGATCGTGATGCTCGGATGGCTCAGGCGAAGCCGCTGGACGGCGGGCACGTCGGCGACGGCCCGCCCGCCGAGCATCGCCACCAGCGCGCCGCCGCTGCCCGCGCGTCGCAGCGCGGTGAGGACAGCCAGCAGCCGCCCCTCCTCCGTGAGCGCGATCGTCGAGAGTCGCTCGAGCAGGTTCTCGACGTGGGCCCCCCCGGCGCCGAACTGGGTGTCGTCGCCGGCGGTGGTGACGAGGCGCACGAGGAAGTGGCGGCGGGCGCAGGCGAGGATCACGCTGGCAGCGGCGGACACCGCTCGCTCGAAGGACTCCTCGGAGTGCGAGCCCCGGCGCGAGTCGAGGATGACGGTGGCGCGGCCCTGCCAGGGCATCTCGTCCTGGCGCACGAGGAGCTCCTGGGACCGCGCGCTCGACTTCCAGTGCACGCGCCGCAGGTCGTCGCCGACGACGTAGGGGCGCAGCGCGTAGAAGTCATCGCCGTGCGATGCGAGCGCGTTCGGGTGGTCGGCGCCAGCGAGCGGGTCGTCGCCGGTCGTGTGGGGGAGCGGCAGCACGTCGTCGACCGCCGGCCACACGGTCAGCTCGGTGACGCCGGCCCCCTCGGTCGCCGACGACGCCAACCCGAACGGGTCGCGCACCTCGATGGCCATCGGCCCCACCCGCAGCAACCCCCGTCGCTCGGTCGGGAGCCGGTAGGCGGCGCGCACCGCTTCGACTCGCCCCAGCGGAGCGAGCACGACCCGGGCGGTCCGGCCCCGTCCGACGGGGTCCCGCAGGGTGAGCACCGGCGTGCGGCGGTCGCTGCGGTTCCGCACCCGCAGCTCGACCCGGCTCGGCGTTCCTGCGTGGACGCGCGCCGGGTGCAGCTCGCGGGTCACCTCGACCCGGAGCCGCAGCGTCGCCACCCGCACGGCGGCGGCCACGACGAGCGCGGAGCCTCCGGCGCCGAGCAGGAACAGCTCGAAGATGCCCAGCATCCGGCCGACCACGACGAGGGCCATCGACCCGACGGCGACGCCCCAGCCCGTCGTGGTCAGCACCGCTACTCGTCTCTCGAGGTCGGGACCGGCACCTTCCGGAGGATGTCGTCGACCACCTCGAGCGGGTTGGCGGCCTGCATGGCGGACTCGGGCGTGAGCACCAGCCGGTGCGAGAGGACCGGACCGGCGAGCGCCTTGATGTCGTCGGGCACCACGTACGTGCGCCCGGCCGCCGCGGCCCGGGCACGTGACGCCCGCTGGAGCGACAGCGTGGCGCGCGGCGACATGCCGAGGGCGAGCGCGGGGTGGGCCCGGCTCGTCTCGGCCAGGTCGACGAGGTAGCCCTTGAGGCTGGGGGCCACGTGGATGGCGCGGGCGGCCCGGGCCATGGCGGTGACGTCCTTGCCGGTGGCGACCGGCTTGAGCTGGTCGATGACGGTCTCGCCGCCGTGGGTGTCGAGGATCTCGAGCTCGGCGCTGCGGGCCGGATAGCCGACGGTGATCCGCATGAGGAACCGGTCGAGCTGGCTGTCGGGGAGCGGGTAGGTCCCCTCGTGCTCGATCGGGTTCTGGGTGGCGATGACCATGAACGGTGCGTCGAGCACGTGGGTGTACCCGTCGACGGTGACCTGGCGCTCCTCCATGGCCTCGAGGAGCGCCGACTGCGTCTTCGGTGAGGCCCGGTTGATCTCGTCGCCGAGGACGAGGTTGGCGAAGACCACGCCGGGCCGGAACTCGAACTCCGAGGTCGACCGGTTGAAGATCGTGACCCCCACGACGTCGGAGGGGAGCAGGTCGGGGGTGAACTGGATGCGCGACCACTGGAGGTCGAGTGACGCCGCCAGCGCCTTGGCCAGGCTGGTCTTGCCGACCCCGGGCACGTCCTCGATCAAGAGGTGCCCCTCGGCGACGAGGCACAGGAGCGCGAGCTCGACGACGTCGGGCTTGCCCTGCACCACCCGCTCGACGTTGCCGGCGATGGCGTCGAAGATCTCGGCGAAGCTCCCGGTGCGGGTGCGGGGCGGCATGGGTCGGCCAGCCTACGCTCGGTCCGTGAGGACGGTGCTCGCCGTGGACGTCGGCGGCACGAAGCTGGCGGCGGGGGTCGTCACCGAAGGTGGAGACGTCGTGGTGCGGGCCCAGGTTCCCACCGCCGGCGACGCCGAGGGGCTGTTCGACCGGCTGCGCCGGCTCATCGACGGCGTGCGCGCCGGGGACGAGGTGGCGTGCGGCGTCGGCTGCGGCGGACCGATGACCCCGGGCGGCGAGCGCGTCTCGCCCCTGAACATCCCGGCGTGGCGCGGCTTCCCCCTCCGTGAGCGCGTCTCGGTGGCCACCGGTCTGACCACCTTCGTCGACAACGACGCGAAGGCGCTGGCGCTCGGCGAGGGCTGGCGGGGTGCCGCCCGCGGGGTCGAGGACTTCCTCGCGATGGTCGTCTCCACGGGTGTGGGCGGCGGGATCGTGCTCGGCGGTCGCCTGCTCGACGGGGCGCTCGGCAACGCCGGTCACGTCGGTCACGTGATCGTGCGGCCGGGCGGCCACCGGTGCGGGTGCGGGGCCCGCGGTTGCCTCGAAGCGGAGGCGTCGGGCACCGCCATCCGGACGCGCACCGGCGCCCCGCCCGAGGACGCCAGCCCCGAGGTGATCGCCGAGGTCGGCACCCTCGTCGGTCGGGCGGTGGCGTCGGTCTGCAACCTGCTCGACCTCCGGCTGGCGGTGGTGGCCGGCTCGGTCGCGCTCGGCTTCGGCGCCCCGTTCTTCGTCGCCGCCCAGGCCGAGCTCGACGCCTGCGCCCGGCTCGAGTTCTCCCGCGGCGCCCGGATCGTCCCTGCCGGATTGGGACCCGACGGGCCGATCGTCGGTGCCGCCGCCGTCGGTCTCCGCGGCCTCCGTGGTTGACTTCCCTCTGATGGATCCCACCTATTCGCTCGACGCCGAGGCCTACCGGGAGAAGGTGCAGGCGTTCCTGGCCGAGCACCTGCCGGCGGGCTGGGGCGGGACGGGCACGCTCGAGGGAGAGGCGCTCGAACGGTTCACCGAGGGTTGGCGCCGCACCCTCTACGAGAACGGGATGCTGGCCCAGTCCTGGCCCCAGTCGGTCGGTGGCGCCGGCCTGAGCGCGCTCGAGCAGGTCATCACCGCCGAGGAGTTCGCGAAGGCGGGCGTGCCCCCGGGCGGCCCCAACGACGTCTTCGGCATCCAGATGCTCGGCAACACGCTCATCAACTGGGGGACCGAGGAGCAACAGGCCCATCACCTCCCGCGCATCCTCAGCGGGGAGGATCGCTGGTGCCAGGGCTACTCCGAGCCCAATGCCGGCTCCGACCTCGCCAACGTCCAGACCCGCGCCGTGCTCGACGGCGACGAGTGGGTGATCAACGGTCAGAAGATCTGGACCTCCGCCGGTCACCTGGCCAACTGGATCTTCGTGCTCACCCGGACCGATGTCGACGCGCCGAAGCACAAGGGCATCACGTTCCTGCTGGTGCCGATGGACCAGCCCGGGGTCGAGGTCCGGCCGATCAAGATGATCTCCGGGGAGTCGGAGTTCAACGAGGTGTTCTTCACCGACGCGCGCACGCCGGTCGGGAACGTCGTCGGTGGGGTGAACAACGGGTGGGCGGTGGCGATGACGCTGCTCGGCTACGAGCGGGGCGAAGCGGCGGCCACCATGCCGATCCGGTTCCGCGCCGAGCTCGACCGGCTCTTCGACCTCGCGCGCGAACGGGGGCGAGCCGACGACCCCGTGGTCCGCCAGCGGCTCGCGTGGTGCCACACCAAGGTCGAGATCATGCGCTACCTCGGGATGCGCACGCTCACCAAGTTCCTGGCCGGCGAGCAGCCGGGGGCCGACGCGTCGGTGTCGAAGCTCTACTGGAGCGAGTACCACCGGGCCGTCACCGAGCTCGCCGTCGACGTGCTCGGCGCCGACGCCCTGGTGCCGAGCGGGCGCAAGCCGTCGAGCGCGTTCCAGGCGGACGACCCGGGCGCCCCGAACAGCAGCGCGTCGTGGACCAACACGTTCCTCAACGCCCGGGCGGGGACGATCTACGCCGGCAGCAGCCAGATCCAGCGCAACATCCTCGGCGAGATGGTGCTCGGGCTCCCGAAGGAGCCACGTCCGGCGTGACGCGATGGGGGCCGGCCGTGGGCGCGGTCGCCCGTCGTCCCGACCTGTGGTTCACCGCGGTGCGCGCCCTCGTGGCGCACGTGCCGATCGGTTGGTGGCGCCGTCCGCCGTTCCTGCCGTCGCCCGACCGGGCGTGGCTGCGCTTCCGGCTGCAGACGGCGTACGGCGACCCGGAACGCGCCCCCGAGCCCAGCGACGTCGTCACCTGGCTCGAATGGTTGCGGGGGTGGCGGGCCCTCCCCGGGTAGCGTTCGGGCATGTCGAGGGCGCTGGTCCTCAACACGACGTTCGAGCCGCTGTGCGTCATCTCCGCGCGCCGCGCCGTGGTGCTCGTCCTGAGTGAGAAGGCCGACCTCGTGTCGGACTCGGGCGCGGCGATGCGGTCGGAGCGGCTCAGCGTGCAGATCCCCTCGGTGATCAAGCTGCGCACGTTCGTCCGCGTGCCGTACCGGCGCCGGGCCGCGCTCAACCGCCGCGCCGTGTTCGCGCGCGACAGCTCGCGCTGCCAGTACTGCGCGGCGCCGGCCGAGTCGATCGATCACGTGGTGCCTCGCTCGCGCGGCGGGGGGCACGTCTGGGAGAACGTGGTCGCCGCCTGCCGGCCGTGCAACACCCGCAAGCGGGACCGGCTGCTGTCGGAGACCTCGATGGTCCTCCGGCGGCGCCCGACGGCGCCGCGGGAGCTGTCGTGGATCACCGTGGCGGTCGGACGGGTGCCCGACGACTGGGAGCCGTACCTGCAGCCCGCCCTCTCGGCTTGAGCGACGGCTGGGCCGTCGAGCGGCGACGGGGGCCGGCGGCGGCGCTGCACGACCGGGACCTGGGGCCCGAGGTCGTCCGCCGGCTGCTGGTCTTGGAGCCCGAGCACCCGGCGCTGGTGCTCGGGAGCACCCAGCCCGACTCCGACGCCGACGCCATCGCGCTCGAGGGTGCCGGCGTCGAGCTCGCGCGGCGCCGCAGCGGCGGCGGCGCGGTCCTGCTGGTTCCCGGACAGACGGTGTGGCTCGATGTCGAAATCCCCCGCGTCGACCCGCTGTGGGACGACGACGTCGGGCGCGCGTTCCACTGGGTGGGCCGGACGTGGGTCGGGGCGCTCGCCGAGCTCGGCGTGCTCGCCGCGGTGCACCTCGGCGGCGTGCGGGACACGACGTGGTCACGCCTGATCTGCTTCGCCGGTCTCGGGCCCGGTGAGGTGACCGTGGACGGCCGCAAGCTCGTGGGCATCTCGCAACGACGCACCCGGGCCGGGGCTCGGTTCCAGTGCGTCGTGCACCGCCGGTGGGACCCCGGTCCGCTGGTCGGCGTGCTGGCGCTGTCGCCCGAGGAGCGGGCGGCGGCGCGGGCCGACCTCGTCGAGGCCGGCAGCGGCCTCGACGCGGCGGAGGCCGACGTGGTCGACGCCTTCTCTGCGAACCTTCCGGCATGACCGTCGCTCCGGATCCCGACGCCGTCAACCTCTTCGCGTTCCGCGTGTGGGGCTACAAGCAGGGCGAGCTGGTCTCGCTCCTCATCCACCTCGGTGACCGGCTCGGGTTGTACCGGGCGCTCGCCGAGGTCGGCGAGACCACCGCGGACGGCCTCGCCGGTCACACCGGCCTGCACGAGCGGTGGGTGCGGGAGTGGCTGCGGGGGAACGCGGCGGCCGACCTGATCGTCTCCACGGACGGCGAGCGGTTCTCGCTGGCGCCCGAGGCGGTGCCGGTGCTGGTCGACGAGGAGCGGAGCGTCGCCTTCGCCGCCGGCGCGTTCAGCGCCCCCGCCGATCCGGCGGTCGTCGACGACCTCGCCGACGCCTTCCGCACCGGCATCGGGCTGCCCTACGACCGGCTGGGACCGAGCGGGGCCCACCGCACCGAGCGGATGCTCGGACCGTGGGCGCGTGTGGCACTCGTGCCCCGCATCGTGCCGGCGCTCGACGGTGTGGCCGAGAAGCTCGAGGCGGGCGCCACCGTCGCCGACGTCGGGTGTGGCGCGGGGGTCGCCCTGACCGCGCTGGCCGAGGCCTACCCCCGGTCGTCGTTCCACGGCTACGAGCTGTCGACCCACGCCCTCGACCGCGCCGCCCAGCGGGTGGCGGCGCTCGAGCTCGACAACGTCACCCTGCACCACGAGCGGGCCGAGCACCTGTCCGCCGGTGCCGGCTACGACTTCGTGCTCACCTTCGACTGCCTGCACGACATGACCCGACCGATGGACGCCATCCGCGCCATCCGGGCGGCGATGGCCGACGACGGCACCTGGCTCATCAAGGACATCCGCAGCACCGGCTCGTGGGAGGCCGACCGCCGGAACCCGATGCTGGCGATGATGTTCGGCTTCTCGATCACCTCCTGCATGTCCTCGGCCCTGTCCGAGCCAGGCGGCGCCGGCCTCGGCACCCTCGGGTTCAACACCGGGGTGGCCGAGCGCATGGTGCGCGACGCCGGCTTCACCCGGTTCACCGTCCACGACTTCGAGGAGCCGGCCAACCTCTACTACGAGGTCCGGCCCTAGCCCCACCCCGCCCTCCCCCCGGAACCCCTCGTTCTGGGACCGATCGGGCCGCGCCGACGAACCCCATCGGTCCCAGAACGGGGGGTTCCGGGG
>DATLFP010000028.1:0-50230 GCA_035540955.1 Acidimicrobiales bacterium
CAGCTGGAGACCGCCGTCGAGGCGATGACCTTCGACGAGGCGACCTCGACGTGGGCGACGCGGCTCTCGACAGGCGACACGGTGACGTCGTCGTTCGTGATCGCCGCCACCGGGTGCCTGTCGGCGCCGATCGAGCCCGACATCCCCGGCCTGCACGACTTCGCGGGCGACACGATGTTCAGCAACCGGTTCCCGAAGGAGGGCTACGACTTCACCGGCAAGCGGGTCGCCGTCGTCGGCACCGGCTCCTCGGGCGTGCAGTCGATCCCCGTCGTCGCCGAGCAGGCCGCCCAGCTGTACGTGCTGCAGCGCAGCGCGGCGTACACCATCCCGTCGCCGAACCGGCCCCTGAACCCCGGTGAGCTCGAGGCGCTCAAGGCCGAGTACCCCGAGATCCGCAAGGCGCAGTGGGCGTCGCCGATCGGGTCGGCCCGCTTCGGCGCCGTGTTCCAGGGGGCGCAGCTGCCGAACATCCTCGACACGCCGTGGGAGGAGCAGCTCCAGCGCGTCGACTCGCTCGGCGTGATCGCCGCGTTCGTGTGGGGCGACACCCGGCTCGACGTCGAGGCCAACAACGCCGCCCGCAGGCTCTACGCCGAGGCGATCAAGCGCATCGTCCACGACCCGCAGACGGCCGAGGACCTCGTGCCCCACTACCCGCTCGGCTGCAAGCGGGTCATCATCGACCAGGGCTACTTCCCGACGTTCAACCGCGACCACGTGCATCTGGTGAACCTGCGGCGCACGCCGATCGTGCGGGTGGTCCCCGAGGGCATCGAGCTGAGCGACGGCACCGTGCTCGAGCTCGACGCCATCGTCTACGCCACCGGCTTCGACGCCATGACGGGGGCGCTGTCGCGCATCGACGTGCGCGGCCGTGACGGTCACCGGCTCGGTGACGAGTGGGCCCAGTCGCCCAAGGCGTACCTGGGCGTCGCCGTCGCCGGCTTCCCAAACCTCTTCACCGTCACCGGCCCCGGCAGCCCGTCGGTGCTCACCAACATGGTCACCTCCATCGAGCACCACGTGGAGTGGATCACCGACCTGCTCGAGGAGATGCGGTCGGCCGGTCAGCACACCATCGAGGCCGACGCCGCCGCCCAGGACGAGTGGGCCGACCACGTGACCGGACAGGCGGGGCCGATCCAGGTCCACGAGTCGTGCAACTCCTGGTACCTCGGGGCCAACGTGCCGGGGAAGACGCGGGCGTACATGCCGTACTCGGCGGGTCTCAACGTCTACATGGAGCGGTGCGCCGAGATCGCCGCCGACGGCTACCCGGGCTTCATCCGCCGCTGACCGAACCGGCACCGCACTCGGCACCCGAAGATCTCGGGCTGTTGGGGGCCCTACCAGGGCCTCGGTCGGCCCGAGATCCTCAGCGCTTGGACGGGTCGACGGTGAGCGTGCCGGCGATGATGATCGTCATCGTCGGAACCTACTGCTCGTCGGTGACGGTGATCGCCTGCTTCGGGCAGCGCAGGGCGGCGTCGGCCACCTGGGCCCGCCACTCCTCCGGGGGTTCGGGGAGCAGCACGTGGAGCACGTCGTCGTCGTCGAGCTCGAACACGTCGGGGGCGATGCCGGTGCAGACGCCGTGGGCCTCGCAGCGGTCGAGGTCGACCGAGACCCGCATCACGCCTTCGCCTTCGCCTTCGTGGGGGTGAAGGTCACGGGGAGGCGCTTCACGCCGGTGACGAGCGGGATGGACATCGGGTCGAGCAGCACCGGGTCGCCGACGGCCTCGATGTCGGGCAGCCGCTCGAACAGCCGGCGGAACATGACCGACAGCTCGCGACGGGCGAGGTGGGCGCCGAGGCAGAAGTGGGGGCCGGGCCCGCCGAAGCCCACGTGGTTGTTCGGGTTGCGGCGCACGTCAAAGCGATCCGGATCCTCGAACACGGCCTCGTCGCGCGACGCCGAGCCGTAGAACATCACGACCTTCTCGCCGGCCCGGAGCTCGTGGCCGGACAGCACCGAGTCGCGGGTGAGCGTCCGGCGCATGTAGACGACGGGGGCGGCGTAGCGCACGATCTCCTCGACCGCGCTTGCGGTGACGCCGTCGAGGTCGTCCTGCCAGACCTTGCGCTGGTCGGGGTTCTCGGTGAGGTAGTGCATGCCGTGGCTGAGCGCGGTGCGGGTGGTGTCGTTGCCGGCGACGGCGAGCAGGATGAAGAACGAGCCGAGCTCCTGGGGCGTGAGCACGTCGTCGTCGACCTCGGCGTTGATGAGGGCGGTGGTGAGGTCGTCGCCCGGGCGCTTCCGCTTGTGCTCGGCCAGCTCGTTGACGAGCTGCACGAGGGTCATGCCGGCGCCGAGGATCTCGGCGATCGGGTCGTCGCCCACGAACTCGGGATCGCCGCCACCCAGGATCTTGTTGGTGGCGTCGAGCACGGTCCGGTACTCGCTGCGGGGGATCCCCATCATGTCGCAGATGATGAGGAGCGGGAACGGCGCGGCGATGTCGGCGACGAAGTCGGTCTCGCCCTTCTCGCACATGTCGTCGATGACCTCGTCAGCGATGTGGGTGACGTCGTCCATGACCTTCGAGAGCTGCTTGGGCGTGAACCGGCGCGAGACGATGCCCCGCAGCCGGGCGTGCCGGGGATCGTCCATCGTGATGAACGACCCGAAGAACTCGGCCGCCTCGGGCGGCATGTCCGTCACCGACGTCGAGCCGAGACCCGAGCAGTAGATCTCGGGGTTGCGGCTCACCTCGACCACGTCGTCGTAGCGGGTGAGCGCGTAGTACCCGGGTCCCACCGGCGTGCCGTCGATCGCCGGCTCCTCGAAGAACGCGATCGGCCGCTCGCGGCGGAGCGTGGCGAAGGCCGCCTGCCGCTCCTCGAGGGGACGGGTCCAGAACGTCGGGTCGGTGGGGTTGATCTCCTCCAGGCTGATCTCGTGCACGCTCATGTCGTCCGCTCCTCGCTCATGCCCTCATCCTCGCAGCCTCGGTGCGGGCGGCGCCGACCGGTGTGCGGTAGACCGGACCGATGGCAGGCACGCGTGTCCGGCGGGCGCCGCCGATGTTCCGTCCCGTCGAGGTCCGCGACATCGAGCACCGCACCTCGCGGTTGCTCCGGGTGCGACTCGGCGGCCCCGAGCTGTCGGATCTCGACCGTCCCGAGCCGGCCGCGAGCGTCAGGTTGCTGCTGCCGGCCGACGGCTCGGGGGAGCTCGAGCTCCCGGTGTGGACCGGCAACGAGTTCCGGCTCGCTGACGGACGGCGGCCGACGATCCGGACGTTCACGCCTCGCCGATACGACCGCGACCAGCAGGAGCTCGACGTGGAGGTCGTCCTCCACGAGGGCGGTGGGGCGGCCTCCGCCTGGGCGCAACGAGTCGCGCCCGGCGATCGCGCAGCAGTCTCGGGTCCGGGCCGGGGCTACGCCATCGACCCTGCGGTCACCCGGTTCCTCCTCGCCGGCGACGAGACCGCGATCCCGGCCATCGACGACCTGGTGGGAGTGATCCCGCCCCGGGCCGAGATCGAGGTGCACATCGAGGTCGCCGAGGCCGGCGCCCGGCTCGACCTCATCGCGCACCCCGGCCTCGCGGTCGCCTGGCACGTCCAGCGAGCCGGTGAGCGGCCGGGTGAGCGGCTCGTCGCGGCGGTGACCGGAGCGGACATCGGGGACGCGACCGCGGTCTGGGCCGCCGGCGAAGCGGCGGCGGTGCAGCGGGTCCGCCGCCACCTCTTCGAGGAGCGGGGCATGCCGCGCTCGCAGGCCACGATCCGCGGGTACTGGAAGCACGGCCGGACCGCGGGGGAGGGGTGATTGTCGACACGACCTTCACGGGAGGGAGGAACAGGTGTACGCTTGCCCCAACACGACAAGACCCTCACGTGTGGAGTCCAGCCGCTTGGCTGGCTCTGGGAGCGGTGCTCCAGACCCTGGTAGCGCGACATCTCGTCGAAACGCCAGGAGCCAGCGATGGCGCTAACCAGCTCTCCTTCCATGACCCTCTATCAGCGCGGCTTCGTCCGCGCCGGCGGCGACACCACCCGCACGGTCGTGTGGATCCACGGCGAGCACGACGTTGCCACCAAGGCAGCGCTGTCGCTGACCCTCGCCGATGCGGCGCGCCTCGACGGCGGTGACCTGCTGGTCGACCTCAGCTGCGTCCGGTTCATGGACGCGTCGACCATCGGCGCCCTCATCGGCGCCCGCAACCGCCTCCGGGCGGTCTCTCGCACGCTGACCATCCGCAACCCGTCGCGGCTCGCGCGCCGTCTCTTCGAGCTGTGCGGACTGGAAGGGCTGATCGAGACGCCGACGAGGATCACCCACCCCGTCGGATCGTTGTCCGCATTGAGCACCGGTGTGGCGGTGGCGCCGGTCGACCAGATCGATCCCGGGCGGGTGTCGACGGCACCGGCGGTGGACACCCTGGCGATCTCGAACCGGCGGACGTCGCAGCCGCGCCAGACATCGCCAGCACGTGAGTGACGGCGCACGCCGTCTGGCCATCCTCGACCAGCTGAAGGACGCCGGCGGCGAGTTCGCCACCAAGCGTCTGTGCGCCGTGTGCGCCGAGGTCGCCGGGGCGACCGGTGCCGGCATCATGCTGATGTCCGGTGACATGCACCGCGGCTCGATCTGCTCGACCGACGAGGTGAGCGCCCTCATCGAGCAGCTGCAGTACGACCTCGGCGAGGGACCCTGCATCGACGCGTGGCGACTCGACCGGCCGGTCGCCGAGCCGGACCTCGCGGCGGCGAGCTCGACGAGGTGGATGGCCTTCACGCCCCCCGCGGTCGCCGCCGGGGCGCGGGCGGTCTTCGGGTTTCCTCTGCAGGTCGGAGCGGTGCGGTTGGGCGCCCTCAACCTCTACTGCGATCGGCCCCGCCCCCTCACCGACAGCGAGCACGCCGACGCCCTCCTCATGGCCGGCATCGCGGCCCAGGTCGTCCTGGTCATGCAGGCCGGCGCGCCCGCCGGGCAGGTGGCGTCCGAGCTGGAAGCGGGCGCCGACTTCCAGTACGTCGTCCACCAGGCCTCGGGCATGGTCGCCGCCCAGCTCGACGTCAGCGTGGCCGTCGCCCTCATCCGCCTGCGGGCGTACGCCTTCGGCAACGACAGAACGCTCGTCGACGTCGCCCGCGACGTGGTGGCCAGGGAGCTGCGCTTCGACGCACAGAGCGGCGAGGACGACCCGACCCCATGACGACTCCGCACGCGGGGCCGGACACGTCGACCAACAAGCCGTACGCTCACACTGGCGCGCTGCCTGGTGACGAGATCAGATGAACGAGTCCCTGCTGACTGGAGGTCCGATGCCCAGGGAAGCCCTCCTCGCCAGGACGCTGGTCGAGCTCGCCGACAACCTCGTCGACGACTTCGACGTGGTCGAGCTCCTCACCCTGCTGACCGATCGATGCGTCGAGGTCCTCGACGTCGACACCGCCGGGCTCATGCTCGCGGCGCCCGAGGGTGATCTGCGGGTCATGGCGTCCTCGAGCGAGGCGATGCGGGTCCTCGAGCTGTTCGAGATCCAGGCCCAGGAGGGTCCGTGCCTGGACGCCTATCGAACCGGTGAGCCGGTTCGGAACCACGACCTGCGATCGATCGACGGCCGGTGGCCGCGGTTCGCGGTCGAGGCGCGCGACGCCGGGTTCCTCTCGGTGTGCGCGCTTCCCATGCGGCTCCGCGGATCGGTGATCGGCGCCCTGAACCTGTTCCGTCGGGATGCCGGGGCGATGGCCGACGCCGACGTCGAGGTCGCCCAGGCGTTCGCCGACATCGCCACCATCGCGATCCTCCAGCACCGCGCCCTGCACGAGGCGCAGACCATCAACGAGCAGCTCAACCGCGCCCTCAGCGGCCGCATCGTCATCGAGCAGGCCAAGGGCATGGTCTCCGAGCGTCTCGACCTCGACATGGAGCAGGCCTTCGTCGTGCTGCGCTCCCACGCTCGCAACAACAACCTCCGCTTGGCCGACCTGGCCGAAGCCGTCATCGCCGGGACAGTGCCGGCCTTGTCGCTCGAGCAGCCCGGCCCGCCGACGCCCTGACCTCTGCATGCGACCCCGGTTGTTCGTCTTCGTGATCGTTGCCGCGATCGGCGCCGGGGCGGGCGTGGTCCTCGTCGTCGGAGGGGGGCACGACGACGGTGACCGGACCGCCCGCGAGGAGCTCGTCGCCGAGCGCGGGGCCCAGGTCATGCCGTTCGACCTGGAGGCGACCACCCACCACTTCGAGCCGACGGACTTCGGCGGCGTCCAGCGCGTGGTCGCCGACGACGCCACCGACCGCCGTCAGATCGATCTGATCCGAGCCCACCTTCGGGCCGAGGTCGATCGGTTCCGAGCCGGCGACTTCGGAGACCCCGCGCTGATCCATGGCCACGACATGCCCGGACTCGCGGTCCTCGAGGCGAATGCCCACACCCTCGAGATCACCTACCGGGTGCTCGACGACGGCGCCGAGGTGACGTACCGATCACGCGATGAGCGGACCGTTGCGGCGCTTCACGACTGGTTCGCGGCGCAGCTCGCTGACCACGGCGCCCACGCGCGGCAGGGCTGAAGCAGCCCCGCCGACGCGCCGGTGCTCAGACGCCGAGCTTCACCTTCATGTGGTCGAAGACGGCGGCGTGCTCGACCTCTGGGCTGAAGAGCACCAGCTCGGCGTCGTCGATGACGCGGACGCTGTGCCCCGCCGGCCAGTAGAAGAGGTCGTTGGTCGTGCACGACTCGGTGGTGCCGTCGGTGTAGGTGACGACGACCAGGCCCGAGATCACGTAGCCCCAGTGCGGGGACTGGCAGGCGTCGTCCTCGAGGCCCTGCAGGAGCGGCGCGATGTCGGTGCCGGCGCCGAGGGAGAGGTACTCGGCGGCGAGCGGGCCGTGCTTCGAGGCGTCGCCGAAGTCGCCGAGCTGGCGGGCCACGGCGCCCGGCACGTCCAGGGCAGTCGGGATGTCGTTCTTGGGGATGCGCACGGATCTTCCTCCTGGTGGTCGGGGTGGTGGACTCGGGGCGGTCACCGGACGGTGACGACGACCTCGAGGTACTCGCTCGGGATCCGGAGGGTCCCGTCGGTTGCGGTGTTGTGCTCGTCGGCGAGCGCGAGCAGCTCGGCCTCGAACGCCGCACGGCCGCCGTCGTCGAGGGCGGCGAACGCCTTCAGCGTGGGGCCGTAGTACGTGCGGAACGTGTCGAGCCAGTCCTGCGTCGAGCGGTAGCGGAAGACGAAGTTGCGACTCGTCGAGGCGGCCTGCTGACCGCTGAACAGCTCGGCGAGCCGCTCGTCCGTGCCCCACAGCAGCGGGGACGACACACCGGGCGGCGGCGGCACGTGGCGGCCGACGACCTTGAACATCTGGCCGATGAACCCGCCCGGGGTCCAGTTCGTGAGCCCGATGCGCCCGCCTGAACGGCAGACCCGGTGGAGCTCGGCCGCCGCCTGCACCTGGTTGGGGGCGAACATCACGCCGAAGGTGGAGAGGACGGCGTCGAAGGAGTCCGCCTCGAAGGGGAGCGCCTCGGCGTCGGCCTCGCGGACCTCGATGCTGAGCCCCTCCGCGCCGGCGCGGGCGGCGGTGCCGGCCAGCAGGGCGCCGACGTAGTCGGTGGCGACGACGTCACAGCCCCGGCGGGCGGCGGCGAGCGAGGCGTTGCCGTTGCCGGCGGCGACGTCGAGCACTCGGTGACCGGCAGAGACGTCGACCGCCTCGCACAACGACTCCCCGGTGATCTGCAGGGTGGTCCCGATGACGGCGTAGTCGCCCGAGCCCCACGTGACCTGCTGCTTGGCCTTCACGGCCTGGTAGTCGACCTGCTGGTCGGTGGTGATGGTCATGGGCAGAGCATCCGCGGCGAGCGGCCGCCGACGCATCGACCAACTCACCCATCCAGGCGGTTGCCGGCATGGGTCATACGGGCCACAGGCCACGGGCGCCGGCCCGGCCGGCGAGGCCCGATCAGCCGCTCGCCGACGGCTGGCCGCCTTCCGTGCGGCGGTGCAGCGCGAGCAGCGCGATCCCGGTCGCCGCTCCCAGGGCAGTGCCGGCGGCCGCCCCGCCGGTCAAGGAGAACCCGATGAGCGCGCCGAGGGCGATGCAGGCGAACATGAGCCGATCCTCCCCGTGCTCCGCCGGTGATGTCGCTCGCATGCTGCGATCGTGGTCTGGCGGTGGAACCGGCACCAGAGCCGATGGACCCGATCACCCGACCGGGGACGTGCCGAAGGACCCTGGTCGGCTGCTGCCGGCGGCGCGCAAGGTCAGGCGTGGACACCTCGATCGAAGGCAGGCCGAGGGTGCTCGATGCGACCGCGATCGCCGCGCTGACGAGCGAGCCGTTCGGGCCGACCCCCGGCGCCGCCACCAACACGGTTCTCTGGCGGAGTGACACCTCGATGGCCGGACTCCTCACGGTGACGGCGGGCCATCACCTCGGTCGGCACAGCCATCATCGCAACGCGCACCACATCTGGGTGGTGGGCGGCGAGGCGCGGATCGCCGACGAGATCCTCGGGGCGGGCGGCTACGCGCACATCCCGGCGGGTGTGGAGCACGACATCGATGCGACCGAGTCGAGCGGCTGCACCGTCTTCTATCTCTACATCCGGCCGAGCTGAGCGTTCCGCCCGCTCGGCTCAGGGCGCGATGGTGGCGGTTCCCACGACGAGGCCGCCACGCACGTACGTGATGGTGACCAGGGTGTCGGTGGTGACCTCGAGCGCCGGCGAGTCGGACAGCCGTGCCCGGCCGACATCGACGGTGAGGGCGACCACCTGGTTCAGGCTCCCCCGCAGGGTGTCGGTGGTGGGGCCATCGCCGTGGCTCACGTCGACGCCGGTCAGGCGGTAGGGCGACGGACCGTCGATCCCGACGGTCGTCACCGTTCCGGTGCCCGTCCGGCGGTGCGCGATGCCGTCGCTGCTCAGCCGCACGTCGCCGGTCACGTCGGGCCCGGGAGCGACCCGGACGTCGCCCACCCAGTAGGCACCGTCCGTCCGAGCGCCGACCTCGGCGAGGAGCGTGGTGAGGAGCGGCGCGAAGTGAGCTCGGTTGGCGCTCAGCAGCGACGCCGGCCGGATCCGAAGCGTCACGTCGTGAGGGTCGGTGACGCGACGGGCGTGGTCGGCCAGCCAGCCGGTCTCGCGCGTCCAGTCGTCCTGGATGGTGAAGCTCAGGTGATCGGCCGCCGGGTGGAGGGCGAAGCGGTGCTCGTGGCCGAGTGCGGCGAGTCGGTCGGCCTGGGCCTGAACGCCGAGCACCGGGACGAGCTCGTCGGCCACGCCGTGGGTGATCCAGAACGGCACGTGGCGCGTGCTCTCGAGCTGCGTGTAGGTGAACGTGGGCCCTGAGGGCGTCGAGAGGGGGTAGGCCCAGATCCCGTTCGTGGGAGGACCGACCACGCTCACGGCCGACGCGAAGCTGTCGGGCATGAGCGTGGAGAGGCGATAGGTGCCGTACCCGCCCATCGAGTACCCGCCCACATACGTGCGGTCGGGATCGATCGCGAACTGGCGGAGGGCGTCCGACCACACCTCGAGGGTGTCGAGGAACCCTTCGTTCAGGTACCAGCCGTCCGGGCCGCGGCCGAGGGGCGTGACGACGATGGCGCCCAGTCCGTCGCCCATCTGCTCGTAGAAGGTGGTGTAGGTCGGGCTCTCGCCGCCCCGGTACTGGTTGTGGTGCACCGACAGGCTGTGGAGGTTGAGGAACAGCGGCGCCGGCACGACCGGGTCGTACTGCTCCGGGATCCAGAGCGCGTAGGGCTGCCAGGTCGCCCGGTACTGCGGAAACGAGGCGCCGACGCCCTCGCCGAGGCCGAGCCGCGACTCGACGAGGCGGACGTAGTAGCCGGGCTCGAGTGGTTGGGCCGGTCGGTGGCGGGCGTCCCGAAGCATGCTGAGGTCGATCGTCTGCGCGAACGGGGCGAGGTCGCCGGCGGCCAGCGCGTCGGACTGCACGTCCTCGTTCCACGCTCCGCCCCGCCCCTCGAGCGAGCGCGTGTTGAACGCCAGATCGAACAGGCGGTTGTCGGTCGGGCCACCCGTCGTGTAGTCGTCGGGATAGAAGGATGCGGTGCCGGGCCGGCCGGCGAGCAGGTCGCCATCGCCGTCATGGAGGCCGGCGCCGACGTTGAGAGTGACGGTCGGACCGGTGGCGACCCCGGGGAGGGTGAGCTCGACCGTGTTCGCGGCGTCATCGATGGTCGCGTTGCGGTGCGTGAAGACCCGGGGTTCGGCGTCGCCCACCTGCACCCAGAGGGCCACGACCTCAGGGTCGACGATCGTCTGCAGCAGCACCCGGACCTGGAGGTCGTCCCGGTGGGCGCGAACCCGCACCTCGACGATGTCGGCGGCGTTGTCGGCGTACCGCTCGCCGTCCGGGTAGCGGGCGTCGCCGCTCGTCCCGGCGAGGCTGACGACGTTGGGTTGACCCCACGAACCGGTGTCAGCGCCGTAGTCGTCGTAGACGAAGTCGGTGTGGATCCACTCGCCCTTGTCGTACCGGGCGGTGCCGCCGATGAGGGTCGGCACGCCCTTCCACGCCTGCGGTCCTCCGGCCCGGGCGGGCGGGGCCAGGAGCGAGGAAGCGCCGACGAGCGCGGCGAGGATGACGGACAGGCGTCGCATGGTGGGGAGTTCGTCCCCGAGTGCGCAGTTCCCTGTGGCCGAAGGTGGCTCAGGTGTCGCCTCGGCTGTCGGCATCAGCCGACGCCTGCTCCGCCTCGCTGCGCGACTCGAGGAAGAACGCGCCCAGCGCGGCCGCCACCGAGGCGAACACCACGATCGAGTACGCGCTGAGGATCAGGGACACGAGGCGGCTCGGGACCGACGACGGCTCGAAGGTGTAGCTGCTGCTGATCACCAGGTTGGCCGCCCACCACAGCGCGTTGCCGAGGGTGCGGTCGCTTCCGCCCTCGGTCTCGAGGAGGTAGAGCAGCTGGCCGCCGGCGAAGACGACGGTTGCGGTGACGAGGGCGAGGTACGTCAGCCGGCCCCCGAGGAGGGATCGGGCCGAGCCGATCGTGCGGTAGCCGGAGCCGACGACCCGCATCACCGGGAGCGCTCGCAGGGCGCGCACGGCCCGGATGAGCCGCAGGATCCGCAGCAGGGGAAGGGCGAGGAACAGGAGCGACGGCCACCGCCGACGCAGGAACCGCAGCGGGTGCCCCGAGACCCAGAGCTTCACCGCCAGCTCGAGCACGAAGACGACCCAGATGACGTGGCTGATGAGCGTGAGGACGTCGCGCTGGCGGGCGGGGGCGACCAGCTCGTAGGCGACGAGCGCGCCCCAGGCCCCGGCCAGCACCGCCATCGGGATGTCGAACCGGTCCTCGAGGACGGCGGCCGCTCGCTCCCGCGCCGTCGGCTCGTCGTCGGGGTCGGGCGCCAGCGTGGCCGGGGTGGCGCGGGGATCGGTCACGCACCGTTCCTGCCCAACCGGCCGGCGCATGGCACCACCAGCACGATTCGATGGCGAAGATGGCCGAGGCTCTACGGTGCGGCCATGGCTGACGAACCCGAGGTGATCTCCGAGCGCCGCGACGCGGTGCTCGTGCTCCGCATCAACCGCCCCGAGGCGCGCAACGCGCTCAACGCCGCGGTCATGGCCGGTGTCGGCAACGGGCTCCTCGAGGCCGAGTCCGATCCCGACATCCGGGCCGTCGTCCTCACCGGGACCGGCGACCGCGCCTTCTGCGCGGGCATGGACCTCCGGTCCTTCGCCGCCGGAGGTCTGGCACCGACGCCCGAGGAGCAGAAGGGGATGGCCCGCTTCGGTCCGTTCATGAGCCGGGGCGAGTGCGCGGTGCCGGTCATCGGCGCCGCCAACGCCACCGCGCTCGCGGGCGGGTTCGAGCTGCTGATGGCGTGCGACCTCATCGTGGCGGCCGCCGGCTCCCAGGTCGGCCTGCCGGAGGTGAAGCGGGGCCTCTTCGCCGCCGGTGGCGGGATGTTCCTGTCCCGCCGCATCCCGCTGGCCAAGGCCCTCGAGCTCACCCTCACCGGCGATCCGATCAGCGTCGAGGACGCGGTGGCGCTCGGGCTCGTGAACAAGGTGGTGCCGGCCGATCAGGTGCTGGACGAGGCCGTCGCGCTCGCCGAGCGCATCGCTGCCAACGGCCCCCTCGGGGTGCAGGCGTCGAAGGAGCTCGTGCGCATGGCCGCGTTCGCGCCGGCCGACGAGGTGTGGAAGGTGCACGCCGAGCGCCAGGCGTCGGTGTTCGCCAGCGAGGACGCGAAGGAAGGCGCCACCGCGTTCGTCGAGAAGCGGCCGCCCGTCTGGAAGGGCCGTTAGCCCGAGGCGAGGGCGGCGTAGGCCGCCATGAGGACGCTCGCCCCTCGGAGGTCGCCGGTGGTGCCGTCGCCCATGCGGTTCATGACGTAGGAGACCGTCATCCGGGCGTCGACGTCGTTGATGACGAGGGAGCCTCCCCAACCGCCCCAGAAGCAGGTGCGGGGGTTGGGGAGGGGCAGCAGCTCGCCGGCGAGGCCGTAGCCGATGCCGTGCCGGAGCGGGACGCCCAGCACGAGGTCGGTCCCGTTGCACTGCTCGCGGAACACGAGGTCGCAGGTCGCCTCCGACAGGTAGCGGGTGCCGCCCAGCTCGCCGCGGTTGGAGAGCACCGACTGCACCCGGGCGACGGAACGGGCGTTGCCGTGGCCGTTGGCGGCGGGGATCTCGGCCTGGCGCCACGCCGGCGTCCACGACAGCTCGCCGGCGATCGGCACGGAGGCGAAGGTGCGGGCGGCGACGCTGTCGGGGGCCGAGCCCGGGGGCGCCGCCAGCGGCGGCGGGGGGATGACGGCGGCGATGCGCGCGAAGTGGACGGGATCGGTGCCGATGTGGAAGTCGGCGCCCAGCGGCTCGGCCAGCTCCTTCGCGAAGAACGTGCCGAGCGAGACCCCCGCGACGCGCCGGACCACCTCGCCGACGAGCTGGCCCTGGGTGACGGCGTGGTAGCCCGACGTGGTGCCCGGCTCCCACCACGGCGCCTGGGCGGCGAGCACCTCGACGGAGCGGTCCCAGTCGTACAGCTCCTCGATCGTGATGGCCGGCTCCCAGCCGGAGAGCCCCGCGGTGTGGGACAGCAGGTGGCGGACGAGCACGCCGTCCTTGCCGTTGGCCGCGAACTCCGGCCAGTAGCGGGCCACCGGTGCGTCGACGTCGAGCTCGCCGCGATCGACCAGCAGGAGCGCCGACAGCGCCGTCATCGTCTTGGTCGTCGACCAGACGTTGGTGATCGTGTCGCGCTCCCAGGGCGACTGCTTCGCCTCGTCGGCCCAGCCGCCCCAGACGTCGGCGACGACCTCGCCCTCGAGCACGACGCAGGCGCTGCAGCCGACGTCCTGACCGGTCTCGATCAGGTTGGCGACGGCATCACGCACGCCGACGAAGCGGTCGTCCCAGGTTCCCCCCACGGCGGTCATGGCCGGACCGTAGTGCGAGGCCAGGGGCCGACGACGGGCCTGGGAAAGGGGGCCTGAAGACCCTGCCGATCGCGGCCCGGCCGGGGGACGATGGGCGCGACCAAGGAGGTCGCGACGATGATCGACGCACGAGACGCCGAGGCGTTCCTCGCCCACCAGCGGTTCGCGGTGGTCGGAGCATCCGACAAGCCGGACAGCTTCGGGCGGACGATCCTCCACGAGCTGGCGACGCGGGGCAAGGACGTGGTGGCCGTGCACCCCGGTGCCGCGACCGTCGACGACCGACCCTGCTATCCCGACCTCGCCTCGGTGCCCGGCGAGCTCGACGGGGTGATCGTGATGGTCAACCGGGACAAGGCGGCGGACGTGGTGCGGGCCTGCATCGACCGCGGCGTCCCCCGCGTGTGGCTGTTCAAGGGTGTGGGCGGCTCGGGCGCGGTGTCCGACGAGGCGATGGCGCTGTGCCATGAGCACGGCATCGACGTGGTCGCCGGTGCCTGCCCGCTGATGTTCGCCGACCCGGTCGGCTGGTTCCACCGCGTCCACCGCGGCGCCCGTCGCCTGAACGGATCCCTGAGCCGGGCCTGAGCGGATGACCCGCCGCCGTCAGCGCGGCCGACGGAGGCCGCGGCGCCGCGCCCAGTCGCCGAGCGTCTGACGCCCCGTGGCACCGGCTTCGGCGAGCTCGCGGGCCACAGCGTCGCGGTTCGTGGTGGGCACGTCGGGTTCGGCGATGCGGATCGAGACGTAGCTGATCGTGCCGAGTGGGATCGGCGCCCAGAACGACAGCAGTCGCCAGCCGATGACGCCGAGCGTGGCGGCGTAGCCGGGTGCGCCGAAGCCGACGAGCATCGGGATCAGCACCGCCTCGAGCACGCCGAGTCCCCGGGGGGTGATGGGGATGGCGGCGAGCACGTTCACGATCCCGAAGGCGACGACGACCGAGATCGGATCGCCGGTCCAGCCGAACGCGTAGAGCAGGATCCACAGCGCCGCCGCCAGGCTCAGCCAGTACACCGCGGCGCGGGTGGTCGCCTGCACGGCGAGGCGGCGGTCCGAGACGAGGTCGTGCAGCTGGTCACCGAGGCGCTTGACGACCGCCGGCGCCCCCTCGTGGTCGACGAAGGGGATGGGCCGGACCAACCGGGTCACGAGGCGGGTGGTGGTGTCGCGGGCGCGCAGCAAGCCGATCAGGAGCACGCCCGTCAGGCCCAGGAGCGCGGCGCCCACGAGCGCGGCGATGGCGTACCGCGCGTCGAAGCCCCGGGTCGGCACCGAGACGACGAGCGCCGCCCACAGGATGGCGTTGAGGACCACGGCCGAGCCGATCCCGCGCACCCCCAGCGCGAAGCCGGCGGCCGGCCCGGTGACGCCGGCGCGGGTCAGCAGGCGGTAGGCGAGGGCGGTGCCGGCGGCGGTCCCGCCCGGGACGGTGTGGCTCACCGCCGTCGACGCCAGCTCGATGCGCACCATGCCGGCGAGCGTCGGGCGCTGGACGGCCGGGAGCACGACGCGGGTGAGGCTCGCCTGGGCGACCACCGAGCCGGCCACGAGCACGCCGGCCAGCACCACGAACCCGACGTTGACGCCGGCGATGGCGTCGAGCGCCTCCTCGGCCTGCCCGAACTGGGGCACGACCAGGAGCCACACCACGAGGGCCAGCACCAGCGCCCCGAACAGCACGCGCAGCCAGCGCGGCACCCAGTCGAACACGGCGAGCGATCAGCGGGCCGGGGAGGCTGGGCGCGGCCGCATCGGGGCACGGTACCCGGGTGATCCCGGTCGACCGGGGGCAGCCGGCCCGCCAGCAGGCGCCGGGCGCGGTGCCGTCGAACCATTCGTCGATGAGTGACGGGCGACACATCCCGGCGCTCGACGGCGTCCGGGGACTCGCGTTGGTGGCGGTGCTCGCCTATCACGCCAACCCGTCCTGGCTGCCCGGCGCCCCCCTCGCCATCACGGTGTTCTTCACCCTGAGTGGCTTCCTCATCACCTCGCTCATCGTCCGCGAGATCGAGACCACGGGCCGCCTCGACCTGCGGGCGTTCTGGCTGCGCCGGGCCCGGCGACTCGTGCCCGGCTCCATCGCGGCCGTGGTGCTCGTCGCCGTCCTCGTGGCCGCCGGGGGCCGGGTGGTCACCCCGACGCTCGTGGGCGACGCCGTCTCGGCCCTCACGTGGACCGCCAACTGGCGGTTCGTCGCCGAGGGGAGCACCTACGAGTCGCTGTTCGCCGATCCCTCGCCGTTCCAGCACTTCTGGTCGCTCGCGATCGAGGAGCAGGTGTACCTCCTGCTGCCGCTGGCCGCCCTCCTCCTGCTCGGCCGTTCGGGACGTCATCGGCTCCGGTTCGGGCTCGTGGCCGTCGCCGGCATCGGCGTGTCGACGTGGTTGGCGATGTCCCTGGCGGCGGGCGGGGGCATCGGGGGCCACGCCTACTACGGGACCGAAGCCCGCCTCGCCGAACCGCTCGTCGGCGCCGTGCTCGCGCTCGTGCTGACGAGGCGCGACGGCTTTGCCCGCCTGAACCGCACCATGACCGTCGTCGCCGACGCCGCCGGGTGGTTCGCACTCGCCGGGCTCGCGCTCCTGATGGCGACGCTCTCGGTCGGCGACCCCCGCCTCTACCGCGGCGGGTTCCTGGCCGGCGCCGTGCTCGCCGCCCTCGTCGTGGTGGCGGCCAGCCAGGACACGTGGCTGGCGAAGGCGTTCGCCTTCCGCCCGCTGATCTTCCTGGGCCTCATCTCCTACGCCGCGTACCTGTTCCACTGGCCGCTCTACCAGTGGATCGACCCCGCGGGCACCGCGACGCCGGCGCTCGTCGCCGCCGAGGTGGCCGTGACCATCGCGCTGGCCTACGCGTCGACCACGCTCCTCGAGCAGCCCATCCGGCGTCGACGCACCCGCACCGTCCGGATCTTCGCGACCGGGTGGGCGAACGCGTCGGTGGCGGCGCTCGCCGTGCTGGTCGTCGCGTCGACGGTCAGCGTGCCTGGTACCGCGGCGACCCGCGTCGACCTTGGGGCGGGTGTGGACGACGCCGTGCCCCCGCCGCCGGTCGTCGCGGGCGCCGTCGATCAGCCCGCGGCACCCCTCGCGCCGCCCCCTCCGGAGCAGCAGGCGATGGGGGCGCCGTCAGGTGGCCCCGCTCCGACCGAGGGCGGCTCCGAACCGGTGACGCCCGAGGAGGAGGACATCCTCGAAGGTGACGGTTGGGCCGAGGGCCACGTCGACGACGCGCCGAGCGCCGATGGCCGGCTGCGCGTGGCGGTCGTCGGTGACTCGCTCGCCCACAACCTCGCGACCGGGCTGTCGGCGTGGGCCGACAGCCGGGGCGACGTCGTCGTCTACGACCTCAGCGTCTCGTTCTGCCCGCTGAGCCGGGGCGGCGAGCGGCGGTGGCAGGAGGGGTCGTCGTTCCCGGTGCACGCGGGGTGCTCGTGGTGGGCCGACAGCTGGACCGAGCGGGCGCGGGGGTATGCCGCGTTCGCACCGGACGTCGTCGTGAGCGCGGCCGCCATCTCCGAGATGCTCGACCGCCGCCTGCCCGAGTGGGAGGACTGGCAGCGGCCCGGTGACCCGCCCTATCACCGCTGGCTCATCCAGGAGTACCAGGCGATGTTCGACGCCCTCCGCACGATGGCGGGCGGCGCGACCCGCTTCGTCAGCCTGAACGCGCCGTGCGGTGACTTCGAGCGGGTGCGGGGCTGGCGGCACGTCGAGGAGCCCGACGAGCGCATCGGAGCGCTCAACGAGGGCGTCTACCCGCTGATGATCGGCGCCTCCAACGGCGACCTCTTCGGCGAGCTGTGCCCGGACGGGCAGTTCACCGAGGACCTCTGGGGGATCGATGGCGCCCGACCCGACGGCATGCACCTCACCGACGAGGCCGCGACCGAGCTGGCGCACCGGTGGCTCGGCCCCCTCGTCCTCGAGGCGGCACAGGGGCTCGGGGTGCTGATGGCCGCCGAGCGGTAGGCGGCGCGGCCCCGCTCGCTCGACTCTGGGAAGATGCGGGTGATGGCGACGTCGGCAGGTGCGGCCGGTCCATGGTTCCGGCGGCGCCCGGGCACCGCCGCCGCCGTGGTCGTGGCGCTCTTCGCGGCCATCACCGCGGCCCGGTTCATGATCGAGGGCGATGACCCCCTCGGTCTGCTCTTCTCGCTGCCCATCGCGCTGGCCGCGCTCGCCTACGGGCAGCGGGCGGGGTTGGCGACCGCCGCCCTCGGGATCGCCATCGTGGAGCTGTGGTCGCTGCTCGAGGACGTGTCGATCGGCGCCGCCGGCTGGATGGCCCGCATCGTGCCCCTCGCCCTCCTCGGGCTCCTGCTCGGCCGGGCCGCCGACCAGCAGCAAGAGGCGGAGGCGGTGCGCGTGCGCCTGGCCGTGGCGGAGGCCCACCGGCGCGACGCCGCCGAGATCAACGACCTCATCGTGCAGCGGTTGGCGGCGGCCCGGTGGACGATCGAGGCCGGCAACGTCGAGCCGGCGCTGGCCGAGCTCGAGGAGGTGATCGGGGTCGCGCAGCGGCTCGTCGCCGAGCTGCTGGCCGCCGAGGAGATGGCGGACCGGATGCGCACGCGGGGCCCGTCCTCCGACCTCGGCGACCTCGGCGACCCCCTCCGCTGAGCGCCCACCACCTCCGTTCTGGGACCGATCGGGCCGGGTCGCGGTCGCGGATCGGTCCCAGAACGGGGTGGATGCGCGAGGCTGGCGGCGTGCTGTGGTCGATGGCCTTCGATCGGGTCGGTGTCGTGGTGAGCGACCTCTACTTCGTCGACCCCAACCCCGGACCGGGTCAGGAGGGTGCCGAGCGGGGCGTCCGGCTCGAGCTGCGGGCGTTCGCCCGGGACGAGCTGCACGGCTCGATCTACTCGGCGGTCCCCATCCGGGTCGACCGGCCGCTCTGGCGGGTCGACCTCCTCGAGTCGGTGTCCTCGACGCCGGGCAGCCTCGACCGGGCCCACCACCATCCCCGGTTCCGCGGGTGGGAGCCGGGCCGGCGCCACTTCGTCGAGGAGCTCACCGCTGATCCGGTGGTGTGGCTCCAGGGCCGGTTCGACGACATCGAGTCGGTGCTCGCCGACGCCGGCGTCGAGGCGGACGAGCTGGGCTCCGGCGATGTCGCCGCGCTGCGGGCCGCGGGACCCATGATCGTGGCGGCCGTCGAGCACCTGCTCGGTGAGGTCGCCGCCGGGCGCGCCGGGCTGGAACCGGCCGGTGCCGGCGCCGCCGTTCGCGCCAGCTGGCTCTGATCGATCCTCAGCTCGACACCAGGAGCTTCGAGCGGAACAGGTCGAGCACGCCGTCGAGCGCATCCCGAGTGGGCTGCCCGGGCTCGTCGATCAGGTGCTCGGTGAGCACCGAGTGGGGCGCCATCGCGGCGTCGGGGTTGGCGGCGGCGTCGTCGAGCTCGACGGCCACGAACGCGTCGCCGAGCTCCTCGCGCAGCATCTCGAACCGCTCGCCGGGCACGAACCGGTCGCTCGTGAACCGCAGGCCCATGACGGTGAGGCCGTCGGCCGCGCACCGCCGCTTCACGACCGCCAGGTCGGCGGGCGAGATGTCGATGGCGCGCCGGTGGCGGCTCGACACGCCGAACGGCAAAGAGGGCTGGGACAGCACGGGCGCCAGCAGCCGGTCGTCGACGGCCATCGCCAACGCGAACCCGCCGGTGAAGCACATGCCGACCGCCCCGACGCCGGGGCCGCCGCACCGCTCGTGCTCGGCGGCGGCGAGCGCTCGCAGCCAGGCGATGACGGGGGAGGTCTTGCCGAGCGCGAGCACATGGAACTCGCGGCTCACGCAGATCGGCACGATCGTCGTGGCGTAGACGGACAGGCCCTGGAGCCGACCCGACGGTGTCGGGTCGCGACCGGGCACGCCGAAGAGGTGCGGTACCACGGCGGTGCAGCCGATGCCGGCCACGCGGCGAGCGAAGTCGGCGACCTTGGGCGAGATCCCCGGCATCTCCGTCATGACGATCACCGCCGGCCCGTTCCCCATGCGGAAGACCACCCTGGTCTTGCCGTCGTGGGTGAACGTCGTCGTCTCGAAGTCGTGCAGGTCGTCGTCGGCCACCGCCGGAACCTACCGAGTCAGCTGGTCGCTCACGTCGGCCAGACCATCTCCGCCGCGGTCTGGCTCGCCACGCCGAGCAGGGTGCCGTCGGGCGACCAGATCCGCGCGCCACCGTGGAGGTAGCCGCCCTCCGCGAGGTACGGGTCGAAGTCGAGGAGGATCCACTCGGTGCCCGCCGCCGGCTCCGGTCCGAAGCGGGCCGAGTTGTCGAGGCTCGTCCCCCCGCCCATGCGCCCGCCGGCCCGCACGACGGCGGACGGCACCATGTCGGCGAGGAACGCGATCGTCGCCCTCGTCTGGGGCATCGACCGCATCCGGGCCCACATCGCGTAGCGGTCGTCGGCGGTCTCGGCCTGGCGCAGCTCGGCGATGGCGAACCAGCTGGCGCCCTCGGCGGGGCGGAACGACGACGTCGATCCCCACGGCCCGGCGTCGGCGGGATCGCCGGCGTCGGGCATCTCGCCGACCTGGACCTGCATGCCGCCGTCGCGGGCGAGGCCGGTGGCGCCGAGGGCCGCGAGCACCACCCGATCGCCGACGGTCGCCGTGATGCGCACCTGCGAGGTCCGCCGTCCCGCGGCCAGGACCTCGACCCCGCAGCTGATGCGGTCACCGACATCCGCGCTCGACACGAACTGCACCGTGGTCCAGAGCGTGTCACGCGCCGTCTCGGCCTCCATGGCGGCGATGGCGACGGCGATGCCGGTGCCGCCGTAGAGCTTGCCGTCGGGGCGCGTCAGCTCGGGCGTGAGCTCGAAGGACCAGGAGCGGTCACCGTCGCGCTCGAGCCCGAGCCACGCGAGATCCGATCCGTCACTCATGTGGCACTCGGGGCGGTTGCGGCGTGCATGGCCGCAGTCTCGCCCATCCCGTGGTCCTACAGTCGAGTCGTGCCCGCCGCATCCCCGTCCATCGACCACCTGGCGCTCACCTGGCGCTCGCTCGACGACCTGCTGGCCACCCTCAGCGAGGAGGAGTGGAAGCTCCCCACCGGCTGCCCGGGCTGGAGCGTGCAGGACAACGTCGCCCACCTCATCGACTACGAGGCCCGCGCCCTCGGCCGGCCCGGTCCCGAGCACGTCCCCACCGACGTCGCCCACGTGAAGAACCCGCTGGGGGAGGGCAACGAGGTCGGGGTCGACTTCCGACGCGACCGGTCCGGGGAGGAGGTGCTCGCCGAGCTGCGCGAGGTCACGGCTGCGCGACTCGCGCAGCTGCAGTCGCTCACCGCCGACGACCTCGCACGCGAGATCGAGACGCCGGCCGGACCCGGCACCCTCGCCGACATGCTCACGCTGCGGGTGATGGACACCTGGTCGCACGAGCAGGACATCCGGCGCGCCCTCGACCGCCCGGGGCACGTCGACGGACCCGCCGCGCTCGAGTCCGTCACCTACTTCGCCCGGTACCTGCCGCTCGTCGTCGCCAAGCGGGCCGGCGCCCCCGACGGCACCACCGTCGTGGTCGAGATCGGCGACCTCCACCGCGCCGTGGTGGCCGTCGACGGCGGCCGGGGCCGGCCGCTCGACGACGCCCCCGCCGACCCGACGGTCCGCCTGACCATGCCGGTCACGACGTTCGCGGCGCTCGTCGGCGGTCGGAGCGACGCGCCCGACGACGTCGTCGTCGACGGTGACCGCGAGCTCGGTGCCGCCGTCATCGCCGTCCTCGGGTTCCTGCCGTGAGCGCGCTCGAGCTCGGGACGTCGGGGGTCGGTCCGGCGAGGTGAACTTCGTCGGGCACGCGGTGGTGGCCGGGCTCGAGCTCGACCACGGCGCGTTCGCGTTCGGCGCCATGATCCCCGACCTCAGCCGGTTCGCCGGCCGGCACGCGTTCGACCCCGCGGCCGACGCCCGACTCGTGGCCGCTGGCGTCGACTCGCACCACCGGGTGGACGCCGCCTTCCACGACCACTCCGCGTTCCGGCGGTGGACGGCGGCCGTGGTGGCCGCCATGCCGGTGCCCGACCGCGGCGCCCGGGCGGCCGCCCACGTCGCGGTCGAGCTGGCGATCGACGGCATCCTGCTCCGAGGGGATCGGTCCGGCGCCTACGACGAGGCGCTGCAGTGGGCGGCGGGAGCCGTCGACGGCGGCCCGTGGCAGGAGGTGGTCGACCGCATGGCCGACGGAGGGATCGTCGCCGCGTACGCCAGCGCGGCGGGGATCGCCGACCGCGTCGTGTCGGTGATGGAGCGTCGCCCACGGCTGCGGCGGCTGGGTGTCGACCGGGCCGATCTCGCGGGTGCCGTGGCCGAGGTGCTGCCCGACATCGAGCCGGCCGTCGGCGATCTCGTGGTCGAGCTCAGCCGGCGGAGCGGGTGAGGAGCAGCTGCAGCTCGAGGATCCCGTGATCCTCGACCGACAGCACGATGGGCGCGCTCGGCGGCTCGACGGCGTAGTCGGCGAAGGTGATCACGGTCGAGCCCACGACGACGACGGTCCCGCCGACGAGCTGCGCTTCGATCGCCAGCTCGACGGCGTTGGTCACGCCGTGCAAGGTGAGGTCGCCGGCGGCCGTGACCGTCACCGGCTCACCGTCACCGGCGCGCTCGCCGAGCTCGATGGGGGCGGTGAGGGCGAACGTGGCGGTCGGGAACTGGCCGGTCTCGAGCGCCTGCTGGACCCGGTCGTTCCGACGGGAGTCGTTGGTCGTGATCGTCCGGAGGTCGACCTCGAAGGTCGCGTCCGTCACCGTCGTGCCGAGGATGGTGATCGACCCGGTGACGTCGCCCGTGCGCCCGACCGCGGTCGCCGATCCGATGGACGCGAGCTCCTCCTGGATGCGGAAGCCGGCGAAGGTCCCGGTGGCGGTCTCGAAGTCGAACTCGCCCGAGTCGCGGTCGACGGTCCAGGTGCCCTCGATCCCGGTCGGTTCGGCGGCCGTCGTCTCGGTGGTGGTGACCGACTCGACGGCGGTGTCGAGCGCGACCGGGGGCGGTGCGTCGTCGCGGAAGAACCACCAGAGGCCGGCGCCGGCGACGGCGAGAGCGACGACGGCGGCGACGATGGCGACCTTCACCGGGGTGCGCATGCCTCGAACCTAGAGGGAGCCGCTCTCCTAGAGTCCGGGCGTGATCTCGGTCGAGCCCGTCGACGCCACGCTGGGGGCCGTGGTCAGGGGCGTCCGGCTGGCCGACCTCGACGCGGGAGGCTGGCGGGAGATCGAGGAGGCCTTCCACACCCACGCCGTGCTCGTCTTCCCCGGCCAGCACCTCACCAGCGACGAGCAGAAGGCCTTCGGGCGCCGGTTCGGCGACCTCGAGGACATCGCCGGCACCGAGGGGCTGACCCCGATCGCCAACACCCGGAGGGACGGGACGCTGCTGCGGGCCGACTCGCCGGTGATGTCGGTGCTGCGGGGCAACCAGGGCTGGCACACCGACAGCTCGTACATGCCGATCGCCGCCAAGGCGTCGATGCTGTCCGCCCACGTGGTGCCCAGCCAGGGCGGGGCCACCGAGTGGGCCGACATGCGGGCGGCCTACGACGCGCTCGACGAGGACACCCGAGCGCTGCTCGAAGGCCGGTCGGCGGCCCACTCCATCGTCTACTCACAGCGCCGGGCCGGTGAGGAGGTCTACGACGGCGGCTACGGCTACGACGTCGAGGTCCCGCCGCGGCGGCCGTTGGTGAAGGTCCACCCGGCAACGGGCCGGCCGGCACTGTTCATCGGCCGCCACGCTCACGCGGTCACCGGGATGACCGACGCGGAGTCGGAGGCCCTGCTCGACCGCCTGGTCGACTTCGCCTGCCGGCCGCCACGGGTGTACACCCACCACTGGACCGTCGGCGATCTCGTCGTCTGGGACAACCGCTGCGTGCTCCACCGTGCCCAACCGTGGGACTGGAGCGAGCCGCGGGTCATGAAGCACACGCGCGTCAGCGGTGACCCGGTCACCGAGGCCGCACTCACCTGAGAGGAAGCGGGAACGTGGAGATCGCAGACAAGGGAGCGGTGATCGTCGGCGGGGCGTCGGGCATGGCCCGGGCGGCCGCCGGGAAGCTGCACGAGCGGGGGGCCAACATCGCCATCCTCGATCTCGAGACCTCCGACGGCGCGGCCGCCGCCGAGGAGCTCAAGGGCACCTTCCATCCCGTCAACGTGATGGACGACGCCGGCGTGGAGGCGGCCATCGCCGACGCCGTCAGCGCCCTCGGTCACGTGCACATCGGCATCAACACCGCCGGCGGCGGCATCGCCAAGCGCACGCTCACCAAGGAGGGCCCGCACCCGCTCGAGGACTTCCGGCGCATCATCGAGCTGAACCTCATCGCCACGTTCAACGTGAGCCGGCTGCTGGCCGACGCGATGTCGAAGAACGAGCCGGACGAGGTCGGCGAGCGGGGCGTGATCATCAACACCGCGTCGATCGCCGCCTTCGAGGGTCAGATCGGCCAGGTCGCCTACTCGGCGGCGAAGGCCGGCATCGCCGGGATGACCCTCACCATGGCGCGGGACCTCGGCTCCCTCGGCATCCGCGTGAACACGGTGGCGCCCAGCCTGTTCGCCACCGGCCTCACCAAGGGGATCCCCAAGGAGTTCGAGGACGCCCTCACCAAGGACGCCGCCTTCCCGAAGCGGATGGGGACCCCCGAGGAGTACGCCCGCCTGGCGGTCGCCATCGTCGAGAACCCGATGCTCAACGGCGGCACCATCCGCCTCGACGGCGGCCAGCGCTTCGCGCCGAAGTAGGAGGGGGCGCCCGTCGGGTCAAGGGGCGAGGAGGTCGCGGTAGGCGGGGTGCTCGTCGATGAACTGCGCGACGTACCAGCACGACGGGACGACCCGCCGGCCGCTGCAGCGCACGTCGTCGAGCGCGCCCTGCACGAGGACGGCCCCGAGCCCCTGGCCGCGCCGCGCCCGGTCGATCTCGGTGTGGGGGAACACGAGGGTGTCGCCCCGCTCGGTGTAGTCGGCGATGCCGACGAGCTCGCCGTCGACCCGCAGCTCGTAGCGGCTGGCGTCCGGGTTGTGCGTGACCACGTGCTTCGCGACTGCGTCCGTCATGCGATGACCCTTCCCGCTCTGAGCGCTTCGATCTCCTTGTCGCCGTAGCCGAGCTCGCGCAGGATCTCCTCGGTGTGCTCGCCAAGTGTTGGTGCCCGGCCGCGGATCTCGCCCGGCGAGCCCGACATCACCACCGGGAAGCGAACCAGGGGCACCGGCTTGGGCGCCGTGGGGTACTCGTGCGCCTCCCACACACCGATCTGGTGGGCGTGCGGGAGGTCGAGCGCGCCCTGGTAGTCGAGCACCGGTCCGCCCGGCACCCGATGCTCGTCGAGGGCGGCGAGGCACTCCTCGGTCGTGCGATCGGCGCACCACGCGCCCATGTACGCCGAGAGCACTTCGCCGTGCTCGCCCCGGCTGAGGTCGTCGGTGAAGCGGGGGTCGTCGACCAGGTCGGGCCGGCCGATCATCGCCGCCCAGCTGCCGAACTGGGCGTTGCCGATCACCGCGCACAGCAGCCACCCGTCCTTGGTGCGGAACACGTCGGAGGGTCCGGCCGTCTGCGCCCGGTTGTGGGTCGAGGTCCGGTTCACGCCGAGGAGGGCCTGCTCGGTGAGGCCGCTGCTGTTCCAGGTCAGCGCCGTGCGCAGGAGCGCCGGCTCGATCAGTTGACCCTCGCCCGTCTGGTCGCGATGTCGCAGGGCGACGACGACGGCCAGCGCCGACAGGGTGGCGGTCGAGAAGTCGACGTAGGGGACCGACGCGCGGGTCGGCGCGCCGGGCGGGCCGGTCATGAACAGGTGGCCCGACGCCGCCTGGCCGAGGCCGTCGAAGCCCGGTCGGTGGCTCCACTCGCCACCCCGCCCCCACGCGGTCGCGTTGACCAGGATCACGTCGGGCTTGATGGCCCGCAGCGACTCATGGTCGAGCCCCATCGCCGCGAGCGTCTCGGGCGGCAGGTTGGCGATCACCACGTCGGCGCCGGCAACGAGGCGGCGGACGACCTCGCGGCCGTCGGGCTTCAGCGGGTTGAGGGTCATGCCCCGCTTGCCGCGGTTGCACTGGAGGTACATGGGGCCGACGCCGTCACTCGTGACCGGCGTGACCCACCGGTCCTCGCCCCCTTCGAGCCGCTCGATGCGGATCACGTCGGCGCCGAGGTCGGCCAGCAGCGCGCCGCAGTACGGCCCGGCGATGAACCGGCCGAAGTCGAGGACGGTGATGCCCGCGAGAGGGCCGCTCGGGCCGCGATCCACGGTCACTCCGACGTCGGCCCGGTGAACCGGGGAGGCCGCTTCTCGGTGTGGGAGGCGAGGCCCTCGCGGGCGTCCGGCAGCGAGAAGCCGATCATCTCGTAGGCGAGGCTGGCGTCGAGGATCGCCGTCTGCTGGCGGTACCAGTGGTTCAGCGTCTGCTTGGTCCAGCGGATGGCCGACTGCGCGCCGGCGGCGAGCTGCTCGGCGACCTCGAGCGCCCGGGCGTGCACGGCGTCGTCGTCGACGCACAGCGACACCAGCCCGATGCGCTCGGCCTCCTCGCCGGTGAGGGTGTCGCAGGTGAGCAGGTAGTACTTCGCCTTCGCCATGCCGCACAGGAGGGGCCAGCAGATGGCGGCGTGGTCGCCGGCGGCGACGCCGAGCCGGGTGTGGCCGTCGATGATCCGGGCGGTGCGGCCCACGACCGACACGTCGGCGAGAAGGCCCGCCACCAGCCCGGCGCCGACGGCGGGACCGTGGATGGCGGACACCACCGGCTTCGAGCAGCCGATGACGTTGAGCACGAGGTCGCGCGCCTCCCGCATGACCCGGAGGCGGACGGCGTCGTCGCGCATGAGCGAGTCGAGCAGCTCGAAGCTGCCGCCGGCGCTGAACGCCTTGCCCGCCCCCTGCAGGAGCGCCACCCGCACGTCGGGATCGCGGTCGACGGCGAGCCAGACGTCGGCCAGCTGGCCGTGCATGGCGTGGTCGACGGCGTTGAGTCCCGGACCGTCGAGGGTGATGCGCAGGACGCCCTCGGCGGGCCGGTCGAAGCGCAGGTCGGGATAGGCGGCGTACCGGTCGGCCATCGCCTGCACCGTACTGTCAGGGTCCGTGTCGATCGCCGAGCGCCTCGCCCTCGACCCCGCCGGGGACGCGGCCGACGCGTTCGTGAACCGGGAGCCGACGGACCCTCACCACGTGTTCGGCGGCCTGTGGTGGCGCACGCGCTCGGCGCGGCGTGGGCGACGGTCGGGGGACGGGGGCCGTGCTCGCTGCACGCGTCGTTCGTGGCCGCCGGCACCGGTGGCGAGCCCATCCGCTACGAGGTGGAGCGCACGCGCGACGGGTCGAGCTTCTCCACCCGGCGGGTCGTGGCGCGGCAGGCCAACGGCGCGATCCTCGTGCTCACCGCCGACTTCCACGCCGACGAGGACGGGCCCGAGTACGCGGTGCCGCCGGTGCCGGGCGTGCCGGGACCCGACGACGTGCCCGCCGGCCGGTACCACTCGGCGCTGTTCGAGTCGCGTGACGTGCCGCCGACCGGCGACGTGCCCCACGCCCGGCGGGCGTGGTTCCGCGCCGGCGCGCCCGTGCCCGACGATCCCACCGTCCACCTGCTGGCGCTGGCGATGCTGACCGACTTCGGGCCCACGCGCGCCGCCCGGGAGCCGCACGCCCGTCTCGCCGACGAGGCCAACCGCCAGTCGGTCTCACTCGACCACAGCGTCTGGTTCCACCGGCCGGCGCGGGTGGACGGCTGGCTGCTCTCCGAGCTGGCGCCGGTGTCGACCGGCGGGGGCCGGGGGCTGGCGATGGGCACCGTGCGCGACGCCAGCGGCACGTTGCTGGCGTCGTTCGCGCAGGAGGTCCTGCTGCGCGACCGTCGAGCGGTCAGGTGAGGACGAAGCCCTCGTAGCCGTTGGCCGCCACGTCGTCGCACTTCGTGCGGTACATGGCGATGCCGCCGATGTAGGGCATGAACACCCGGGGCTTGCCGGGGATGTTGGCGCCCACGTACCAGGAGTCCGCGGTGGGGAAGAGGGTGAAGGACGCGATCTGCTCGACGTGCTCGCCCCACTCCTTCTGGGCGACCTCGGTGGCGTCGACCACGGTGTGACCGTCCTCCCGCATGTGCACGAACAGGTCGGTCAGCCACTCGACGTGCTGCTCGATCGACATGATCATGTTGCTGAGCACCGACGGGCTCTGCGGACCGGTGATCGTGAAGAGGTTCGGGAACCCCGCCACCATGATCCCGAGGTAGGTGTGGGGGCCGTCGGCCCACGCCTGCTGCAGCGTGATGCCGTCGCGGCCGCGGATGTCGATGCGGAGCAGGGTGCCGGTCATGGCGTCGAACCCGGTGGCGAACACGATGGCGTCGAGCTCGAACTCCCGGCCGTCCTCCAGCCGCAGGCCGGTCGGGGTCAGCTCGGCGATGGGCGCGCTCCGGACGTCGACGAGGTCGACGTTTTCGCGGTTGTAGGTCTCGAAGTAGCCGATGTCGACGCACAGCCGCTTCGTGCCGAGCGGGTGCGTGGTCGGCGCCAGGAGGTCGGCGGTGGCCGGGTCCTCGACGATCGAGCGGATCTTCTCGCGGACGAACTCGGCGGCGGCGTCGTTCGACTCCCTGTTGAACAGCAGGTCGCCGAAGCTGCCGAGGTAGGAGATCCCACCGATCCGCCAGCGCTCCTCGAAGGTCGCCCGCTGCTCCTCGGGCGTGGCTCCGGACGCCGGCTCGAGGTTGAAGGCGGTGCTGCTGCCGAACCCGGACAGGCGCGCCGCTTCCCGGTGCTCGGCGAAGTGCCGCTTCACCCACTCCTGACGCTCGGCGTCGACGGGCCCGTTGAAGGCGGGGATGCTGAAGTTGGCGGTCCGCTGGAAGACGGTGAGGTGGTCGGCCTGCTCGGCGATCTGGGGGATCGACTGGATGGCGGAGGAGCCGGTGCCGATGACGCCCACCCGCTTGCCGGTGAAGTCGACGCCCTCGTGGGGCCACTGGCCGGTGTGGTACGTCTCGCCGGTGTAGGAGTCGTAGCCGGCGAAGTCGGGCTTGCGGGGCGCCGACAGGCAGCCGGTCGCCATGATGCAGAACTGGGCGTCGACGACGTCGCCCCGGTCGGTCTCGACCGTCCACCGTCCGGTCGCCTCGTCGAAGGTGGCGGCGGTGACCCGGGTCTCGAAGGTGATGGACGGGCGGAGATCGAACCGGTCGGCGACATAGTTGATGTAGCGGAGGATCTCGGGCTGGCTCGGATAGCGCTCGGTCCAGGTCCACTCCTGGGTGAGCTCCTCGGACCACGAGTACGTGTAGTCGATCGACTCGACGTCGCACCGGGCGCCGGGGTAGCGGTTCCAGTACCAGGTGCCGCCGACGCCGTCGCCGGCCTCGAAGCAGGTGGCGCTCAGTCCCGCCTCCCGCAGCCTGTAGAGCATGTAGAGCCCGCCGAAGCCGGCGCCCACCACCACCGCGTCGACGGTCTGTCGCTTCCCCGCAGCCATGCCCCATCTTGCCGCGGTTCGCATTCTTGGAGCATCCAGGCGCGCAGAGCGCGCTTCGTTGCTCCAAGAAGTTGGTCAGGCCTTCTGGGGGCCGCGGACGAGGCGACCGGGGCGCTCGCCGGTGAGCTCGCCGCCCTCGGCGATGGCCACGCCCCGCTTGATGGTGGCGTCGTAGCCGACGGCCCGCTGCAGCAGCCGGGTGCCGCCGGCCGGCAGGTCGGCGACCAGCTCGGGTGACTGCACGGCGATGGCGTCGTGATCGATCACGTTGAGGTCGGCGAGGTAGCCGGGAGCGACGACGCCGCGATCGAACCAGCCGACGTGCTCGGCGGTGCGCTGGGTCTGCTGGTGCACGACGAACTCGAGGCCGAGCGTCTCGCCCCGGGTGCGATCGCGGGTCCAGTGGGCGATGGCCGTGGTGGGGTACGTGGCGTCGGAGATGGCGTTGCAGTGGGCGCCGGCGTCGGAGAGGCCGAAGATCGAGTGCGGCGAGGTGATCATCTCCCGCACGTCCTCGAGGTCGCCGCGCGCGTAGTTCATGAGCGGCAGGTACAGCAGGGCGGCGCCGTCGCGCTCGGTGAGCAGGTCGTAGAGCACCTCGTTGGCGGGCCGACCCGAGCTCGCCGCGAGGCCCGCGACGCTGCGCTCGGGCGTCGGCTCGTAGTCGGGCCGCTCGCCCAGCGGGTACATGCGGTCATATCCCGAGTGGATGAGGCCGATGAAGTCCGCCGGCGCGATGGCACCGTGCTCCGCGAGGACCGTGGCCCGCACGTCGGGGTCGCGCAGCGCGCCGGCGCGCTCGGCCAGCGGCAGGTCGCGGAACGACCGGTACGTGGGGGAGAAGGCGAGCGGGTTGGCGCTGGCGCCGAGGCCCAGCAGCACGCCGATCGGACGAACCGCGACCTGGGCGCGGACGGTGGCGCCCGCCGCGTTCCAGTCGGCGATGGCGTCGAGCAGCTCGCGGTAGCGGTCGGGCGTCTCGTCGTTCTGCTGCACGGTGAAGCTCAGCGGCCGTCCCAGCTCGAGGGCGATGCGGCCGAGCAGGTCGAGCTCGCGCGCCACCAGCTCGTCGTCGGCCGACTGGTACACGTCGGAGATCAGCTGCATCACGCCGGTGCCGGCCCGGGTGAGGGCCGAGGCCACGCCGAGCACCTCGTCGGCGGCGGCGGTGAGGGTGCCGATCTGCTCGCCGAGGCTGGTGCGGTGGGCCCACGTGCGGGACGTGGTGAAGCCGAGGGCGCCGGCCCGGATCGCCTCCTCGGCCAGGCGCGACATGGCGTCGATGTCGTCCGCGCTGGCGCGCACGGTGTGGTCGGCGCCCCGCTCGCCCATCACGTAGGTGCGCAGGGCGGCGTGCGGCACCTGGGTGCCGATGTCGAGCGTCCAACGCAGGCGGTCGAGCACGTCGAGGTACTCGGGGAAGCTCTCCCAGCCCCACGTCATGCCCTCGGCCAGCGCGGTGCCGGGGATGTCCTCTACGCCCTCGAGCAGGCGGATGAGCCAGTCGTGCTTGTCGGGGCGGGCCGGCGCGAAGCCGACGCCGCAGTTGCCCATCAGGAGCGATGTGACGCCGTTGATCGACGACGGTGCCATGTCGGGGTCCCACGTGGCCTGGCCGTCGTAGTGGGTGTGGATGTCGACCCAGCCGGGGGTGACGATGCGGCCTTCGGCGTCGATGGTGCGCCGAGCAGGCCCGGGGACGTCGCCCACGGCGACGATGCGGTCTCCTTCGATGCCGACGTCGGCGCGCCGGGCGGCACCGCCCGTCCCGTCGACCAGCAGACCGTTGCGGACGATGAGATCGAGCATGCGACCACGGTACCGTCCCCCCTCGATGGACCTCGGGGTGTGCGTGGCGAGCCAGATCGACGATCTCGACTACCCCCGGCGGTGCGAGGACCTCGGGTACTCCCACCTCTGGTTCGCCGACAGCCAGATGATCTGGTCGGACGTGTTCGCCACCATGGCGCTGGCCGCCGACCGCACCGAGCGGATCCGCATCGGCACCGGGGTGGCGGTGGCCGGCACCCGGCCGGCGCCGGTGCTGGCGGCCGGCATGACGACCATCAACCGGTTGGCGCCGGGCCGGGTGTTCTGCGGCGTGGGAAGCGGCAACACCGCCATGCGGATCATGGGCCACAAGCCGGTGACCATCGCCGAGCTCGACGCCTACCTGGCCGCGCTCCGTCCGCTGCTCGACGGCGAGGAGGTCGACTACACCTGGCGAGGCCGGACGGCGCCGACCCGTCACCTCATGCCCGACGCCGGGTTCGTCGCCTTCGAGCCCCGCATCCCGTTGCACGTCTCGGGCTTCGGACCGCGCTCCATCGGCCTGGCCGGCGCGCACGGCGACGGGCTCGTGCTCGGCGGCTCGCTCACGCCCGCGGTCGTGTCGTCGCTGCGGCAGCTCACCGGTCGGGTCGACGACCCGACCTTCGAGATCACCACCCTCACGACGATGGTGGTGCTCGAGGACGGCGAGGCGGTGGACAGTGACCGGGTGAAGGCCGAGGCCGGCTCGATGGCCGTCGCGGGGTTGCACTACGCCTACGAGCAGCACGCCCAGTACGGCAACCCGCCGCCCGCCTACGCCGCCGACTTCTGGGACGACTATGTGGCTCAGGTCGAGGCCGTCCCCGCCGACCGCCGCCACCTCCACGTGCACCGCGGCCACAACTGCTGGGTGGAGCCCGACGAGGAGCGGTTCGTGACCCGGGAGCTGCTCGAGTCGACGTGCATGATCGGCACCGCCGATCAGCTCGTCGAGCGGCTGCGGGCGCTGGAGGAGGCCGGCCTCACCCAGGCGATGCTCCTCCCGCCCCTCGCCTGCAAGGAGAAGGTGCTCGCCGACGTCGCCGAGCAGGTCCTGCCCCGCCTTTGACCGCGAGTTCTCGGAGCACTCCAGCCGACGTGGGCGGACCCGGGTGCCCCCGAGATCTTGTGGGGGCTACGCGGGCTTGCGGGCCACGTACACCGAGTCGAGCGGGTCACCGGGTGCCTCGTCGACGGTGACGTCGACGAAGCCGGCGGCGGCGAGCATCTCGAGCGCCAGCTCCTCACCCCACACGGTGCCGAGACCGGCGCCCCCGCACGCCAGCGACACGGTCATGCAGTGAAGGGTGCTGATGGCGTAGAGCATCGGCGCCAGCGGGTTGTCGACGTTGCGCTCGAGGTGGCTCGACGCCCGGATGTCGAACATCACGAAGATGCCGCCCGGCTCCAGCGCCTCGAACACGCGCGCCAGCACGCCGGCGGGGTCGGCCTGGTCGTGGATGGCGTCGAACGCGAACGCGGCACCGAGCGGCGGGTCGGTGGGCAGCGTCAGCACGTCCTGCACGGCGAAGGTGACGTTGTCGAGGCCCCGCTCGCTCGCCTCGGCCCGGCCGACCTCGATCCCATCGGCGGCCAGGTCGTACCCGACGAAGGTCGAGGCCGGGAACGCGCCGGCCAGCACGTTGGTGCTGTGACCGGTCCCGCACCCGATGTCGGCGACACGGGTGCCGGCTCGCAGCCGCTCGACCAGACCGCCCGCCAAGGGGAGGACCTGGTCGACGAGCACGGTGTCGAACATCGGGCGGCTGAGACCGTCCATCACCCGGGTGAAGTCGGGGCGGTACGCCTCGTAGGGCACGCCGCCGCCGTCGCGGAACGACTGGGCGACGGGCCCGATGAACGGGGCGAGGTGTCCGCTGATCGCGCTCAGCGGCGCCATGTTCAGGTCGGTGGTGCCGGTCAGGCAGACGGCGTGCTCGGCGGGGAGCGTGTAGCGGCCGGTGGTGGGGTCGTAGTCGACGATCCCGGCGGTGACGACGGCGCCGAGCCACTCGCGCACGTAGCGCTCCTGCAGCCCGGCCCGGTCGGCGAGCTCGCCGCTGGTGGCCGGTCCTCGAGCGGCGGCGTCGAACAGACCGGTCCGGTGGCCGAGATCGATCATGAAGGTGACGAAGCTGCCGGTGTAGGCGCCGAGAAGCCGCTCGGCGAACGCGCCGACGCGCTCCTCGTCGATCGGCGGGGTGTCCAGCGTGGTCATGACAGCTCCTCCTCTGGCGGCGACGCGGCGTCGTTGCGCGCTCCGGCTCACCGTACGAACGCGGCAACCCGGCCGACTTCGGCCGAACCATGCAACTCGCGGAACCGCGTGGGTCGAACTATGCAGGCGGGCGAGGTGCGAGGCCGTGATCGTGGGCGACGGCGGCGGCCGCGGTTCGGGAGGAGACGCCGAGCTTGGTGTAGATGTTCGCCAGGTGGCGGGCCACGGTCTTCTCGCTCAGCACGAGGGCGGCGGCGACGTCGCGGTTGGTGAGCCCCCGGGCGACGAGGGCCAGCACCTCGGCCTCCCGCCGGGTGAGGCCGCCCGGGAGCTCGGGCGCCGGCGGCGGAGCGGCGGCGGGGTCGGACTCGGCCACGCCGAGCCCGGCGAGGGCGGCGGCGGCCGCCTCGCGCTCGAGGCCGGCGGTGTGCTCGTTGCCCAGCGCGTCGTGCGCGCGGGCCAGGTGGCGGCGGGCGTGGGCCACCCGATACGGCGCATCGAGGTCCTGCCAGCGCTGGCGGGCGGACTGGAGCGAGACCACGGCGGCGGCGGCGTCACCCTCGGCCAGCTCGACGATGCCGCGGGCGAGGGCGGCGGCCGCGGCCAGTCCCGAGCTGGCGTAGGTCGCGCCCGCCGCCTGCAGCTCGTCGCTCGCTCGCCGGGCGGTCGCGAGATCGCCGACGGCGAGGGCGACCTCCACCATCGCCTCCCAGATGCGGGTCTTCGCCAGCCGGTCGGTCGCGCTCGACTCGGCGGCGAGCAGGGCCTCGAGGGCGGCGTCGTGCTGGCCCTGCGCGAGCCAGAGCAGCGCCAGTCCCGGTTGCGGGTCGCGGCCGTGCCGGTGGGCGTCGGCGTAGGCCTCGGCAGCGCCGGCGAGATCGCCGCGCAGGCGACGGACCTCACCCAGCTCGTAGCGGGCGAGACCGACGGCGACGACGTTCATCGCCGCCAGCTCCTCGCACACCCGCTGGATCTCGACCTCGGCGTCGGACCACCGGCCCCGGACCTGGAGCAGCTGGGCTCGGTGGACCCGGCAGATGCCGATGAACATCACCGCGTTGCTGAACCCCTGGCACCACCGCGTGGTGGCGTCGGTCCACTGCTGGGCTCGGCGCAGGTCGGCCAGGTCGGTGCAGATGCTCATGAGCTGGCAGTAGATGTTGCCGGCGTACGCGGGCCGGAGCCGGCCCGCCACCACGGGGAGCATCGCCTCGTCGAGCACCGCCAACCCCTCGCCCACATCGCCCTTGCGGATCATGGCGATGCCCTCGCTCACCATCGCGAACGTGAGCAGCGTTTCGTCGCCGAAGCGCGCCGCCTGCGATTGGATCTCGCGGGCCAGGTCGATGGCGGTGTCGAAGGCGCCCTCGGCGATGGCCGCGTCGATCGCCATCGACGCGAGGTAGCCGTGCTCGACGCAGGAAGGTTCGTCGGCGAGCAGCCGCTGCGCTCGAGCCATCCACCCCGAGCCCATCGCCTCCTCGCCCCGCAGGAACCACGAGAACGCGATGTCCATGGCCAGCATCGCCGCCGGCCGGGGCCGGGGATCGTCGCCGTGGACGTAGAGCCGGTAGGCCTCCTCGTAGGCCGAGAGGCTCTCCTCGATGGCGCCCTCCCACCAGGCGGCATCCGCGAGGGCGGCCATGTCGTCGGCCGACAGCGGTCCGGCGGCCCGCGCCCGCAGGAAGCCGTCGCGGGCCTCGGCCCACCGGTTCCCGGCATGGGCCGCCCGAGCCGCCTCGAGGATGTCGGCGGGCGCGTTCACCGCGTGATCAGGGTGCGTCGCTCTTGTGGCGCCTTCCGTCGTCTGACGAAGGAAACCGCCACAAGACAGGGCACCGGCCGTCGGCGCACCCTCAGAGCAGCCCGCGCTCGGCCACGAACGCGTCGAGGGCGACCGCGAGCTGCTCGTAGTAGGTGTGATCGGGGTCGGCCTCGATGGCTCGCACCAGATGGGGACGAAAGGCGTCCCACCCGAGACCCTCGCGCTCGAGCAGGGCGACGGTGAGACCGAACGCCCTGCCCTCCCACGGCGCGTCGAAGACGAGCTCGCCGTTGCGGCGCGGCGGCGCCGTCGGCCCGGTGGTGGCGATGTCGCCGATCATCGGGCAACGCCGATCATCGCGTCGCGGGTGACGAGGGCCACGAGCTCGTCCTCGCCGAGTGCGTCGGTGCCGGCCGGCCGCTGTGGCAGCACCAGGTAGCGAGCCTCGGCGCTGGAGTCCCACACCCGCACCTCGACCTCGTCGGGGAGGTCGCAGCCCATCTCGGCGAGCAGGGCCCGCGGCTCGCGCACGGCCCGCGACCGGTACGGGGCGCTCTTGTACCAGTCGGGCGGCAGGCCGAGCACCGGCCACGGGTAGCACGAGCACAGCGTGCACACGACGAGGTTGTGTACCTCGTCGGTGTTCTCCACGACGATCATGTGGTCGCCCTCGGGTCCGCCGTAGCCCAGCTCGGCGATGGCGGCGGTGCCGTCGGCGAGCAGACGGTCGCGGTAGTCAGGGTCGGTCCAGGCGCGGGCCACGACGCGGGCGCCGTTCAGCGGGCCGATGTCGTCCTCGTAGCGCGCCACGAACTCGTCGATCATCTCGTGGGTCACGATGCCCTTGTCGACCAGCAGCTCCTCGAGGGCGTGCACCCGCTGCTCGATCGGAGACTGGGTCCGAGGGTGGTGGTGGTGGTCGTCGCTCACGTCACCCGCTCCAGGTAGCTCAGCCAGAGGTCGACGTGCACCGCCGCCCGCTCGGCGCCCTCGCCCCACAGCTCGCGCCCGTCGAAGCGCACGGTGGCGATCGGCTCGGACCGTCGAGCGTCGCCGTGGGCCTCCAGGTCAGGCAGCGAGGACGGCGGGTCGATCCGCACCACCGTGCCGCGGCGACCCCGCACGTAGCGCGGGCAGCGGGTGTGGCCGCGCGTGGTGATGCGCCGCACCCGCACCTCGTCGCCGACCGTGACGTCGGTCCCCGGCTCCGGCACGGTGACGCCGGCGCTGGCCACCGGGCGCGACAGCGGGAACCCGCCGCCGGCGCCCGCCTCCAGCTCCTCGATGGTCACCCGGCCGGTCTCGACCAGGCGGGTGGCGACCCCCGTGAGCCAGTGCTCGTAGTAGCGCGATCCGAGGTAGTGCTCGGCGTCCATCCGCTCGATGGAGTGACGGAACTGCCCGCCGTTGCTGACGCCGAGGACGAAGCTCGCCATGGTGATGCCGAAGGCCCGCCGCTCCCAGTCGTGGTGGAACACCGGCTCGTCGATCTCGACCGCCGGCGGCCCGAACCCCTCCATCCCCCCGAAATCGTGGATGCCGTCCACGGGCTGACAGTAACGTCGCCCGCCCTGCCTGAGCGGAGGACAGGAGGCGTGAGGGGGCGCATGGAGATCGATCTGGAGACCGAGCGCGCCGCGCTCGACCAGGCGAGGGCGGCCATCGACGCCACCCTCGACCGGCTGCTCAACAAGCCGAGGACCCAGGCCGGGGTGGTGTTCGCCGAGTACACCGACCCCTACATCCAGGAGGGGATCGACTCGATCTTCGAGGGCGCGGTGGAGACCCTGCAGCGTGACCTCGTGGTGTTCGGCCGCATCGACGACGACCGGCCGTGGCGCATTGGCCTGTACGGCGTCGACGACAACGGCGACCAGGTCGTCGTCGACTGGCGGGCCCGCTTCGCCGAGAAGTACTACCGGGCCACCTTCGACGACCCGATGGGGCTCACCCGGCGGGTCAGCTACGTGGGCCACATCGACGACCTGTTCGTCGAGGAGTTCACCACCGGTGAGGTCGAGGGCACCTCGCCCCTCCTCGCCGAGCTGTCGCGCTCCCGCGGCGCCACGATGCGGGCCGCGGTCGCCACCCTGCAGTCCGAGCAGGACCGGCTCGTGCGCCTCGACCCGAGCGAGCGGCTCGTCCTCCGGGGTGGTCCCGGCACCGGGAAGACCGTGGTCGGCCTGCACCGCGCCGCCTGGCTCGTCTCCAACGACCGCCGCATCACCAGCGAGAAGATCCTCGTGCTCGGGCCCTCGGAGCGCTACCTGCGGTTCGTCGCCACCGTGCTCCCGACCCTCGGCGAGCTGAAGGTGAAGCAGACGACCTTCGCCTCCCTGCTCGGGCCCTCGAACCCGGCGGGGAGCGACGAGCGCTGGCTCGATGTGCTCGACGCGCTGGAGGCGTCGATGCTGCGGCCGGCACCGGTGACCATCGGCCGGCTCACCATCCCCGAGGACACCATCGCCGAGCTGGTCGAGCGGTTCGCGGCCCGGGTCATCCCGTGGCGCGACCGCCGCAGCCGGTTCCTCGCGGCGGTGCTGAAGATCGCCGAGGACGCCGACCTCCGCCGGTCCTCGGGGGCCCCGACGCTGCGAGCCGAGGTGGCCGACGCCACCAAGCGGGTGTGGCCCTCGTGCACGGTGCGCCAGGCGTGGTCGAAGCTGCGGAGCCGCAAGACGCTGCGGGAGATCGGCGCCCCCGCCGACCTGATCGAGCCGTGGCTGGCGGTGGAGGGTGACGGCGCGCTGCACGACGAGGTGCGAGCCCGGTTCGACGATGTGCCCGCCCGCTACTCCCACGTGATCGTCGACGAGGCGCAGGACCTCTCGTTGCTCCAGCTGCGGGCCGTGATGCGGCGCAGCGACGGCTTCACCCTCGTGGGCGACGACGCCCAGCGGTCGAACCCGGCCGGCATCGGCCTCGGTCGCGTCGGGTCGCTGCTCGACGCGCCGGTCGCCGAGCTGCGCACCGCGTACCGGATGTCGGCCGAGATCGCCGACTGGCTGAACGACCACGCCGACCGGCACGGCATCGGGGCGGTGGAGCTGGTCGGCATCCGCCCCACGGGTACGCCGGTGCGGACCGCCGGGACCGCCGAGGAGCTCCGAGGGCGCTGGCCGAACGTGGCCGAGATCGGGGCGGGGGAGGTGTGGGACCACAAGGGCGTGGAGTACGACGCGGTGCTCGTCGACGCCGCTGGGATGACGCCGGCCGAGGTGTACCTGGCGGCGTCCCGGGCGGCCCACGAGCTGGTGGTGCTGAACTATTGACAGCTCATATGTCACTACTTAGCGTCGGATGACATGAGCGAGCATGCGAGCGTGGCCCGAGCGGCCCGGCCGAAGGCCGAGGAGCGGACAACATGAGTCGCAGGGTTGCCATGGTCAACGACGCCGCCGGCTACGTCGGCCCCCACCTGGCCCGGCTGCTGGCCCAGCGGGGCCACGACCTCGTGGTGGGCGACCCCGAGGACGGCCTCGTGGCCGCCCTCGAGGGTGAGGGGGCGCGGGTGGCGGTGGTCGAGGGGGTGCGCGACCTCGCCGCCGAAGGGGCGGCCGAGGCGCTCGTCGCGGCGGCGATGGACGCCTTCGGCCGGATCGACTCGGCCACCGCGTTCACGGGTCGCATCGTCATCGGCCGCTTCCTGAAGTCCTCGGTCGACGACCTCCGGGCGGCCATGACCGGCTGCCTCGAGTCGCCCTACCGGTTCCTCCGGGCGGTCGTGCCGGTCATGGTCGAGCAGGGCGAGGGCCAGGTGCTGGTGTTCACCAGCGCCGCCGGCGGGCGACCCACGCCCGGCGCGCCGCTCTACTCGTCGGCCCGGGCGGGGGCGAACATGCTGGTGCGCAACGTGGCCGCCGAGGTCGCTCCGCACGGCGTGCAGGTGAACGCCGTGGGCACCAACTTCATGGACTTCCCGGGCTTCATCATGGCCAACCGGGCCGACACCCCCGAGGGCCGAGCCAAGGTCGAGGCCCAGGTGCCGATGGGCCGGCTCGGCACGCTGGAGGAGCTGGCCCACTTCTCGATGCCGTTCGTCGACGGCACCAGCCGGTTCACCACCGGCCAGTTCGTCGCCTACGCCGGCGGCTGGGTCTGACCCCCGTTCTTGGAGCAACCAGACGCGGAGAGCGCGTCCCGTTGCTCCAAGAAGGACTTCAGACGAGCTGGGCGAGGACGGCGTCGTCGGCGCTGAAGTCGTACTCGTAGCGGTCGCGGCCTTCGCGGTCGAACCACGCCCAGGAGTCGCGGTAGGCGGCCTCCAACCCCAACGACGGCGTCCAGTCGAGGTCGGCGAGGGCGGCGTCGATGGAGAACATGGCGCCACCCACCAGCGCCTCGCCCCAGTGCAGCAGCGGCGGACGTGCTCGGCGCGCGACCTCCATCGGCACGTGGACGATGTCGGGCTGCACGCCCATCGCTCGCGCCATCAGCGTGATGCAGCCGGTGATGCTCGTGACCTCGGCCCCCGCCACGTTGTAGACCTTCCCGACGGCCGCCGGGTTGCCGGGGATCGACGCCATGAGGTCGGCGACGTCCTGCACGTGCACCAGGTGCACGAAGGGGAACCCCTCGGCCGGCACCAGGATCGGTCGGCCCAGCTCGAGCTTGCGGAACACCGAGGGCTCGCGGGTGGCGAGCGGGCTCTTGGGCCCGATGGTGTGCGTCACCCGCAGGCACGTTGCCGGCAGTCCCGAGGCGAGGATGAAGTCCTCGGTCTCGACCTTGCCCACGCCGTAGGCCTTGCGAGGATCGGGGTCGCCCGGCGCGTGCCGCGGGAACGACTCGCGCACCGGCTGGACGAAGCTGCGCTTGTACACGGCGACCGAGCTGGTGAACACGAGATGCTGGACGCGGTCGCGGAACAGCTCGACCATCGGCTCCAGGTCGGCGGGACGGTACGCGGTGTTGTCGAACACGACGTCGAAGTCGTCGCGGTGGGGCGTGAGCGCCTCGACCAGCGCGCCCGGCTGGGTGCGGTCGGCGTGGATGCGGCGGGCACCGTCGGGCAGCGGCGCCTCGTGGCTGTTCACGACGGTGACGTCGTGACCGCGGCGAGCGAGCTCGAACACCAGATGGAGGCCGATGTAGCGGTTGCCGCCGGTGACGAGGACCCGCACGCCGGGGACCGTAGGCCAGACTGCGGTCATGGCGAGGCCGAGACGGCGCCGAGGTCCCGCACGGTGGCCGCTGCTCGTCCTGCTCGCCGTCCTGCTCGGCGGCGGGGTGCTCGCGCTCGTCACCGGTGAGCGCGGCGAAGGCGGGGACGACGACGTCGCCGGCCCGGAGATCCAGGAGCCGATGGAGGTGCCCATCACCGACGTCGACGGCGACCCGGCGCCGATCGTCGTGGCCCGCCGCCCCTACGAGGTGACGTACCGGGTGGAGGGCTTCACCCCCGGCCAGGGCGCGGTGATCGACACCGAGCGCCGCTGGGTGCGGCCGCCGTTCGACAGCCGGGTCGAGTCCCGGGCCGGCGACGGCGAGCGGGGTCAGCTCACGTTCCTCCAGGTCGCCACGTTCGGCTTCCTGCAGACGGGCCGGGAGGACGAGGAGCCGGCGGTGCTCGCCACCGAGCCGGTCGTGGCCCCCGGCGACGCCCGCCTGGCCGCCGACGTCGACTCGGCGGTGGCGGCTGGCGTGCTCGAGTGGCAAGGGCAGGAGCGAACGGTGCTCGACCGTCGGTGCCAGGTGTTCCGCACCGGCACACCGATCGACGTCGCCACCCCTGGGCCGCCGGTCGAGTCACCCCTGAGCTACGCCGACCTGTGCATCGGCGACGACGGCGTGCTGCTGCACGAGGAGTGGGTGATCGACGGCAACGTCTTCCGGCGCCGGATCGCCACGTCGATCGAAGCGCGAGACGACCTCGACGACGCGCTGTTCAGACCCACCGGTCTCCGCCCCGAGCCACCGGGCGACGGCGTGCTCCGGGAGGTGTCCAACGACAGCCAGCCACCAGGCGTCGACTTCTACGACCTCGTTCGGCCGCCCGCCGGGTTCGGTCACCTCGGACGCTTCGGCTACACCCCGCCCCGGGCGCCGCTCGACCTCACCCAGGGCGACCCGGCGAAGGTCGCCCAGCTCCTCGACGTCTACGTCGACGACGACGGTGGGCTGCTGGTCGTGGCGAACGGGGGGACGAGCGACCGCAGCCCGTTCATACCGCAGCCCGACGAGGAGGACGCCGTCGATCTCGGTGACCTCGGCACCGGTGAGGTCGTGGTCGGCCTCCGCCAGCACGAGGTCCGGGTGGGCCTCGCCGGCGGTCGGTTCGTGCGGGTGTGGGGGACCATCGCCGTCGAGGACCTGATCGAGGTCGCCCGCTCGCTGCGGGCCACCAACGACCCCGACGGCGAGGTCACCCCGATCTGAACTGGCGGGGGGCGGTCAGCCGCAGGAGCGGCAGGGTGGGTCGTTCTCGTGGGTGTGGCCGTCGGCGTCGTGGTCGAACGTCTCGTTCTCGGTGGAGACGAAGATCGGCGCCGGATCGTCGGAGAAGACGAACGCCTCGGCGGCGGGCCACGCGCCGAGCGTGTAGCGCACCCCGTTGTTCGACTTCAGCAGGATGCCCTTGCCCGGCTTGGTGAGCTCGTCGTTGCCGGTGCCGTTGACGTCCCACCACACCTCGACCCAGTCCTTGATGGCCCCCGGATCCTCGGGGGTGAACTTCACGAGCGGGGCGTTGACCCGCCCGCCGCGGGCGGGCGCCAGGAACAGCCCCTGTGACCACGTCTCCGGGGTCAGGCGCGGCCCGGCGTAGTGGATGCCGTTGAACACCGTCTGGATCGGGGCCTGCCACACGTTCACGCCGTTGCCCTCGAAGTCGCTCTCGACGTGGTGGTACGTGCGGTAGCCCGAGGAGTTCTCCTTGGCGTCGGTGAACACCCACAGCGGGCTGAAGCCGTAGGCGTGCTGCCACTGCTGCTGGTCGTAGGTGCGTCCGAAGAACGTCGTGTCCTGCAGCGCGACACCGTTGATGAACCACTCGGGGAAGTAGCCCTGGCGAGTGGCCTCCGACGTGAGGAAGATCGGGTAGAGCGGGTCGCACACGCAGGTGACGACGTTGACCCCGGCGGCCACCATCTGACCGATGATGTTCGTCGACTGCTGCTGCTGCTGCTGGATGTCGAAGGTGTAGGCCACGGCCCGCTCGAGCTTCATCCCCTGGTCGGCCAGCAGGCGCTCGAAGTACTCCCGGCCCAGCTTGGCGTACGGGGAGATGACGTCGCCGGCGCCCTCGAGGTAGATGAGCCCGAACTTCCTGACGTCGTTGCTCACCCGCACGTTGGTCCCGGCCCACTTGGCCGGCCGGTCCTTCAGCCGCTTGGCCCAGTACTCGGTGATGTTCTCGTAGTACTCCTCGAGCGTGGGCAGGATCGTCCAGATGTACGGCGAGGTCAGCTTGTAGTACTCGCGGCTGTTCGACGTCGTGCACACGCAGATCACGCCGCGGGCCGCGAGCTCTTCGGTGAACGCCTGGCTCGCCGCCGAGGTGAGGTGGACCACGGCGAAGGGCTTGAGCTGGGTGGCGATGGTGACGGCATCGGCCCGGTTGACCTCGTCGCTGTCGGCCTCGCCGGTGCCGTCGAAGGTCACGTACTTCACCTCGCGCCCGTAGGTCTCGAGGTGGGTGTTGTAGTAGCGGACGAACGCCTTGGCCGTCCGATCGACGACGGCGGGGTCGTCGTCGCCGCCGATGGCAGCGAGCGTCGCGGTGGTCGCGGGGTCCGCCTGGGGCCGGTAGCGGACGAGCAGGACCGAGTCACCGGTGACGCCCATGGCGGTGGCGCCGCCGTTGTCGCCGGAGAACCGCGGGAGGCAGATCGGCGAGTAGAGCGAGAACTCGGGCATGGCACCGTCTTCGCGGCAGCGGGTGTCGGGCCCGGGCAGCTACCCGGCGCCCGGGCCGTGCTCGGGACCCCACACCGTCGATGCCCCCTCCGCAGGAGCGTCGAAGGTGTCGGTCGCCTGGATCGGCGTGCCGCCGACGCCGCCGACGCGGCCGGTGCTGCCACTGCCGGCGGGGCCGCCGGTGGCCGCGACCCCGGTCGAGCCCGTGCCGGTCCCGACCGTGCCCGAGCCCGTCGAGCCGGCGGTGCCGTCCGAGCCGCCGGCGATGGGGTTGCCGGCACCGACGAACTGCGGGCCGCCTCCACCGCCGTTGCCGTTGCCGGGCATCAGGATCACGAGCGCCGCCAGCACGACGATCACGCCGAGCGTCGGACCGTAGCGGTCCATCAGCTCCTTCATCGTGAGGTTCATCGCCTACCCCCCGCAGGCCAAGACGCGCCCCCGGACCCCCAGGTGCGCCATCCGCGAGGTTCGTGGCTGTGATGGCCGGTTCCTGCCGAAACTGAGCCATCTGTCACATTTCGGGAAGGAGGTCGGGCGGCCGGCGCCGAACCGGAACAGCGTTCAGGACTGGGGGGTCATATGACCGCGACGCTCGAGCGCGGTGGTGGCGGCTCTGTCGACGAGACGGAACCGATCGTCATCGACGTCGATGAGCAGCCACCGAGCCGGGGCCCGGCCGCGGCCGCATCACGTCTTGATGCGGTGCTGCGCAACGAGCACGTCAAGTTCGGGCAGCGGGTGGCGTGTGCGGTCCTCGCCTTCCTGATCTTCACCAAGTTCGTCTTCCCGGCGCCCAACGCCATCCTGTTCCAGGGGGCGGTCCTCGGCTCCCTCTCGGCGCTCATCGCCGTCGGCATCGTCCTCGTCTACCGGGCCAACCGCATCATCAACTTCGCGCAGGGCGACCTGGGTGCGGTGGCGGGCGTGCTCAGCGTCTCCCTGATCGTCGGCTACGAGTGGCCGTTCTGGCCGGCGCTGGTCGTCGGGCTCGCCGCCGGCATCGCGCTCGGTGCGGTCGTCGAATTCCTCTTCGTGCGTCGCTTCGCCAAAGCCCCGCGGCTGATCCTCACCGTGGCCACCATCGGCATCGCCCAGGTCCTCGCCGGCCTCCAGCTCATCATCCCCACGTGGTTCGGCTACAACATCTCGCCCCAGAACTTCCCGCACCCGTTCGACTTCCGGTTCGAGTGGTCACCGCTGGTCTTCCGGGGCTCGCACCTGCTCGTGATCCTCACCGTGCCGTTCCTGGCGGTCGGGCTCAGCGTGTTCTTCAAGCGGACCCGCACCGGCAAGGCCGTCCGGGCGTCGGCCGAGTCGTCTGACCGCGCCCTGCTGCTCGGCATCCCCGTCAAGCGCATCGGCACCTACGTGTGGGTCATCGCCGCCCTGCTCTCGGCCCTCGCCGCCGTGCTGCGGGCGCCGATCGTGGGCATCCCCATCGGCGAGACGCTCGGCCCCACCCTCATGCTGCGGGCCATGGCCGCCGCCGTGATCGGCCGCATGGAGAACCTCACCGTCACCTTCTTCGCCGCCATCGGCATCGGCATGATCGAGCAGGCCGTGCTCTGGGAGACGGGCCGCACCGCCGCCATCGACCCGGTGATCTTCGCCCTGGTGATGATCGCCCTCGTCGTGCAGAGCCGAGGGATCATCTCCCGGGCGGTCGAGCGCGGGCAGTCGACGTGGTCCTCGATCAAGGAGGTCCGCCCGATCCCGCCCGAGCTCCGCGACGTGCCGATCGTGCGGGGCACCCTGCTCGCGGTCAAGGTCTTCGTCGCCGGCCTGCTCATCATCGTCCCGCTCGGTCTCGGGCCCGGTCGGGTGAACCTGATGGCCTTCGGCGTGCTCACGGCCATGCTCGCCCTCTCGCTGGTCATCCTCACCGGCTGGGCCGGTCAGATCTCCCTCGGGCAGTGGGCCTTCGCCGGCTTCGGAGCGGCGATCACCGGCACCATGGTCCAGGCGGGGTGGAACGTGTTCGTCGCCCTCGTGTGCGGCGCGCTGGTCGGCGCCGGTGTCTCCATCGCCGTGGGCATCCCCGCGCTGCGGATCAAGGGGCTGTTCCTGGCCGTCGCCACCCTGTCGTTCGCGCTGGCGGCCGGGAAGTTCTTCCTGAACCGGGAGTTCTTCGGCTTCGTGCCCACCGGGCGCATCCTGCGACCGACCCTGTTCGGCAAGTTCGACCTCGAGTCGGAGTACACGTTCTACTACTTCTGCCTGATCGTCCTCGGGCTCGTGCTGATGTCGCTGCGGTCGCTCCGATCGAGCCGAACCGGCCGCGTGCTGCTCGCCGTGCGCGAGAACGAGCGGGCCGTGCAGGCCTACGGGGTCAACCTCATCCGGGCCAAGCTCACCGCCTTCGCGCTGGCCGGGTTCCTCGCCGCGCTCATGGGCGGACTGCTGGCCCTGCACCAGCACAACATGCTCGGGAGCCAGCTGGCGCCGGAGAACAACTTCCGGCTCTTCAGCCTCGCCGTGGTGGGCGGGCTCGGCTCGCCGGTCGGCGTGCTCGTGAGCACGGGCGTGTTCACCGCCATCGACTTCTTCATCAACACGCCGGCCGTCAAGCTGGCCACCACCGGCTTCGGCTTGCTGCTCGTGCTGATGGTCTTCCCCGGCGGCCTCGGCGGGATCATCTACGACGGGCGCGACAACCTCTTGAAGCGCTACGCCGAGCGCAAGGGCATCTACGTGCCCAGCCTTGTCGCCGACACCCGGGTGGAGGACGTCCCACCAGACGAAGAGGCCGTGCTGGTCGGGGCCGGTGAAGGATCCGAGCACCTCGCTGACCGGGAGGGGTCCTCGTGAAGCGACCGAAGATCGACGGCCTGCTGGGCGGAGCGCCGCTCGTTCCTCTCGCCATCCTCTTCGGCTTCAACGCCGTCGACGAGCTCGATCGCACGATCTTCGGCATCCTCCTGCCCGAGATCAAAGACGACTTCGGCCTCGACCTGGCGTTCGTCACCGGCCTCATCGGGTTCGTCGGGCTCGTCGCGTTGCTGGGCCAGGTGTTCGTGGGGTTCTACGGCGACCGCGGCCCGCGGGTGAAGATCTCGATCGCCGGCGCGTCGACGTGGGCGATCTTCACCTTCCTCACCGGCCTGGCGCCGACGGTCGTGTTCCTGGCGATCATGCGGGCCGGCTCGGGTCTCGGCAAGGCCGTGAACGACCCGATGCACAGCTCGCTCATCGCCGACTACTACGCGCCCGAGCAGCGGGTGCGCGCCTACTACTGGTACCGGATCGCCAACAACGTCGGGCAGATCGCGGGGCCGCTCATCGGCGGCGTGCTCGCCTTCTACTTCGGGTGGCGGTTCCCGTTCCTGCTCTTCGCCATCCCGACCGTCGTGCTCGTCGTCATCGCCGCCAAGAAGCTGAAGGAGCCGGTCCGGGGTCGCTGGGAGCGGTCGGCAGCCGGCGGCGACGCCGAGCTCACGATGGTCGAGGACGTTCCGCCGAGCTTCGCGGAGGCGTGGAAGACGGCGCACTCGGTGCGGACGCTGAAGCGGATCTTCATCTCGCTGCCGTGGTTCGCCGCGGCGCTGTTCGGGCTCGTGGCGTTCTACGCCCTCTACTACGACGAGGTCTTCGGGCTCAACGAGGCCAGCCGCGGGTTCCTCCAGGCCGCGGTCGAGCCGGCCCAGATCGTCGGTGCCCTCTACGGCATCAAGCTCGTGTCGCGGCTGTTCCTCCGCGACCCGGGCCTCATCCTGAAGCTGCTGGCCGTCGGCGGGTGCGGCGTCGCCGGCGGTCTGCTGATCATGGCGGTCGCCCCGAACCTGGCCGTCGCCATCGCCGGCAACGCCATCGCGTCCGCCTCGGCGGCCCCGCTCACCGCCGGCCTCTACGCCACGATGTCGCTGGTCACGCCGCCCCGCATCCGCAGCATGAGCTTCGGCATCGCGGCCCTGTGGTTCATGCCCGGTCTGCTGCTGCTCCCGGTCGTGGGGGCGATGGCCGACAACATCGGGATCCGCGGCGGCATCGCGCTGATGGCGCCGATCTTCCTCATCGGGTCGTTCCTCATCGCGTCGAGCGGCGCGTTCGTCAGGGACGACATGCTGCGGGTGCAGACCGCGGCCCTGGCCCAGGCCGAGATCCGGCGCTCCCGCGAGGAGGGCGACCCGAAGCTGCTCGTGTGCCGCGGGCTCGACGTCGCCTACGGCCAGACCCAGGTGCTCTTCAACGTCGACTTCCACGTCGACGACGGTGAGATCGTCGCCCTCCTCGGCACCAACGGGGCCGGCAAGTCGACGCTGCTGTCGGCGATCTCGGGTCTCGTCGAGCCGTCCGGCGGCGCCATCGTGTTCGACGGGAAGGACATCACGATCAAGCCCGCCAACGAGACCGTCGGCGAGGGCATCGTCATGGTCCCCGGCGGCAAGGGCGTGTTCCCGACCCTGACCGTCGAGGAGAACCTCGAGCTCGCCGGGTGGCTGTTCAACCACGACAAGGCCCACGTCGAGGCGGCGACGGCCAAGGTCCTCGAGTACTTCCCGATCCTGAAGCAGCGGTGGAACGAGAAGGCCGGGAACATGTCCGGCGGCGAGCAGCAGATGCTCACCCTCGGCCAGGCGTTCATCGCCAAGCCGAAGCTCCTCATGATCGACGAGCTGTCGCTCGGTCTCGCGCCGGTGATCGTCGAGCAGCTGCTCGAGATCGTGGAGGCCATCCACGCCCAGGGGACCACGATCATCCTCGTGGAGCAGTCGGTGAACGTCGCCATCACCGTCGCCAAGCGGGCGGTGTTCATGGAGAAGGGTGAGGTCCGCTTCGACGGGCCCACCGCCGGCCTCCTCGACCGGCCCGAGATCCTCCGGGCCGTGTTCTTGCAGGGGGCGGCGGCCGGCCAGGACGCGGTGACCAACGGCGACGGGGCCGGCGGGCCCACCGACGACGGCGACGCTGGCGGGGGCGACGGGATGGCGGTCGCGGGACCTCGGCGGTTCGTCCGCGGCGACGCGCGACCGATCCTCGAGACGAAGAGCCTGAGCGTCTCCTTCGGCGGGATCCGCGCCGTCAGCGACGTCGACCTCCGCCTGAGCGAGGGGGAGATCCTCGGCCTGATCGGGCCCAACGGCGCCGGCAAGACCACGATCATGGACCTCGTCTCCGGCTTCCTCGTCCCGACCCAGGGACGGGTGTTCTTCGAAGGCAAGGAGATCACGGCGCTGTCGCCCGACCTCCGCGCCATGCAGGGGCTGGGCCGCTCGTTCCAGGACGCCCGGCTCTTCCCCGCGCTGACGGTCGTGGAGAACCTGGCGATCGCCCTCGAGCGCCACATCGAGACCCGCGACCCCATCGCGGCTGCGCTGATGTCGCCGGCGACGCGCGTGTCGGAGCAGCACGTCCGAACTCGCGTGGACGAGCTCGTCGACCTGATGAACCTGGGGGCGTTCGCCAACAAGTTCGTCTCCGAGCTGTCGACCGGCACCCGCCGGGTCGTGGACATCGCCTGCTCGCTGGCGCACGGTCCAAGCGTGCTGCTGCTCGACGAGCCGTCGTCGGGCATCGCCCAACGGGAGACCGAGGCGCTGGGACCCGTGCTGCGCAACATCCGGGCGCAGACCGGCGCCGCTCTGCTCGTGATCGAGCACGACATGCCACTCATCCAGTCGATCTCCGACCGGCTCGTCGCGCTCGAGCTCGGGACCGTCATCGCCGAGGGTGCGCCCGACGAGGTGATCACCCACCCGCGGGTCGTCGAGTCCTACCTCGGGGAGTCGGCGGCGGTGATCAACCGCTCCGGTATCGGCGGCGGCGACACCGGAGCGAAGCGGAAGGCGAAGACCGGGAAGACCTCGTCGAAGGCGAAGTCGGCGACGGCGGCCGCGAAGAAGGCGAGCGCACCGCGACGGCGGGAGAAGCTGGTGGCGGGAGGCCGGCGATGAGGCGGGCGGCCGCCGGCATCGTGCTCGCCGCACTCGTCCTGGCAGTGGTGCCGCCGGCCTCGGCCACCGTGACCGCGACCGGATGGTGGACCCGCTCGCCGACGGCGTCGGCGCCCGAGGGGGGCGTGGCGGTGGCGAACGCGCCGGACGGGCCGCTGACCGTGGCGGCCGTGGCCGTCGACCTCGGCGACGGCGTGTCCTCGGCGACCCTCACCCTCGAGCAGACCGGGGGCGCGGCGCCCGCCGGCTCCCAGATCGTCGTGTGCGCGCTGTCGAGCACCTTCACCGCCGCCGCCGGCGGGCCGATGGAGGAGGCGCCCGCCACCACCTGCGACCGCGCGTCGGTCCCGCTCACGGCGAGCGACACCACCTGGCGGGCCAACGTGGGCGAGCTGGTCGGCGACCGATCGGGGACGGTGGCGCTGGCGATCGTGCCGGTCGCCGGGAGCGTCAGCCTCTGGGACCTCCAGTTCGACCGACCGTCGGTCGCAACAACCCCGGCGGCGGGGTCGTCGTCGTCACCGTCGGCTGATCCCTTCCCCACGGCCACGACCACGGCTCCGCGTCCGTCACCGGCGCCGAACCAGAGCCCGCCGGCCACGTTCGCCGTGCCGCAGCCGCCGTCCGTGGGCGCACCCGCCACGACCGTCCCGGTCGAGGAGGAGATGACCACGACCACCGAGGCCGGCATCGCCAACCTCGCGGTCGGCGCGCCGACGTCCGCCGGCGGTGCCGGGGAGGGCCGGCCGATCGGTCAAGCGATCAGCATGGTGCTCATCGCGGCGGTCGTGGGCGTCGGCGCCGGCGTCGCCCACCGCGTGGCGGCCGCCCGCCTCCGGGTCTGACCCCTCCGGGATCGGGTGGGGTCAGATGATCTCGCGGGCGTCGCGGTCGGGGAGCGGGGGATAGGGCGCCAGCGGGAGGGTCTGGTACCAGTAGGCCACGGTGGCGATGTCGTCCTGCAGCTGCAGGTAGCGGGGGCCGCGCCGCCAGCCGAGCGCCTGCATCGTGATGCGCAGGTCGGAGCGGAACCGGATGGGATCGGTGAGGTGCCACCGGTACATGCCGAAGCGCTGCTGGCTGCGGTAGGTGCCGTCGGGCCGGAGCACCTGGGGCATGCCGGCGTACGGGGTGGTGAACTCCCGGTACTGGCCCTCGACGTCGAAGTTGTAGGACCCGCAGAAGTAGTCCTCGGTGCCGGTGCCGCAGATGGTCGGGAACTCGCCGTCGCCGTCGATGAAGAACTTCAGCTCGCCCTCACCCCACCAGCCGCTGTTGTTGACGCCCCACGCGCAGTAGGTGCCGACGTACTGGCCCCGACCCTGCACGCCGTCGAGGATGGTGACGACCTCGCCCTTGGGGAGCGGGTTCACCCGCCGCCACTGCGCGCAGAAGTAGGCGGCGTCCTCGGGCACGTCGGTCACCGAGTAGGTGATCTGGTAGTAGAGCGTCCGCTGCTCCTCGCTCTCGTTCGTGAGCGTGATGCGGGCCCGCGTGCGGAACGGCATCTCCCAGTAGCAGTTGAAGCTGCGGCCGGGGTTGACGCACACGGCGAGGCTCGAGACCTGCGCGTAGGTGTCCCACCCGCAGGCGAAGAAGTCGCCGACCGGGCACTCGACCGCCGGCTGCGGATCGTCGTCCCAGTACATGCGCAGGATCTGGTTGCGCCACCCGCCGGTCGGGGTGAGCCAGATGTGCTGGATGGCGCCCGAGCCGGTGATGTCGGCCATCACGAACTCCTCGCCGGGCTCGATGTGCACCGACGGCGACACCTTCCAGCCCTG
>DATLFP010000029.1:0-36140 GCA_035540955.1 Acidimicrobiales bacterium
ATCGACGCCGAAGCCGCCGATGCCGATGCCGAGGTGACCGAGACGGTGGCCGAGGACGAGGGCATCGTCGACACGACCGAGGCCGCGGTCGAAGCGGTCGAGGTGAGCGCGACGGAAGACGAGCCGCCGACCGACGCAACCGCCGACGAGAGCGAGAAGAAGTAATGGGTCAGAAGGTCAACCCGTACGGGTTCCGTCTGGGGATCACCACCGACTGGAAGTCGCGGTGGTTCTCCGACAAGGAGTACACCGACTACCTGATCGAGGATTGGAAGATCCGCGATTTGCTCATGCGCGATCTACCGCACGCGGCGATCTCGCGCATCGAGGTGGAGCGCACGCGTGACCGGCTCCGGATCGACGTCCACACCGCCCGCCCCGGGATCGTCATCGGCCGCCGGGGCGCCGAGGCCGACCGCCTCCGCGCCGAGCTCGCCAAGATGACCGGCAACAACAAGGTCCAGCTCAACATCCAGGAGATCAAGCAGCCCGAGCTCGACGCCGCCCTCATCGCCCAGGGCGTGGCCGACCAGCTCGCCGGCCGCGTCAACTTCCGCCGGGCCATGAAGCGGGCCGTGCAGAACGCCCAGAAGGCGGGCGTGCAGGGCATCCGCGTGCAGTGCGCCGGTCGCCTGAACGGCGCCGAGATGAGCCGCACCGAGTGGTACCGGGAGGGTCGGGTCCCGCTGCACACGCTGCGGGCCGACATCGACTACGGCTTCCGCGAGGCCCGCACCACCTACGGGCGGATCGGCGTGAAGGTGTGGCTCTACAAGGGCGACATCCTCCCGTACAAGATCACGAGCGACGACAAGGCCACCCGCGAGGCGGCGATGGCCGTCGGCGAGACGAGCGGCGGGCCCCGACCGCGCCGCGTCGTGTCGGCCGGCGGCGGCCGCCGCCCGCCGGAGGGCGGTGGCGCGGTGCCGGCGGCACCGACCGAGGGAGCTCCGGACGACGACGCCCCGGCAGCGCCGCTGCTCAAGGAGGCCGACCCCGAGCTCGAGCGCCTGCTGGCAGAGGAAGAGGAGATCGAGCGCCTCACTCGCGAGCACCACGAGACGCCGCACTTCCGAGGTGACGAGTAGCCATGCTGATGCCCCGCAAGACCGCCCACCGCAAGCACCACCGCGGCCGGATGACGGGCGCCGCCAAGGGCGGCACCTCGATCAGCTTCGGCGAGTACGGCATCCAGGCCCTGGAGCCCGGGTGGATCACGGCCCGCCAGATCGAGGCCGCCCGTATCGCCATGACCCGTCACGTCAAGCGCGGCGGCAAGGTCTGGATCAACATCTTCCCCGACAAGCCGGTCACGCAGAAGCCGGCCGAGACCCGCATGGGCTCGGGCAAGGGCAACCCGGAGCGCTGGGTCGCCGTGGTCAAGCCGGGCCGGATCATGTTCGAGCTGGCGGGCGTGAACGAGGAGCTGGCTCGGGGCGCCATGGAGCGCGCCATCCAGAAGCTCCCGATCAAGGCCCGCTTCGTCACCCGTCACGAGCAGGAGGCTGTCTGATGGCCACCGCCGCCGAGCTCCGCAACCTGAGCGATTCCGACCTCGTCCGCCGTCTGGACGAGGCGAAGGAGGAGCTCTTCAACCTCCGCTTCCAGCACGTCACCGGCCAGCTCGACTCCACTGCCCGGCTCGGCGACGTGCGCAAGGACATCGCTCGGCTCAACACCATCCTGCGCCAGCGCGAGATCGAGCTGGCCGAGGCCGCCCCGGGCGAGCGCGCACGAAACGAGAACGCCAATGGCTGACACCACCGAGTCCCGCGCCAACCGGAAGGTGCGCGAGGGCGTCGTCGACTCCACGAAGATGGACAAGACCATCGTCGTGAAGGTCGTCGACCGCGTCCGGCATCCGCTGTACGACAAGACGCTGCAGCGCACCAAGCGGCTCTACGTGCACGACGAGACCAACGACGCCCGCGAGGGCGACCGCGTTCGCGTCGCCGAGACCCGTCCGCTGTCGAAGAACAAGCGCTGGCGCCTGCTGGAGATCCTGGAGAGGGCGCGTTAGATGAGCGAGCTTGCGAGCGAATCCATGAACACAGTGATTCTTCGGATCATCGAGCGAGCGACGAAGGAGCGAGCGCGATGATTCAGCAGGAATCCCGACTCCGAGTTGCCGACAACAGCGGCGCCAAGGAGGTGCTCTGCATCAAGGTGCTGGGCGGCTCCGGCCGGCGCTACGCGTCGATCGGCGACATCTTCGTGGCGACCGTGAAGGACGCCATGCCGGGCGCGGCCGTCAAGAAGGGCGATGTCGTCAAGTGCGTCGTCGTCCGGGTGAAGAAGGAGAAGCGCCGTCCCGACGGCTCCTACATCCGCTTCGACGAGAACGCCGCCGTACTCATCAACGACCAGATGCAGCCGCGAGGCACCCGCATCTTCGGTCCGGTCGGCCGCGAGCTGCGCGACAAGAAGTTCATGCGCATCGTCTCCCTGGCCCCAGAGGTCCTGTGATGAAGATCAAGAAGGGTGATCGGGTCGTGGTCCTGCAGGGCAAGGACCGCGGCAAGGAGGGCGTCGTGATGCGGGCCATCCCCACCAAGGGGAAGGTCATCGTCGAGGGCGTCAACATCGCCAAGAAGCACCAGAAGCCGACCCGGACGACCATGCAGGGCGGCATCATCGACAAGGACATGCCGCTCGACGTGAGCAACGTCGCGCTGATCTGCCCGAAGGACGGCGCCACCCGCGTCGGCTACAAGGTCAGCGAGAACGGCGCCAAGTCCCGGGTCTGCCGCAAGTGCGGCCAGGAGCTCTGAGATGACCGAGACGACCACCACCCGTGCCGCTGAGCGCCCGCGCCTGCGGGTGAAGTACGACACCGAGGTGCGCGCCGCGCTCCAGGAGCAGCTGGGCCTCGCCAACGTCATGGAGGTCCCGCGGCTCGAGAAGATCGTGATCAACATAGGTGTCGGCAAGGCGACCCAGCAGCCGTCGCTGCTGGAGGGCGCCGTGCGCGACCTCGAGCAGATCACCGGCCAGAAGCCGCTCGTCACCAAGGCGAAGAAGTCGATCGCCAGCTTCAAGCTGCGCGAGGGCAACAGCATCGGCGCGAAGGTCACCCTCCGCGGCGATCGGATGTGGGAGTTCCTCGACCGCCTCGTCGCCCTCGCCATCCCCCGCATCCGCGACTTCCGGGGCCTGCCCGTGAAGTTCGACGGACGCGGCAACTACACGTTCGGCGTCACCGAGCAGACGATCTTCCCCGAGATCGACTACGACAAGGTCGACGCCCCACGCGGCATGGACATCACGTTCGTGACCACCGCCCGCACCGACGCCGAGGGCAAGGCACTCCTCGATGCGTTCGGTTTCCCGTTCCGTCGCGACGGCCAGCAGCAGTAGGAGCGTCATGGCCAAGAAGGCACTCGTCCAGAAGCAGCAGCGCAAGCCCAAGTTCAAGGTCCGCGGCTACACGCGGTGCCGGCGATGCGGCCGTCCCAAGGCCGTGTACCGCCGGTTCGGGCTCTGCCGCATCTGCTTGCGGGAGATGGTCCACGCCGGCGAGGTGCCGGGCGTGACGAAGGCGTCCTGGTAGGGGGTGAGCTGAGATGACGATGACCGATCCGATCGCCGACATGCTCACGCGCATCCGCAACGGCAACGTGGCCTACCACGACAGCGTGCGCATGCCCAGCTCGAAGCTCAAGGAGTCGCTCGCGCAGATCCTGCAGCGCGAGGGATACATCGAGGGCTTCGAGGTGGTCGACGACGCCGGCAAGCCCGGCAAGACGCTGACCATCCACATGAAGTACTCACCCGAGCGGGCCCGCTCGATCTCCGGCATCCGCCGGGTGTCGAAGCCGGGGCTGCGCGTCTACCGCGGCGCCGACAAGCTGCCGCGCGTCCTCGGCGGCCTCGGCGTCGCCGTCCTCTCGACCAGCCAGGGGCTCATGACCGACCGCGAGGCGCGCCAGCGCAACGTCGGCGGCGAGATCCTCTGTTACGTGTGGTGATCCCATGTCCCGAGTCGGTAGAGCACCCATCCCCGTCCCCTCCGGTGTCGACGTCACCATCGGTGAGGGCTCCATCAGCGTGAAGGGACCCAAGGGGACCCTCGAGCGAACGGTCCCGGAGCCCATCACGGTCCGGCAGGAGGACGGCACGCTCGTGGTCGAGCGTCCCGACGACCTGCGCGACTCCCGTTCGCGCCACGGCCTCGTCCGGGCGCTCGTGAACAACATGGTCCTCGGCGTCACCACCGGGTTCACCAAGGAGCTGGAGATCATCGGCGTCGGCTACCGCGCCACGCCGGCGGGGCCGAGCAAGCTCGATCTCGCCCTCGGCTTCAGCCACCCGGTGTCCTTCGAAGCACCCGACGGCGTCACCTTCGAGGTGCCCAGCCCCACCCGCATCATCGTGTCGGGCATCGACAAGGAGCAGGTCGGCCAGGTCGCCGCCAACATCCGCAAGATCCGCAAGCCCGAGCCCTACAAGGGCAAGGGGATCCGGTACGCGGGCGAGCGCGTGATCCGCAAGGCCGGAAAGGCGGCCAAGTAATGAGCAGCATCCAGAAGAAGCACGAGGCCCGGCTGCGGCGGCACTCGCGCGTGCGCAAGAAGGTGCGCGGCGAGGCCGACCGGCCCCGTCTCGCGGTGTTCCGGTCGAACCGGCACATCGTCGCCCAGGTCATCGACGACCGCGCCGGCCGCACCCTCGCGGCGGCGTCGTCGCACGAGGCCGACCTCCGCTCGGGCACCGGCAACAAGGAATCTGCGGCAAAGGTCGGCAAGCTGGTCGCCGAGCGCGCCAAGGCAGCCGGCATCTCGAAGGTCGTGTTCGACCGAGGCGGCTTCCTCTACCACGGGCGGGTCGCGGCGCTGGCCGACGCTGCCCGCGAAGAAGGACTGGAGTTCTAGATGGCAGGGTTCAACGACGCGCAGCTGCACGACGGCCGCCTGATCACCCGGCCCCGCCGGGTGGCCAAGGTGGTCAAGGGCGGCCGCCGCTTCCAGTTCGCGGCCCTCGTGGTGGTCGGCGACGGCAACGGCCGGGTCGGCCTCGGCTACGGCAAGGCCCGAGAGGTGCCGCTGTCGATCCAGAAGGGAACCGAGGACGCCAAGAAGAACCTGTTCGAGGTTCCCCGGGCGGGCTCGACGATCATCCACACCACCCTCGGCGTGTACGGCGCGGCGCGGGTGCTGCTCAAGCCGGCCGCTCCCGGTACCGGCGTCATCGCCGGCGGCGCCGCGCGCGTCATCCTCGAGGAAGCCGGCATCCACGACGTGCTGTGCAAGTCGCTCGGCTCGGCCAACCACATCAACGTGGCCCGGGCCACCATCGAGGCGCTGCGGCAGCAGAAGACGCCCGACGAGATCGCCAAGGCGCGGGGCAAGTCCCCCGAGGAGGTCACCCCGAAGGGCATCCTCCGCGCCTACAACGAGACCAAGCAGGGCCCGCCCCCGCCGCCGGTGGAGGTGGCGTAGCGATGGCGCTCAAGGTCACCCAGGTGCGCTCCGCCATCGGCACCAAGCCCAAGCACCGGGGCACGCTCCGGGCGCTCGGGCTGGGCCGCATCGGCAAGACCAACGTCCTGCCCGATCGACCCGAGATCCGGGGCATGCTGGCCCGGGTGCCCCACCTGGTCGAGGTGCGCGACACCGAGGAGTCCGGCAAGTCGGGCGAAGCCGCCCCCCAGCACGGGAGTGCCGAGTGAAGATCCACGATCTCAAGCCCGCCCCGGGCTCGAACCGCCGCCGCAAGCGCGTCGCGCGCGGCATCGCGGGCAAGGGGGGCAAGACCGCCGGCAAGGGCACCAAGGGCCAGAAGGCGCGCGACACCATCCCTGCCCGCTTCGAGGGCGGCCAGCTGCCGCTCGTGCAGCGGGTCCCGAAGCGCAAGGGCTTCACGAACCCGTTCCGCATCGAGTACGCGGCGGTGAACCTCGACACGATCGAGGCCGCCGAGGGCACCGACATCGACCCCGGCACCCTGCGCAGCCAGGGTCTCGTGCACAAGCACGGCCTGGTGAAGGTGTTGGGGCGAGGCGAGCTCACCCGCAAGGTGAACGTGTCGGCCCACGCCTTCTCGGCCTCCGCCGAGGCGGCCATCACGGCTGCTGGGGGTACCGTCACCAAGCTGCCGCTGCCCTGGGGCGACCGCCGCCCGCCGGCCAAGGGCAACCAGCACACCAACCGCTAGAGCCGTCCATCTCGGCCGCGAGGCGGCCGAGTCAGGTCCCCGGGGGTACCCTCGGGGACCCTCGTTTCTGACCAGGAGTCGCCGGGTGCTGGCCAACGTGCGGAACATGTTCCGGGTCGCCGACCTGCGGAACAAGATCCTCTTCACGCTGCTGATGATCGCCGTGTACCGGCTCGGCGCCCACGTCCCGGTCCCGGGCATCGACTTCAACGCCGTGAAGCAGCTCGAGGAGCAGGCCCGGAGCGGCGGCGTCCTCGGCTTCCTGTCGTTCTTCTCCGGCGGCGGACTCACCCGGATGGCGGTGTTCGGCCTCGGGATCATGCCGTACATCACCAGCTCGATCATCATGCAGGTGCTCACGGTGGTGATCCCCAAGCTCGAGCAGTGGCAGAGCCAGGGGGCCGTCGGCCAGAAGAAGATCACCCAGTGGACGCGCTACCTCACCGTCGTGCTGGCCGTGCTGCAGGCCACCGGTCTCGCCTTCCTCTTCCACAACGGCGGCGGCGGGCTCTTCGGCAACCTCCAGGTCGACCTGATCCCCGAGTTCACCCTCCCGCGGGTGCTGCTGATCGTCCTGTCGCTCACCGCCGGGACCGCGTTCGTCATGTGGATGGGTGAGCTGATCACGCAGCGGGGCATCGGCAACGGCATGTCGCTGCTGATCTTCGCCTCCGTCATCAGCGACATCCCGTCGAGCGCGGTCGCGCTCCGGGCCGAGGGCGGCGACGTGAAGGCGCTCATCTTCCTGGCGATGGTCCTCGGCATCCTCGTGGCCATCGTCGCCATCGAGAACGGCCAGCGTCGGATCCCGGTCAACTTCGCCAAGCGCATCGTCGGTCGCCGCATGTACGGCGGCCAGAGCACCTACATCCCCCTGAAGGTCAACCAGGCCGGCATCATCCCCGTGATCTTCGCCAGCTCGATGCTCTATCTGCCGGTGCTCCTGTCGAACGTGCTGCCGACGGGCGGGTTCTGGGACACGATCCGGCGCTTCATCGACCGCAACCTGCTCGACACCGGCAACTTCTGGTACATCGCCCTGTTCGGCGTGATGATCGTGTTCTTCGCGTACTTCTACACGGCGATCAGCTTCGACCCGGTGAAGCAGGCCGACACGATCCGCAAGCAGGGCGGCTTCATCCCGGGCATCCGCCCCGGTCCGCAGACCGAGCGCCATCTGGCCAAGATCCTCTCCCGCATCACGCTGCCGGGCGCGCTGTTCCTGGCCGCGGTGGCCCTGTCGCCCCAGATCCTCTTGACGATCTGGAACGTCTCGGCCTTCCAAGGCTTCGGCGGCACCTCGCTGCTCATCGCCGTCGGCGTCTCCCTGGAGACGATGAAGCAGATCGACAGCCAGCTCATGATGCGGAACTACGAGAGCTTCCTGAAGTGATCGCCCGCGCAGCGGGTCCGCCCCCTGCGGGAGCAGTCGAGTGATCGCCCGCGCAGCGGGTCCGACCCCTGCGGGAGCAGTCGAGTGATCCCGGGCGCCCGACTCGTCCTGCTCGGGCGACAGGGTGCGGGCAAGGGGACGCAGTGCGTCCGGTTGTCGCGTCACTACGTCGTCCCGCACATCTCGACCGGTGACATCCTGCGGGCCGCGGTGCGCGAGGGGACCGAGTTCGGCAAGAAGGCCAAGGCGATCATGGACGCCGGCGACCTCGTGCCCGACGACATCATGGTCGGCATCGTCGACGAGCGACTCGACCGTGACGACACCCGCAGCCGCGGGTTCATCCTCGACGGCTTCCCCCGTACGGTGGCGCAGGCCCGGGCGCTGGTCGAGATCACCCAGCCCCGGGGCATCGACCTCGTCCTGAACCTCGAGGTGCCGCGCGAGGTGGTGCTGGCCCGGCTCGCCTCCCGCCGGGTGTGCCTCGACTGCGGTGCGAACTACTCGACGGAGCGCCCACCGCGCTACGGCGCCACCTGCGACGTGTGCGGGGGCGACGTCATCCAGCGGGAGGACGACACCGTCGAGGCCATCAACCGGCGGCTCGACCTCTACGAGGCGGAGACCGCGCCGCTGATCGCCTGGTTCGACGAGCGGGGCCTGCTGGTCGAGGTCGACGGCGCCGGGGATCCCGACGCCGTGTTCGATCGCCTCGTGGAGGTCATCGACGGGATCCGGGGGCGCGGGTAGCGGTGCGGCGGGATCCGTCGGAGATCGCGATCATGCGCAAGGCCGGCCGGGTCGTGGCGGAGATGCACGCCCGGATCCGCGACGCCGTCCGCCCCGGGGTGTCGACGGCCGATCTCGACCGCATCGGACGGGAGGTCATCGAGCGCAACAACGCCCGGTCGAACTTCCTCGGCTATCACGGCTTTCCCGCGGTGATCTGCGCCTCGCCGAACTCGATGATCGTGCACGGGATCCCGTCGGAGACCTGCGTGCTCGACGAGGGCGACATCATCTCGATCGACTGCGGGGCGATCGTGCAGGGGTGGCACGGCGACGCCGCGTTCACGATGGGCGTCGGCACCGTCGCCGACGAGGCCGAGAAGCTGATCCGCGTCACGGAGGACGCCCTGGCGGCCGGCATCCGGCAGATGGTGGAGGGCAACCGGATCTCCGACATCGGTCACGCCATCCAGACGGTGGCCGAGGGGGCCGGGTTCTCGGTGGTGCGGGAGTACGTGGGCCACGCCATCGGCACCGCCATGCACGAGAAGCCCGAGGTGCCGAACTACGGGGATCCGGGCCGGGGCCCGAAGCTCCGAGTCGGGAACGTCTTCGCCGTCGAGCCGATGGTCAACGTCGGGGGACCGGGCACCCGGCTGCTGGCCGACGGCTGGTCGGTGGTGACCGCCGACGGCTCCCTGTCGGCCCACGCCGAGCACACCATCGCCATCACCGACGACGGCCCCGAGATCCTGACCGTCCTCTGACGACCGTCCGGGCGCGCGGAACCGCCCTGGCGGCTGCGGGGGCCGGGAGCGACACGGGCGGCAGCGCCTGACACAGTGGAGGCGGTGTTCGAGCGGTTCACCGACGAGGCCCGCCGGGTGGTGGTGACCGCCGCCGAGCAGGCCCGCCGGGTGGGAGCGCCGGCGATCGACGTCGAGCACCTCCTGCTCGGCGTGCTGGCCACGCCGGCCGGTCGGGCGTTCGGGCTCGATCCGGACACGCTGATCGGCGAGCCGGCGACCGACGCCCCCGCCGCCGAGGGCCAGCTGCCGTTCTCGGAGGCCGCGAAGGCCACGCTGGAGGGCGCGCTGCGGGTCGCCTTCCGCCGCCGCTCCGACGCCATCTCCGCCGCCCACCTGGGCATGGCGATCTGCGAGCAGGACGGCATCGCCGGACTGCTGGAGGGGCTCGGCGTCGACCTCCGGCAGCTCCCGGCCCGGCTGGCCGACGCCGCCAAGGCCGAAGCCGACGCCGGAGCGGGATCGGGGACGGTGGTGCGCCGCACCACCGAGACCGTGGTCGTGGCGGCGCCCGCGCCGGTGGCCGAGGAGCCGTGCCCCGAGTGCGGCGACACCGGCCCCCGCCGCCACGAGACCCGCCGGATCGTCAACCCCGACGGAGGACGCGGCTCGGTCATGGCCCGGGTGGCCGTGTGCGGGGCCTGCGGGACGGCCCTCGGCGTGGGCTGAACCCCTCGGGGTCGTGTCAAGCACCGGGGTTGGCGGGGGAGCGCCGCTCCGATAACCTGGTCCGTCGGCCCAAACGGGCCTCGGGTGCGCGTACGCGCCCCGTCCGCAAGTCGTCCCAGTCCCCCGACGTTCCTCGAAAGGGTCGTCCCCTGCCGAAGCCCAAAGAAGACGCGATCGTGCTCGAGGGAAAGGTCACCGAACCGCTCCCCAACGCCATGTTCCGAGTGGAGCTCGACAACGGCCACGAGGTGCTGGCGCACATCTCCGGGAAGATGCGGATGCACTACATCCGGATCCTGCCGGGCGATCGGGTCCAGGTGGAGCTGACGCCGTACGACCTCACCAGGGGTCGGATCACCTATCGCTACAAGTAGGAACGAAAAGCAATGAAGGTCCGACCCAGCGTCAAGAAGATCTGTGAGAAGTGCAAGGTGATCCGCCGTCACGGGCGCGTGCAGGTCATCTGCGAGAACCCCCGTCACAAGCAGCGTCAGGGCTAGGAGCACCAGAGACACATGGCACGCATCGCAGGCGTCGACATCCCGCGTGAGAAGCGCTTGGTGGTCAGCCTCACCTACGTCTTCGGCATCGGGCCGTCGGTCGCGAAGAAGATCTGCGCCACCGTCGACATCGACGAGAGCACGCGGGTCCGCGACCTGACCGAAGAGGAGGTCGTCAAGATTCGCAACTGGATCGACGCCAACCTCAAGGTCGAGGGCGATCTCCGCCGCGAGGTGCAGGGCGACATCAAGCGCAAGATCGAGATCGGCTGCTACCAGGGCCTGCGCCATCGTCGCGGCCTGCCGGTCCGGGGCCAGCGCACCCACACGAACGCCCGCACCCGCAAGGGACCGAAGAAGACGGTCGCCGGCAAGAAGAAGGTCAGGAAGTAGTGACTCGAATGGTCCGTATCCGCGTGAGCACCAGCGGGGCCCCCGCCGGAAGCTTGCTTCCGGTGGGGTTCAAGTAATGGCGAAGCCGAAGCCGGGCGGTCGCCGCCCCCGTCGTCGCGAGCGCAAGAACGTCGCCTACGGGGTGGCGCACATCAAGAGCTCGTTCAACAACACGATCATCTCGATCACCGATCAGGAGGGGAACGTCCTCGCCTGGGCCTCGGCCGGCAACGTCGGCTTCAAGGGCTCCCGCAAGTCGACCCCCTTCGCCGCCCAGATGGCCGCCGAGCAGTGCGCCCGCCGAGCGATGGAGCACGGCGTGCGGCGCGTCGACGTGCTCGTCAAGGGTCCGGGATCGGGTCGGGAGACCGCCATCCGGTCGATCATGCAGACCGGCATCGAGGTCACCGGCATCAAGGACGTCACGCCCGCCCCCCACAACGGCTGCCGACCGCCGAAGCGACGGAGGGTCTGATGGCGCGCTACACCGGACCCGTCTGCAAGCTCTGCCGCCGGGAGAAGATGAAGCTCTTCCTCAAGGGCGCCAAGTGCGACTCGATGAAGTGCCCGATCGAGAAGCGGCCGTACCCGCCCGGCGACCACGGCCGCACCCAGCTGCGCCGCAAGGACAGCGAGTACCTCATCCAGCTGCGCGAGAAGCAGAAGGCCCGTCGCATCTACGGCGTCCTCGAGAAGCAGTTCCGCAACCTCTACGAGGAGGCGAACCGCCAGAAGGGCGTCACCGGCGAGAACCTCCTGCGCATGCTCGAGCAGCGGCTCGACAACCTGGCCTTCCGGGCCGGCTGGGGGGCGTCACGCAGCCAGGCTCGCCAGCTCGTGCGCCACGGCCACGTGAAGGTGAACGGCCGCCGGGTCACCATCCCCAGCTACCAGGTTCGCAAGGGCGACGTGGTCTCCCTCGGCGACAAGGCCAAGGCGATGATCATCGTGCGCCACAACCTCGACGTCCTCGACCGGCAGATCCCGCCGTGGCTCGAGGTCGGCGAGTCCGGCAACGAGGTCACCGTTCGCGACCTCCCCCTGCGCGAGCACATCGACGTGCCCGTGCGCGAGCAGCTCATCGTCGAGCTGTACTCCAAGTAACCCCCCGCACCCTCGGAGAAGGACACAGCCATGCTGGTCATGCAGCGACCCACCGTCGAGGCGTTCGGTGAGCAGGAGGGCAACCGTCAGCGGTTCGCCATCGGCCCGCTGGAGCCCGGCTTCGGGCACACCCTGGGCAACTCGCTGCGCCGGACCCTGCTCTCGTCGATCCCCGGCGCGGCGGTCACCCAGGTGCGGTTCGACGACGCCCTCCACGAGTTCTCGACGATCCAGGGCGTGGTCGAGGACGTCACCGACCTCATCCTCAACCTCAAGGACCTCGTGCTCACCTGCGAGGCCGACGAGCCCGTCACCCTCCGCCTCGACGCGCGGGGACCGGCCGAGGTGGTCGCCGGCGACATCCAGACCTCGGCCGATGTCGAGATCCTCAACAAGGACCTGCGCATCGCCACGGTCAACGCCAAGGGGCGCCTGGCCATCGACATCACCGTCGAGCGGGGTCGCGGCTACGTCTCCGCGGAGCGCAACAAGAAGTCGGCCACCATCGGCGTGATCCCCGTCGACTCGATCTTCTCGCCGGTCCGCCGGGTCACCTTCGACGTCGAGCCCACGCGGGTCGAGCAGTCGACGAACTTCGACCGGCTCGTGCTCGACATCGAGACCGACGGCTCGATCACCCCCCGCGAGGCGCTGGCCTCCGCCGGCGACACGCTCCGCTCCCTCGTCGGCCTCGTCGCCGAGATGAGCGACAGCCCCCAGGGCCTCGAGCTCGGCGAGGTCGCCGGCCCCTCGACCGGCTCGCCCGATCTCGAGCTGCCCATCGAGGACCTCGACCTGTCGGAGCGCCCCCGCAACTGCCTCAAGCGGGCCCAGGTGAACACCATCGGCGAGCTGCTCGAGAAGACCGAGGACGATCTCCTCGCCATCACCAACTTCGGCCAGAAGTCGCTCGACGAGGTCATCGTCAAGCTCGACGAGCGCGGCCTCTCGCTGCGGACCAAGGAGTAGGGCCGTGCTCGGCACCCCCAGGAAGGGCAAGCGGTTCGGCGGCGACGCCGCCCACCAGAAGGCCATGTTCGGCAACATGGTCGCCTCGCTGATCGCCGCCGAGGCCATCGTCACCACCGAGGCCAAGGCCAAGGCGCTGCGCCCGATCGCCGAGAAGGTGATCACGAAGGCGAAGAAGGGTGGCGTGCACAACCAGCGTCAGGTCGTCGCGTTCATCCGCGACAAGGACATGGCGCACAAGCTCTTCGAGGAGATCGGTCCCCGCTACGCCGATCGCAACGGCGGCTACCTGCGGATCCTCAAGCTCGGACCCCGCCAGGGCGACAACGCCCCGATGGCTCGAGTGGAGCTCGTCTAGGTCGCACCTCACTCGCTCGGCTTCGCCTCGCTCCGTTCGGGCGAATGAAGGGCGTGCCTCGCTGACGCTCGGCGTGCGGCGGGACGGAGCAAGCTCCGTCCCGCGATGTCGGCCTGCGGCCGACACGCCCCGGCCATCTCCTCTGCTCGAGCGGTGGCGTCGCGCTCGGCGGCTGCGGCCGACACGCCCCGGTCATCTGGTCGTCCGTGCGCCGCGCTCGTCGCGCTCGGCCGGCCGGGGCGAATCTGCACGTAAGTTCACCTGGGTGACGTTGTTCGACCAGGAGGAGCTGCCTGCTGCGCCGCTGGGTGTGCCGGTGCGGGTCCGGATGACGGTCGCGTACGACGGCACCGGTTTCAGCGGGTTCGCGCCGAACCCCGGCGTGCGCACCGTCGGCGGCACGCTGCGCAGCTCCCTGGAGCGGATCCTCCGCCACCAGGTGCCCATCACCTGCGCCGGTCGCACCGACGCCGGCGTCCACGGCTGGGGCCAGGTGGTCTCCTTCGACGTCGAGGAGGGCGTCGACCTCGAGGGTCTCGTGCGGTCGGTCAACCGGATGTGCGGGCCCGCGATCGCGGTGCGGGACGCCGCCGTCGTCGACGCCACCTTCGATGCCCGGCGGTCGGCGACGGCTCGCAGCTACCGGTACACGATCCTCAACACGCGGGCGGGCAATCCGCTGCTGGCGCGCACCGCCTGGCACGTGCCCGACCCGCTCGACCTGAGCGTGCTCCGTCTGGGGTGCGACGCGCTCATCGGCACCCACGACTTCACCTCCTTCTGCCGCAAGCCCAAGGTCGCAGCCGGCCAGGAGGCCCCGTCGATGGTGCGGGAGGTGCGCGACGCCCGCTGGCACGACCTGGGCGACGGCGTCCTCCGGTTCGACATCACCGCGTCGTCGTTCTGCCAGCAGATGGTGCGGGCGATCGTCGGGACGCTGGTCGACATGGGCCTCGGCAAGCGGACGCCGGGCGAGATGCGCTCGATCATCGAGGCTCGCAGCCGATCGGCGGCGTCCGGCGTCGCCCCCGCCCACGGCCTCGTCCTCTGGGAGGTCACCTACTGATGCCCCCCGACGCCGCCCGCGGCGACATCGTCGGGGCCGATCCGGTGCTGGCGTCGCCCTTCCCGCTCGGGGAGGTTGCGGCCACCGCGCTCGCCGCGTGCGGGCGGGCGGCGGCCGAGCTGTGGGCGCTGCGCACCGGCGAGGCCCAACGGGTACGGGTCGATGTCGGCGCGGCGGCGGCGTCGCTGCTGTCCTTCGCCCACCAGCGGCTCGACGGGGTCACGCCCCGGCGGCTCCAGGAGGGGAACCCGCTCGTCGACCTGTACGAGTGCCGGGACGGCCGCTGGATCCACCTCCACGGGTCGTTCCCGGCGCTGGCCGAGCGCACCCGGGCCGTGCTCGGTGCCGGTGACGACATCGCCGCCCTGGTGAAGCGGTGGGACGCCCAGGCCCTGGAGGACGCGCTGGCGGAGGCGTCGACGTGCGGCGCGATGGTGCGCACACCCGAGGAGTGGGCGGCGCACCCGCAGCACGACGCCGTGCAGGCCCTCGGCCGGATCGCCGTCACCAAGGTCGCCGACAGCGAACCCGAGCCGGTGGGCGACGGGATGCGACCGCTGGGCGGCGTGCGCGTCCTCGACCTCACGCGGGTCCTCGCCGGACCGACGTGCGGGCGCTCGCTCGCCGCGCACGGCGCCGACGTGCTCCTCGTGAACGCGCCCGACCTCCCCAACGCCGGCCCGTTCGTGCTCGACACCAGTCACGGCAAGCGCTCGGCGTTCATCGATCTCGACACGCCGCAGGGACGGGGCCGGCTCGGCGAGCTGGTCGCCGGGTGCGACGTGTTCACCCAGGGCTATCGCAGCGACGCCCTCGAGCGGCGCGGCTTCGGCGTCGAGGACGTGGTCGCGGTGCGGCCCGGCGCGGTGTACGTGACGGTGAACTGCTACGGCGACGACGGGCCGTGGCGGGCGCGGCCGGGCTGGGAGCAGCTGGCGCAGGCGGCCAGCGGGATCGCCCACGTGCAGGGTGGGCCCGAGGGACGGCCACGGCTCGTTCCGGCGGCCGCCTGCGACTACACCACCGGCTACCTGGCGGCAGTCGGAGCCATGACCGCCCTGGCCCTGCGGGCCACCGACGGTGGCAGCTATCACGTGCAGGCGTCGCTGTGCCAGACCGCGCAGTGGATCCTCGACGAGGGTCCGCGGTGCGATCCGGCCGACGCCACCGGGGTGCCCGACCTCGACCGGTGGATGGTCACGTCGCACACGCCCGAAGGTGAGCTGCGCCACCTGGGACCGATCATCGAGATGAGCGCGACCCCTCCCCGCTGGGACCGCCCGTCCCCACCGCTCGGCGCCGATCAGCCCGTCTGGTCCTGATCGCGCACAACGGCGTCACTGGCCGAGGCGGTCGCGCTGGACCTTGCCGAGGGGGTTGCGGGGGAGGGCGTCGATGCGGTGGATGAGGCGGGGCCGCTTGTAGGGCGCCAACCGCTCGGCGGCGAAGCCCACGATGGCGTTGGCGTCGAAGGAGTCGTCGGACTCGACGTAGGCGGTGACGACCTCGCCCCACTCCTCCGATGGCGTGCCGACCACGGCCACGTCGTGCACGGACGGGTGCCCGCGCAGGACATCCTCGATCTCGCGGGGGTAGACGTTGTAGCCGCCGGTGATGATGAGCTCCTTGGCCCGACCCACGATCGACAGGTAGCCGTCGTCGTCGAGCGCGCCGATGTCGCCGGTGCGGAACCATCCGTCGTCGGTGAACGCCTCGCGCGTCGCATCGGGCTGGTCGAGGTAGCCGGCGAACACGTTCGCGCCCCGCACCTCGATCTCGGCGGTGTCGGCGTCGAGGCGCACCTCGACGCCGGGGAACGGCATGCCGACGGTGCCGGCGCGGCGCTCGCCGTCGTAGGGGTTGGTGGTGAGCATCAGCGTCTCGGTCATGCCGTAGCGCTCGAGGATGGTCTGGCCCGAGGCGTCACGGATGCGCTCGAGGAGCTCGGGTGCCAGCGGGGCGGAGCCGGACACGCACAGGCGCAGCTTCCCGAGCCGCTCGAGGCCGTCGGCGGCGGCCAGCCGCGACCACATCGTGGGCACGCCGAAGAACATCGTCGCCTCGTCGCATGCCGCCAGCACCGCCTCGGCATCGAAGCCGCGTTGCAGGATCACGGTGCCGCCGACGAGCAGCGACGTGTGCAGGCCGACGCCGAGTCCGTGCACGTGGAACAGGGGCAGGCAGAGGACGAGCGTGTCGGTCGCCTCCCACCGCCACGCCTCGGCCACGGCCGCCGACGACGCCAGCAGGTTGCCGTGCGACAGCACGACGCCCTTCGGCGTGCCGGTCGTGCCCGAGGTGAACGGGAGAAGAGCGGGATCGTCGCTCGCCACACCATCGAGCTCGGGGACGATGCCGTCGGCGAGGTCGACGTCGATCCCGGTGGTGCAGACCTCCGCCGGCATCCACGACCGGAGCTCCTCGCCCTCGAGGATGGCGGCGCGCGGGGCGGCGGCCTCGACGATCGCGTCGACCTCCCGCCGCGAGAAGGAAGGGTTCACGGGCACCACCACCAGGCCGAGCCGAAGCGCTCCGATGTGGGCGACGACGAGATCGGCCGACGTCTCCCCCGACACGAGCACACGGTCGCCGGCGACGAGGCCGGCGGCGTGCAGCCGCCCGGCGACTCGGGCGGTCCGGTCGAGCAGGTCGAAGCCGTCGAGGCCCGTGCCGTCGACGTCGCGGACGTACACCGCCGTCGGGTCGGCCTTCCACGACTCCGACCACGCGAGCGGCAGGCTCACCCGCGCCAGGAGGTCGGTGCGCTGCGCCGTCGGGTCTCCGGGCCCCTGCTCCATCGCCGCGTACGGTAGCGATGGTTCATGCGCCTGCCCCTCGACGACATCCGCGTCCTCGACCTCACCGTCGCCCGGGCCGGGCCGCAGTGCGTGCGCCAGCTGGCCGACTGGGGCGCCGATGTCGTGCGCGTGGTGCCACCTCCCCGAGGGCCCGGCGGCGATCCGGCGGGCGTGACGGGCTCCGACGCCCGCAACCTCCACCGCAACAAGCGCCTGGTCCACCTCGACCTCAAGGACCCGGCCGGCCGGGCCACCCTCCTGCAGCTGGCCGAGCAGGCGGATGTGCTGGTCGAGAACATGCGGCCCCCGGTGAAGGACGCGCTCGGGATCGGGTGGCCGGCGGTGCACGCCCGGAACCCCCGCCTCGTCTACGGGTCGATCTCCGGCTTCGGCCAGGACGGCCCCTACGCAGCGCGGGGTGGCGTCGACCAGGTCGCCCAGGGGCTGGGTGGCCTGATGAGCGTCACCGGCCTGCCGGGCACCGAGCCGACCCGGGTCGGCATCCCCGTCAGCGACCTCGCCGCCGGGCTGCACCTCGCGGTCGGCATCCTCGTCGCCCTCCACGATCGGGCCCGCACGGGCGCCGGGCGGTGGGTCCGAACGTCGCTGCTCGAGACGATGATCTCGATGATGGACCTGCAGGCGGTGCGGTGGACGATCGACGGCGAGGTCCCCGAGCAGGAGGGCAACCACCACCCGACGCTCGTGCCGATGGGGTGCTTCCGGTCGAGCGACGGGTGGGTGAACGTCGCCGGGCCGTCGGGGCGCCTGCTCCACCGGTTCTGCGCGGCGATCGGCCTTCCCGACCTGCCGAGCGATCCCCGCTTCGACACCGGCCCCAAGCGCTCGGCCAACCGGGCCGAGCTGAACGAGATCGTGCGCGACCGACTGCGCCAGCGCACGACCGCCGAGTGGGTCGCGGCCCTCAACGAGGCGGGCGTGCCGTGCGGGCCGGTGTACGCGATGGACGAGGTGTTCGCCGACCCGCAGGTCGAGCATCTGGGCATGGTGGTGCGCCAGGTGATCCGCAACCCGGTGACGATGGGCGCCGAGCAGACCGTTCGATCCGACGCGCCGACGGCGCCGTTGTCCGCCGAGCGGGTCCTGGAGGAGTGGGGCGATGGTCGCGCTTGACACCGGCACCGAGCAGCTCCGGTGCGACATCAGCGACGGCATCGCCATCGTCACCTTCGACAACCCGGCCAAGCGGAACGCGCTGTCGGCGCCGATCCGCGCCGCGCTCCCCGGTGTGCTCCGGTCGCTCCAAGCCGACGACGCCGTGCGGGTGGTCGTGCTCACCGGCGCCGGCGGCAAGGCGTTCGTGTCGGGTGCCGACATCAGCGAGTTCGGCGACCAGCGCACGACGCCGGAGGCGCGCGCTGACTTCGATCGGGGTCAGGCCGACACGGCTCGCGCGTGGGCCGCGCTCGAGAAGCCGATCATCGCCATGATCCAGGGCTTCTGCATCGGCGGCGGACTCCTCACCGCACTGCAGGCCGACATCCGCATCTGCAGCGACGACAGCGTGTTCGCCGTGCCCGCCGCTCGGCTCGGGCTGGGGTACGGGTTCGGCGGCGTCGAGCAGCTCGTGCAGCTGGTGGGGCCGTCGTGGGCCAGCGAGATCCTGTTCTCGGCCCGGCGCCTCTCCGCCGCCGAGGCCGTGCAGGCCGGCCTCGTCAACCGGGTCGTTCCTCCGGAGATCCTCGAGGACGAGGTCTTCGGTCTCGCCGGGTCGATCCGCGACAACGCGCCGCTGACCGTCACTGCCCTCAAGGTGGCGATCCGCGAGGCCCGCCGCGCTCCCGATCGCCGCGACCTCGACCGGGTGGCGGCGCTGGTCGAGGCGTGCTTCCGGTCTGCGGACTACCGCGAAGGGCAGGCCGCCTTCCTCGAGAAGCGACCGCCGCGGTTCCGCGGCGGGTGAGATGATGGCGATCGCGGCGGGGAACCGGAGGGAGCCATGAGCACCGAGAACCTCGCCAGGGCCTTCGCCATGACGCGCGGGATCCTGACCAACGTCACCCCCGACCAGTTCGACCTTCCGACGCCGTGCGCGTCGTGGGACGTCCGGGCCCTGATCAACCACGTCGTCGAAGGCGCCAACTGGTTCGGCCTGTGCGTCGAGGCCGGGGCCGCCCCCGAGGAGGATCCGACGGCCGGTGTCGACTACGCAGGCGGCGACCTCCTCGGCTCCTTCGACGCCGGGGCGGCGCGCTCGCTGGCCGCGTTCGCGGCGCCGGGCGCGCTCGACAAGGCGATCGACCTCCCGTTCGGCACCATGCCGGGTGGCGCCTTCCTCGGGATCGCGACGGACGACGTGTTCGCGCATGGCTGGGATCTCGCCAAGGCGACCGGACAGCCCACGGATCTCGACCCGGAGCTGGCCGCGAGCCTGCTCGCGCAGATGGAGGCGTTCCTGCCGCCGGAGATCCGGGGCGCCGACGGCGTCGCGCCGTTCGGGCCGGCGACCGACGCCCCCGAGGGAGCGTCCGCCGCCGACCGGCTCGCCGCCTTCCTCGGCCGCACCGTCTGACCACCACTCACGAGGTCTCGGAGTACCCAGACCGGTACACAGCCGGCCTGGGTGCGCCGAGAAGGTGGGTTCTCTCAGCGGCGGAGGTCGACCCGGTAGCCGGCGGCGCGCAGGCCGGCGACGACCTCGTCGCGGTGCTCGGGATCGCGGGTCTCGAGGGTGAGGAGGACCTCGACCTCGTCGAGGGCGAGGTCGAGCCCGGCCCGGTGGTGGTCGACCGACAGCACGTTCAACCCCATCCCGGCCACGGCCGTCGTGAGTCCGGCCAGGGCCCCCGGCTGATCGCCGAGCACCACCCGCAGCACGAGGTAGCGCCCGGCGGCGGTGAGGCCGTGCTCGACGAGCCGGGAGAGCAGCAACGGGTCGAGGTTGCCGCCCGACAGGACGGCGACGGCGGGGCCCGATCCCGCCACCCGGCCGGCGAGGAGAGCGGCGACACCCACTGCACCAGCGGGCTCGACCACCGCCTTGGCCCGCTCGAGCAGGAGCACCATGGCCTGGCTGATCTCCTCCTCGGTGACGGTGATGACGTCGTCCACGAGCGCGTCCACGTGCGCGAGGGTGAGCGCGCACGGCGACTTGAGGGCGATGCCGTCGGCCATCGTCGAGGTGCTGTCGAGAGTCACGACGCGCCCCGCCTCGAGCGACCGGCGCATGGCGTCGGCCCCTGCGGCCTCGACCCCCACCACCCGGACCCGGCCCTGCAGGGCGGTGGCGATCCCCGAGATGAGCCCGCCGCCGCCGACGGGCACCAGGACGACGTCGGCCTCGGCCGCCTCGTCGAGGATCTCGAGGCCGACCGTGCCCTGGCCGGCGATGACCTCCGGGTCGTCGAACGGGTGGATGAGCACCGCGCCCGACGCGGTCGCCTCCGCCTCCGCCGCCGCCAGGCACTCGTCGACCCCGCCGTCGACGAGCCGGATCACGGCCCCGTAGTCCTCGGTCGCCTGGACCTTGGGCAGCGGCGCAGTGGCGGGCATGAAGATGGTGGCCCGGTGGCCGGTCAGCGCCGCCGCCAGCGCCACCCCCTGGGCGTGGTTCCCGGCCGACGCCGCCACCACGGCGGTCTCGGCCGGCAGCCCGGCGATCCGGTTGTAGGCCCCCCGGATCTTGAACGAGCCCGTCCGCTGCAGCTGCTCGGGCTTGAGCACCAGGGGCCGTCCCACCACCCGGCCGATGGCATCGGCCCTGGTCAACGGGGTCGCCCGCAGCACGCCCCGGAGCCGGGACGCGGCCTCCCGGACCTGCCCGATGGTCACCAGGCCCCCCGGGGCCGGGGCCCCGCCGGCGCTGTTGCTGGTCACGACGGCCGGACCGTACACTGGCAAGCCGTTTCCGATGCAGGGACGCAGTGTCCCGCGTCACCCCGGACAGAAGGTCTCCGTTGCGCACGTACACGCCCACCCCCAAGGACATCACCCGCGCCTGGCACGTCGTCGACGCGGACGGTCTGGTCCTCGGGCGCCTCGCCACCGAGGTGGCGCGCGTGCTGCGGGGCAAGCACAAGCCGATCTTCGCCCCTCACCTCGACGCTGGCGACCACGTGATCGTCGTGAACGCCGACAAGATCGTCCTCACCGCCGGGAAGGCCGAGAAGAAGATCTCCTACCGGCACTCGGGCTACCCGGGGGGCCTGCGGGCCACCGGCTACACCCAGCTGCTCGAGCGCAAGCCCGAGGAGGCCGTCCGCAAGGCGGTGAAGGGCATGCTCCCCAAGAACCGGCTCGGCGCCAAGATGCTCACCAAGCTCAAGGTGTACGCCGGCCCCACCCATCCCCACAGCGCCCAGGGCCCGCAGCCGCTGGATCTGTCGGCGGCGCGAGCGAAGGCGTAGGTAGCACCTGATGGCCGAGAAGCCCCTCTCCCAGAACACCGGTCGCCGCAAGCGCGCTGTCGCCCGGGTGCGCCTGCGCCTCGGCACCGGCACGATCACCGTGAACAAGCGGCCGATCGACACCTACTTCCCGTCCGAGACCCACCGGATGATCCTCACCGAGCCGTTGCGGATCACCGAGCAGCTCGAGTCCTTCGACATCGATGCCACGATCGACGGCGGCGGCGTGAGCGGTCAGGCCGGGGCCCTCCGCATGGGCATCGCCCGGGCGCTGATCGAGCACGATCCCGAGCAGCGCCCGCTGCTGAAGAAGGCCGGTCTCCTCACGCGCGACGCGCGGGAGAAGGAGTCGAAGAAGTACGGCCTCAAGAAGGCCCGCAAGGCGCCGCAGTACTCCAAGCGCTGACCGGCCGCTGGCCGTGACCCTCCGGTTCGGCACCGACGGCGTCCGCGGGGTCGCCAACGTCGACCTCACGCCCGAGCTGGTGCTGGCCCTCGGCCGCGCCGCGGCCCGGGTGCTGCGGGGCGAGCGCTTCGTCATCGGCCGCGACACGCGGCGCTCGAGCCCGATGCTGGAGGCGGCGCTCACGGCCGGCCTCACCTCCGAGGGCGCCCACGTCGACCTGCTCGGCGTGGTGCCCACCCCGGCGGTGGCGTGGCTGGCCGCCACCGAGGAGGTCCCGGCGGCCATGGTGTCGGCCTCCCACAACCCGTATGCCGACAACGGCGTCAAGCTGTTCGCCGCCGGCGGCCTCAAGCTGTCCGACGAGGTCGAGGAAGAGCTCGAGGCCGAGCTCGACCGGCTGCTGCACGGGGCGGTGAGCACGAGCGGCGAGGTGGGGACGGTGCGGACCCGCCCCGACGCCACCGAGGCCTACGAGGCGTTCCTGGTCGGCACCGCCGGCCGCCTCGACGGCCTGCGGGTCGTGCTCGACTGCGCGAACGGCGCGGCCTCGGTGGTCGGGCCCGACGTGCTCCGGCGGGCCGGTGCCACCGTCGAGGTGCTCTTCGCCGAGCCCGACGGCGTGAACATCAACGAGGGCTGCGGCGCCACGAACACCGATGCGGTGCAGCGCCGGGTCGTCGACCTCGGCTTCGACCTCGGCCTGGCGCTCGACGGCGACGCCGACCGGGTGCTGGCGGTCGACCACCGCGGCCGGCTCGTCGACGGGGATCACCTCATCGCCATCTGCGCCGGCGACCTCGCCGGGCGCGGCCTGCTCCGCGACGACCGGGTGGTGGTCACGGTGATGACCAACCTTGGCTTCCGGCTGGCGATGGCCGAGCGAGGGATCGAGGTGGTGGAGACGGCGGTGGGCGACCGGAACGTCCTCGCCGCCCTCGACGAGCAGCATCTCTCCCTCGGCGGCGAGCAGAGCGGCCACGTCATCTTCCGCGACCTCGCCACCACCGGCGACGGCGTGCTGACGGGCCTGCAGCTGCTCGACGCCGTCGTCCGGAGCGGGCGGCCGCTGGCCGACCTGGCCGACGAGGCCATGACGTCGCTCCCGCAGGTGCTCGAGAACGTCCGGGTGCCAGGGAAGGCCCGGGAGGTCGTCGAGGCGGTGGCGGCCGACGTGGCCGCCGTCGAGGCCGAGCTCGGAGCCGACGGCCGGGTCCTCCTGCGGCCCAGCGGCACCGAGCCCCTGGTGCGGGTGATGGTCGAGGCCCCCACCGCCGATGCGGCGCGGGCGGCCGCGGCCCGGCTCGTGGCCGCCGTGGAGTCGGCGGCCGGGGCGTAGCCTCGACAACCTCATGTGCGGCATCATCGCCATCGTCCAGCGCGAGGCCGGGCGCCCCGCACCCGATGCCAAGGACGTCCTCGCGCTCCTCGACGAGGCCCGCGCCGTGCTCGACCACGATGTCGCCGACCTGGCGGCGTCGGTGCACCGGGCGGCGGTGGCCGTCGAGAAGGTCGACCGCCTCCTGCGCGGCGCGCCGGGTGTGCGGGCGCTCGTCGACCACACCTCGACCACCACGCTGGTGGGCCACGGCGTCACCGCCGTGGAGGAGCGGGCGATCGCCCACGAGCAGCGGGTCGACCGCGGCGAGGTCCGGTTCGGTCCGCGCGACCTCGAGTCGTTCAACGCCGCCCTGATCCGCCTGAAGGACGCCCTCTGGGCGGTGCGGGCGGATCGCCTGCGCACGGCCCGGGAGGTGGCACGCCTCGCGGGACCGCACGTCCCGCCGTCGGCCGTCGACGCCTTCTATGCGGTGCAGCTGGCGCTGTCCGCCATCGACCGGCTCGAGGTCCGGGGGCGCGACAGCGCGGGGGTCCACCTCCTGGTCGAGGGGCACGGGCTCGATCTCGCGGCTGAGCCGCTCGGCGACCGGCTCGGCGATCGGCTCTTCACGTCCACCGCGGTGCGCACGCCGGACGGGCTGCTCAGCGTCGTCTACAAGGCGGCGGCCGAGATCGGCGAGCTGGGCGACAACACGCGGGCCCTGCGCGGGTCGATCGCCGCCGACGAGCTCCTGCACCGCGCCGTGTCGAACCCTGGCGCGCGCGTCACCGTGCTCGGTCACACGCGGTGGGCCAGCGTCGGCATCATCTCCGAGGCGAACGCCCACCCCCTCAACTCCGACGAGGATGGGGCGGCGGGCGACCGGCCGTACGTCACGGCTGCGCTGAACGGCGACGTCGACAACCACGCCGAGCTGCGCGACGCCGCCGGCCTCTGCCTCCCGGTGGAGGTCACGACCGACGCCAAGGTGATCCCCGCCCTCGTCAGCCGGGCGGTGGCGGCCGGGGCGTCGCCGACGGACGCGTTCCGGTCGACCGTCGCGCAGTTCCAGGGGTCGGTGGCGATCGCCGCCGGCGTCGCCTCGGAGCCCGGCACGCTCCTGCTCGCGCTCCGGGGCAGCGGCCAGGCCCTCTACGTCGGGCTGGCGGAGGACGCGTTCATCGTCGCCAGCGAGCCCTACGGGCTGGTCGAGGAGGCGACCCGCTACCTCCGGCTGGACGGGGAGTCACCGTCGGGCACCTCCGGGCAGCCCGGACAGGTCGTCGTCCTCTCGCGCGACGGGGCCGGCTCGGTGGGCGGCATCACCCGCATGGCCTACGACGGGACGGTGCTGCCGGTCACCGAGGACGATCTCACGACCGCGGAGATCACCACGCGCGACATCGACCGCGGCGACAGCCCTCACTTCTTCCTCAAGGAGATCCGCGAGGCGCCCCGCTCGCTGCGCAGGACGCTGCGGGGCAAGCTCGTCGAGCGCGACGGTCGGACCGCCGTGCAGCTCGGTGAAGAGGCGCTACCCGACGACCTCCGCAAGCGGCTGGCGAGCGGCGCCATCCGTCGCATCGTCGCCATCGGACAGGGCACCGCGGCGATCGCCGGGCAGGCGTTCGCGGCGGCCGTGGAAGAAGCGCTCAACGGCGCGCCGATCCGCGTCGAGTGGACACAGGCCACTGAGCTCTCCGGCTTCGGGCTGGTCGACGAGATGGACGACACGCTGGCGGTCGCCATCAGCCAATCGGGAACGTCGGCGGACACCAACCGCACCGTCGACCTGCTGCGGGCGCGCGGGGCGGGCGTGATCGGCATCGTCAACCGGCGCAACAGCGACCTCACCGACAAGGCCGACGGCGTCCTCTACACGAGCGACGGGCGCGACGTCGAGATGAGCGTCGCCTCGACCAAGGCGTTCTACGCGCAGATCGCCGCCGGCGTGCTGCTGGCGACGGCCATCAGCGACGCCACCGGACACGGCGACCCTGCCGCTGCTTCCCGCCTGCTCGACGGTCTTCGCGAGCTGCCCGACGCGATGGAGCGGGTGCTCGACCAGCAGGAGGCCATCGGCCGGGCGGCATCGGCGCACGCGCCCCAGCGCATCTACTGGGCCGTGGTCGGCAACGGCGCCAACCGCATCGCCGCCAACGAGGTCAGGATCAAGCTGTCCGAGCTCGCCTACAAGTCGATCGGCGTCGATGCCACCGAGGACAAGAAGCACATCGACCTCTCGGCCGAGCCGCTCATCGTCGTGTGCGCCGCCGGCCTGGAGGGGCCGACGGCCGACGACGTGGCGAAGGAGGTCGCGATCTTCCGAGCCCACAAGGCGGCGCCCATCGTGATCGCCACCGAGGGCGAGGACCGGTTCGCCGCCGCGCTGGCGACGATCCCGGTGCCCGCGGTCCACCCGCAGCTGGCGTTCGTGCTCTCCGCCATGGCCGGCCACCTGTTCGGCTACGAGGCGGCGCTTGCCATCGACGCGCAGGCGCTCCCGCTCCGGGCCGCTCGCGGCGCCATCGAGGCCGTCGTCGAGCACGGCCAGCACGACCTCCTGGAGCGGCTGGCGGGCGAGATCGCCACCCCCGCCGCCCAGTTCGCCGCCGGGCTCAACGACGGTCGCTACGACGGCAACCTCGATGCTCGCACCGCAGTGCGGGTGACGTCGCTCCTGCGGTACGCGCTGGGGTTGACGCCGCTCGAGACCTACGAGCTCGACCACGGGAAGATCGGCACCCCCGGTGTGGTGATCGAGGACCTGACCGACGCGCTCACCCGAGCGATCGAGCAGCTCACCCGTCCCGTCGATGCCATCAAGCACCAGGCGAAGACCGTCACGGTCGGCACCAGCCGCTCGGAGGACGCGCTGTTCGAGTCGCCCTTGGTGGCCGCCGTGCTCGAGGCCGGCACCGCGCGCGACCGGCTCTCGTACCGCTCGCTGCGGACGCTGGCGGCGCTCGAGCCCGCGGTCGAGCGGGTCACCGGCTACACCCGCTACGTGATCGTCGGCGATCCCGCCAGCGGCCAGGCCGGCGCCACCGTCATCGACAAGGGCGGATCGGCCGCCGGGCTGCGATCTCGCACCGAGTCGAACCCGGTGCTCCAGGGCACCAAGAACCTCGTCGCCCGCCAGCGGATGGTGACCGCCGGCAAGGGGAGCGACGGTCGCACGCTCGTCTTCGTGCCCGAGACGAAGGGCAACGAGGTCACCGGCATCACGCTGCTCCACGTGGACTACCGCGACCGGCTCGCGCCGGCCACCGCCCGCGCCGTGCTCGAGGGCTACCAGACGAGGATGGCGGCCCTCACCGACGCCGTGCTCGAGACCGAGCCGTCCTTCGACGACGACGTGCTGGGCGAGCTGCCCATCGTCGACCTCCTCACCGAGCCGGTGCACCTCCTGAGCGACGCCTGGCGGGCGCGGCCGGGATGATCGGCATCGGCACCGACCTGGTCGAGCTGGACCGGTTCCGGCTCGCCCTCGAACGGACCCCGGGCCTGGTCGGGCGGATCTTCTCCGAGGCCGAGCAGTCCTACGCCCGGCGCCGTGCGGACCCGACCGAGCGCTTCGCGGCGCGCTTCGCCGCCAAGGAGGCGGTGCTCAAGGCGATGGGCGTCGGGCTCTGGGCGTGTCCGCTCCGGGAGATCGAGGTGGTGCGGGCGGGATCGGGGCAGCCGTCGCTCGTGCTGCACGGCAAGGCCTCGGCGCTCGCCGCCGAGCGTGGGGTCCACGAGTGGCGCCTCACGCTCACCCACACCCACCGCGCCGCTCAGGCCATCGCCGTCGCCCTGTGATCCCGATCGTCACGCCGGCCGAGATGAAGGCGATCGACGGCGCCGCGCCGGAGCCGCTGGACGTGCTGATCGGTCGCGCCGGGGCGGCGGTGGCGCGCGCCGCCGTCGAGCTGCTCGACGGCACGTACGGGCGCCGCGTGGTGGTGGTGGCCGGGCCGGGCAACAACGGCGCCGACGGTCGGGAGGCGGCCCGCCGGCTCGAGCGGCGGGGGGCGCGGTGCACCGTGCTCGATGCCGGCGCGCTCCCGCCGGTGCTGCCCCGCTGCGACCTGCTGATCGACGCCGCCTACGGCACCGGCTTCCGCGACACATGGGAGCCGCCGGCGGCGCCCGACGCGCCGGTGCTCGCCGTCGACATCCCCTCGGGCGTCGACGGGCTCACGGGTCGCGCCGGCGGTCGGGTCCTCGCCGCCGACCGCACGGTGACCTTCGCCGCCCTCAAGCCGGGCCTGCTGTTCGCCGAAGGTGCCGCCCACGCCGGCGAGATCGAGGTGGTCGACATCGGTCTGGACAGCTCGGGCGCGACGGCGTGGCTGACGACGGCCGGCGACGTGGCCGGCTGGCTGCCGGAGCGCGACGCCGCCGCCCACAAGTACCACTCGGCGGTGTGGATCGTGGCCGGGAGCCCGGGCATGACCGGGGCCGCGGGGCTGGTGGCGACCGCCGCGCAGCGGGCCGGGGCCGGCTACGTGCGCCTCTCGTCCCCCGGCGGCGAGGCCGACGCCCCGACCGAGGTGGTCACGACGGCCCTGCCCGCCCACGGGTGGGCCCCGCAGGTGGTGGCCGGCGCCGATCGGTTCACGGCCCTCGCCGTCGGGCCCGGCCTCGGCGCCGGGCACGACGCCGACGTGCTCGACCTCGTCCGGGAGTGCGCACTGCCGATCGTGGTCGACGGCGACGGGCTCACCGCCCTGGGGCGGGACTTCGAGGACGTGCGGGGCGGCACGGTGGTGGCGACGCCCCACGACGGCGAGTACGCGCGGCTCACCGGCGCGCCACCGGGCGACGATCGCATCTCGGCCGCGCGCGACCTGGCCGCCCGCTCGGCGGCCACCGTCGTGCTCAAGGGCGAGGCGATGGTGATCGCCGCGCCCGACGGCGAGGTGCTGGTGGCGGCGAACGGCGACGCCCGCCTCGCCACCGCCGGCACCGGTGACGTGCTGACCGGGATCATCGCCGCGCTGCTCGCTCAGGGTCTCGACCCGTGGCGGGCGGCCGGCGCCGGCGCCTACCTGCTGGGCGCGGCTTCGGACCTAGGCTGGCGCCGCGGCCTCGTCGCCAGCGACGTCGCCCACCTGCTGCCCACCGTCCTCGAGGAGCTGGAGCACTGATGCCCCGCGCCCTGCCCGTGCGCTCGATCATGACGACCGACGTCCTGAGCTTCACCGTCGACGAGCCGATCGGCGACGCCACCCGCCGGCTGCTCGACCGGGAGGTCGACGGCGGGCCGGTCCTCGACGGCGACGGTCAGGTGGTCGGCATGCTCACGACCGACGACCTCCTCGTGCAGCAGACGCGCCTGCACTACCCGACGGTCATCTCGCTGTTCGGCGCCTACCTCGAGCTGCCGAGCTCGCACCGGCAGTTCGAGGAGGAGCTGCGCCGCGCCGTCGGCGCCACCGTGGGCGAGGTGATGGAGACCGAGGTCGTCACGTGCGGGGAGGACGACACGCTCGAGCGCGCCGCCACCCTCATGCACGAGCGCCGCGTGTCGCGCCTGCCGGTGGTCCGCGACGGCCGCCTCGTGGGGATCGTCGGCCGCAGCGACATCGTGCGGGCGATCATCGAGTCGTGACCCAGCGGTGGGCGTGGGCCGAGATCGACCTCGGTGCCATCGCCGCCAACGCCCGCACGCTCGCCGGGATCGCCCGACCGGCGGCGCTGTGCGCGGTCGTCAAGGCCAACGGGTACGGCCACGGCGCGGCGATGGCGGCCGGGGCCGCGCTCGACGGGGGCGCCACCTGGCTGGCGGTGGCGCTGACCTCCGAAGGGGCCGCGCTCCGCGAGGCCGGCATCAACGCGCCGATCCTGCTGCTGTCGGAGCCTCCGGCTGATGAGCACGCCGATGTCGCCCGGTTCGACCTGACGCCCACCGTGTACACCGAGGCCGGCATCGCCTCGCTCGCCCAGGCCGCGTCCCGGCCGCTGACCGTGCACCTCAAGGTCGACACCGGCATGCATCGGGTCGGCGCGCCGCCGAGTGAGGCCCGCCGCCTGGCCGAGCTGGTGCTCGCCCACCCACCACTGAAGCTCGGCGGCGTGTGGACGCACTGCGCGGTCGCCGACGAGCCCGGGCACCCGGCCACCGCCGTGCAGACCGAGCGCCTCGATGCGGTGGTGAAGGACCTGGCCGACGCCGGCATCGAGGTGCCGATCGTCCACGCCGCGAACTCGGCGGCGACCATCGACGTGCCCGCCCTGCACCGCGATCTGGTCCGGTGCGGGATCGCCCTCTACGGGCTGGCGCCGAGCCCCGCGCTCGCCGGGCGCGTCCCGCTGCAGCCGGCGCTGCGGCTGGTGGCCCGCGTGTCGCACGTGCAGGTGGTGCCCGCCGGCGACGCCGTCTCCTACGGGCTGCGCCGCCCGGTCGAGCGCGACACCGTCGTCGCAACCGTGCCGATCGGGTACGCCGACGGGGTGCCGCGGCGCCTCTTCGACGTGGGCGCCGAGGTCCTCGTTGGTGGTGCCCGCCGGCCCCTCGCCGGCGTGGTCACCATGGACCAGCTGCTCGTGGACTGCGGGACGGCAACGGTGGTGCCCGGCGACGAGGTCGTCCTGATCGGGGAGCAGGGCGACGAGCGGATCGGAGCCGAGGAGTGGGCCGAGCGCCTCGGCACCATCGCGTACGAGATCGTCTGCGGCATCTCCGCCCGGGTCCCGCGCACGTACCGGCCGGCCCCGGCGGCGAGGATCACGGCGTGATCGCGGGGGTCCGGGTCGGCCACTGGACCGACGTCCACGCCCGCACCGGCTGCACCGTGGTGCTGCTGCCGGAGGGCACGGTCGCGTCGGGCGAGGTGCGGGGCGGGGCGCCCGCGACCCGCGAGTTCGCGCTGCTCGAGCCGTCGAAGCTCGTGCACCGGATCGACGCCGTGCTGCTGACGGGCGGGAGCGCCTTCGGTCTCGATGCCGCCGCCGGGGTCATGCGCTTCTGCGAGGCCGAGGGCCACGGCTACCCGACCGCCGGCGGGGTCGTGCCGATCGTCGTGGGGATGGGCGTGTTCGACCTGGCGGTCGGCGATGGCTCGGTGCGCCCCGACGCGGCGGCGGGCGAGGCCGCCTGCCGGGATGCCACCGAGGGCGGGTTCCGCACCGGCGCGGTCGGAGCCGGCACCGGGTGCACCGTCGACAAGTGGCGGGGACCCGATCGGCGCCGTCCGGGCGGGCTGGGAGCCGTGGCGCTCACCGACGGCGACCTGACGGTTGCCGCCATCGCGGTGGTGAACGCGTTCGGCATCGTGCTCCAGCGGGGCGAGGAGCCGCCGACGCCGCCGTGGCCGAGCGACGAGGCCGAGGCGGCGTTCCGCACCGCCGAGCACCAGAACACCGTGGTCGGCGTCGTGCTCACCAACGCGACGCTCACGAAGGCCGACTGCCTCGTGATCGCGCAGGGTGGCCACGACGGCATCGCTCGCAGCGTCCACCCGCCCCACACGTCGGTGGACGGCGACGCCATCGTGGCGGCCGCGACGGGCCGGATGGAAGCCCGGGTCGATCGCGTTCGCGCCCTGGCCGTCAGCGCGTTCGCCGCCGCGATCCGCGACGCGGTTCCCCTCTAGTGTCTCCTGCCGGTGCCCGACCTGGCCGAGATCGAGGCCGCGTGCAAGGACTGCACGAAGTGCCCGCTGGCGGCGACGCGCACCCAGGTGGTGTTCGGTCGTGGTGACCCCGGCGCCGATCTCGTCTTCGTGGGCGAGGCGCCCGGCGCCGAGGAGGACGCCCAGGGCTTCCCGTTCGTGGGCCGGTCGGGGAAGCTGCTCGACCGGCTCGTGCTCGAGGAGATCGGTCTCGAGCGGGACGGGTTCTTCGTGATGAACACCTTGATGTGCCGGCCTCCGAACAATCGGGACCCCCTGCCCGAGGAGCTCGCCGCGTGCCGGCCGTGGTTCGACGCCAAGCTGGATGCTCTCGACCCGAAGGTCATCGTCACGCTCGGCAACTTCGCGTCCAAGGCCCTGCTCGGCACGACGACCGGGATCACCAAGCTGCGGGGCCAGACCTACGAGTGGCGCGACGGCATCGCCCTCGTACCCACCTTCCACCCGGCGGCGGTCCTGCGGGGCAACGCCGACGCCATGGCGTCGATGCGGGCCGATCTCGTCCGGGCCAAGCACGTGCTGCAGGCCCGCTGATGCACGCCACGACGCGCGGTGTCGAGCAGACCCGGGCCCTCGGTGCCGCGATCGCGACCCTGGCGCACGCCGGTGACCTGCTCCTGCTGGCGGGCGACCTGGGGGCGGGCAAGACCGCCTTCACGCAGGGCTTCGCCCGCGGGCTCGGCGTCACCGAGCGGGTGGTGAGCCCGACCTTCACCCTCGCCCGCCGGTACGCCGGGAGCGAGCTCACGATCAACCACCTCGACGTCTACCGGCTCGACCACCTCCAGGAGGCGATCGACCTCGGGCTCTCCGAGCTGATCGACGACGACAGCGGCGTCACCCTGATCGAGTGGGGCGACGTCGTGATCCCCACGCTCCCCGCCGACTTCCTCGAGATCCGCATCGCCTACGGCTTCGAGGACGACGAGCGCCTGTTCTCGCTGCACCCGGTCGGCACGAAGTGGTCGGCGCGCCGCCACGCGCTCGACGAGGTCCTGGCACCCTGGCAGGCGGCATGATCATCCTCGGCATCGACACCGCCACCCCCCAGGTCGGGTGCGCCATCGGCGGCCACGAGGGCGTCATCGCCTCCTTCTCCTCGGCGAAGGGGAGGCGCCACGCCGAGACCCTCGTGCCGGCGATCGACTTCCTCTGTCGCCAGGCCCACGTCGAGCTCGACGAGATCGGCGCCATCGCGGTCGACGTCGGCCCCGGGCTGTTCACCGGTCTGCGGGTCGGGGTGGCGACCGCGAAGGCGATGGCGTCGGCGCTCCGGGTCCCGGTGGTGGGCGTGTCGAGCCTCGATCTCCTCGCCTTCCCGATGCGGTGGACGAATCGCCGGATCGTGTCGGTCGTCGATGCCCGGCGGGGCGAGGTGTTCTACTCGTCGTACCGCCAGGTGCCCGGCGGCGTGCAGCGGCTGACCGAGCCGCAGGTCAGCACGCCCGAGCAGCTGTGCAACGAGATCCAGGCGTCGGGCGACGAGTGCCTGGCGGTGGGCGACGGGGCCCGCCGGTACGCCGACGAGCTGATCGATCTGATCAAGGTCGAGATCGCCGACGCCGGGTTCGCCTACCCGTCCCCGGCCTCCCTCGTGCAGCTGGCGCACGCCCGCGCCCTGCGCGAGGAGTTCGTCAACCCCTGGGACGTCCGGCCCGTCTACCTCCGCAAGGCCGACGCCGAGATCAACTGGGTCTCCCGCGAACGGGACGCGCACTGATGGCTGTGTTGATGGTCTCGCTCCGCAGGCTCCGCTCGACTGCGCCACTGGCGTGGCCGCCCTGCGAGTGCGAGGGGAACCGCTGATGGCAGCGCGGGCGGAGACACTGCCTTTGCATGTCACGATCACGCCGATGCGGCGACGTCACCTCCGGTCGGTGCTCCGCATCGAAGCCCAGGTGTACCCGCGGCCGTGGTCGGTCGGGCTGTTCATGTCGGAGATGGCGCTGAAGACGACGCGCGTCTACCTGGTGGCGCGCGTCGGCAGCACCGTCGTCGGCTACGCCGGGCTGATGATCACCGGTTCCGACGGACACGTCACCACCGTGGCGGTCGACCCCGCCTGGCACCGGCAGGGCATCGGGACCCGGCTCGTCCTCGGCCTGTCCGAGGCCGCCGTGGGCCGGGGCTGCACCGGCCTCACCCTGGAGGTGCGGGTGACGAACGCCGCCGCCCAGGCGATGTACCGGCGGTTCGGCTTCGCCCCCGCCGGCGTCCGGAAGAACTACTACACCGAGACCAACGAGGACGCGATCGTGATGTGGGCCCACGACATCGACCTTCCCCCCCACGGGCGCCGGCTCGAGGAGGTCGCGGCGTCGCTGCGGGGCACGACCACATGGGAGGGGACGTGACCTGGGTCGCGCCGGGTGACGGGTGGGCCGATCTCCAGGTCGACCCCACCACGACCATCCTCGGCATCGAGACCTCCTGTGACGAGACCGCCGCCGCCGTGGTCGCCGGTGGTGGTGACATCCGCTCCTCGGTGGTGTCGAGCCAGGTCGATCTGCACGCCCGGTTCGGCGGGGTCGTGCCCGAGATCGCCTCGCGGGCGCACGTCGAGCTGCTCACCCCCGTGGTGGCCGAGGCGCTGGTCTCCGCCGGCGTCGACAACGGCGGGATCGACGCCGTGGCGGCGACGGTCGGGCCCGGCCTCATCGGGTCGCTCCTGGTGGGCGTCTCGGCGGCCAAGGCGCTCGCCCTGGTGTGGGACGTGCCCTTCGTCGGGGTGAACCACCTCGAGGCGCACTTCTACGCGTCCTTCCTCGAGGACCCGGCGCTCGAGCCGCCCATGGTCGTGCTCCTCGTGTCGGGCGGTCACACGATGCTCGTGCGCTTCGACGACCACGGTCGCTACGAGGTGCTGGGAGCGACCATCGACGACGCCGCCGGCGAGGCGTTCGACAAGGTGGCGCGGTACCTCGGCCTCGGCTATCCGGGGGGCCCGGCGATCGACCGGGAGGCGCTCAAGGGCGACCCCGAGGCCATCCGGTTCCCGCGGTCGATGATCGACGATCCGAGCCTCGACTTCTCCTTCTCGGGGCTGAAGACGGCGGTGATCAACCACGTCCGCAAGCACCCCGACGTGAGCACCGAGGACGTGGCGGCGTCGTTCCAGGCCGCCGTCGTCGACGTGCTGGTGGCCAAGGCCCGGCGGGCGGCCCAGGAGACGGGGGCCAAGGGGCTGTGCCTGGGCGGCGGGGTGGCGGCCAACTCGCTGCTGCGGGAGCGCTTCCTCGACGCCTGCACCGAGATCGGCGTGCACGGCTTCCTGCCCAGCCGGTCGATGTGCACCGACAACGCCGCCATGGTGGCCGCCGCCGCCTGGTACCGCCTTCGCGACGACGGCCCCACCCCCCTCGACGCCGGCGCCGACCCCAACCTCTCTCTCTAGTCTCCGCTCTGCGCCTCGGGCTCGCTGGCGCTCGCGGTCGGCTTGCCCGTTCGGCAGGCGACGCGTATCGTTAGCACTCGCCAATCGAGAGTGCTAACGAGCAGGAGGCCCCCAGCATGAACCTTCAGCCCCTGGAGGACCGGATCGTGGTCCGTCCGAGTGAGGGTGAGGAGAAGACCGCCAGCGGTCTCGTGATCCCCGACACCGCCAAGGAGAAGCCGCAGCAGGGCGAGGTCCTGGCCGTCGGCCCGGGTCGTCGGTCCGAGCAGAGCGGCGAGATCATCCCGATGGACGTGAAGGTGGGCGACACCGTCGTCTACAGCAAGTACGGCGGCACCGAGATCACGAGTGGCGGCGAGGACCTGCTGATCCTCACCGGCCGCGACGTGCTCGCCGTCGTCAAGTAGGGGAGCGACATGCCGAAGATCCTGAAGTTCGACGAGCAGGCGCGCCGCGCCCTCGAGGCCGGCGTCGACCGCCTGGCCAACGCCGTGAAGGTGACGCTGGGGCCCAAGGGCCGCAACGTCGTGCTCGAGAAGAAGTTCGGCGCGCCCACCATCACCAACGACGGTGTGTCCATCGCCAAGGAGGTCGAGCTCGAGGACCCCTTCGAGAACATGGGCGCCCAGCTGGTGAAGGAGGTGGCAACCAAGACCAACGACATCGCGGGTGACGGCACCACCACCGCCACCGTGCTCGCGCAGGCGCTGGTCAAGGAGGGCCTCCGCAACGTCGCGGCCGGCGCCAACCCGATGGCCCTGAAGAAGGGCATCGACAAGGCGGTCGCCGCCGCCGTCGAGTCCATCAAGGCGCAGGCCAAGGACGTCGAGGACCGCAGCGAGGTGGCCCAGGTCGCCTCGATCTCGGCGGCCGACACCTCGATCGGCGACGTCATCGCCGAGGCGATCGACAAGGTCGGCAAGGACGGTGTGGTCACCGTCGAGGAGTCCAACACCTTCGGCATCGACCTCGAGTTCACCGAGGGCATGCAGTTCGACAAGGGCTACCTGTCGCCGTACTTCGTCACCGATCCCGAGCGCCAGGAGGCGGTCCTCCAGGACCCGTACCTCCTCCTCGTGAACGGCAAGATCAGCGCCGTCCACGACCTCATCCCCGTGCTCGAGAAGGTCATGCAGACGGGCAAGCCGCTGCTGGTCATCGCCGAGGACGTCGAGGGCGAAGCCCTCGCCACCCTCGTGGTGAACAAGATCCGGGGCACGTTCAACGCGGTCGCCGTCAAGGCGCCCGGCTTCGGCGAGCGCCGCAAGGCGATGCTGCAGGACATGGCCATCCTCACCGGTGGCCAGGTCATCTCCGAGGAGGTCGGCCTCAAGCTCGAGAACGCCACCCTCGACCTGCTCGGCAGCGCCCGCAAGGTCGTGGTGAAGAAGGACGACACCACGATCGTCGAGGGCGGTGGCACCGAGGCCGACGTGAAGGGCCGGATCGCCCAGATCAAGACCGAGATCGACAACACCGACTCCGACTGGGACCGCGAGAAGCTCCAGGAGCGGCTGGCCAAGCTGTCGGGCGGGGTGGCCGTGGTCAAGGTCGGCGCCGCCACCGAGGTCGAGCTCAAGGAGAAGAAGCACCGCATCGAGGACGCCCTGTCAGCGACCCGGGCCGCCATCGAGGAGGGCGTGGTCCCCGGCGGCGGCACCGCCCTGCTGCGGGCCCGGTCCACCATCGCCGACCTCAAGCTCGACGGCGACGAGGCCACCGGGGCCCAGATCGTGTACCGGTCGCTCGTGGCGCCCGCCTTCTGGATCGCGCAGAACGCCGGTCACGAGGGCAACATCGCCGTGCAGCAGATCGAGCGCGAGACGGGCGCCATCGGCCTCAACGCCGCCACCGGCGAGTACGAGGACCTGCTCAAGGCGGGCGTGCTCGATCCGGCCAAGGTGACCCGGGCGGCGCTGCAGAACGCGGCGTCGATCGCGGCCCTCATCCTCACCACCGAGGCGCTCGTCACCGACAAGCCGGAGGAGGAGCAGGCCGGTCCGGCCATGCCGCCCATCCCGCCGCCCGGGGGCATGGCCGGACCGGCCTGCTCCTCCTCCGGCTTGTCGGTGACGAGCGCCTCGGTGGTGAGGAT
>DATLFP010000030.1:0-114255 GCA_035540955.1 Acidimicrobiales bacterium
GTTCTGGACGACGGTCGTCGGGTCATCGTCGGCCAGCAGCGTCGCTCTCGCCGCGGAGAGGAGCTGGCGGGGAGTCCGGGGCGTGACCTGGGCCGCCAGCGCGCCCGCCACGCCGCGCAGCACGTCGGCAGCCGGATCATCAGCCGTTCCGGGCGCCGTCGCCCGCCGCACGAGCAGATCCTTGGCGTCCTCGGAGGTGAGCTCGTCCAGGTCGACGACCACGTCGAAGAAGGAGTCGGCCGGTGGTGCCAGGTAGCCGCTGCGGTCGGCGCTGTTGCCGGTGACGACCCAACGGAACGGCAGCCGCCACACCTCGTCGCGCTGTTGGCCGAAGAGCTCGTGCACCAGACCAGGCTTGCCGATGCTGTCGATGAGCACGACGAGCGGCCCATCGCCGGCTGCTTCGGCCAGACGCTGGAGATCGTCCGCGACGCTCCGGCGCGTATCGGCGGGGGCGTCCGGCGCGTCGACCGCCGCAGCGATCAAGGCGACGAGCTCGTCCACGGTCGTCGCCGAGCTGGCCTCGACCACGTGGACGTCGATCTCCTCGTCGCGGAGCGTGCGGGCGAAGAAGTGCAGCAGCGACGTCTTCCCCGACCCCCGCTCCCCGAGCACCAGGGCGTTGAAGCGAAGGCGAACGGCCCGGGCCAGCATCTCGAGCTCCCGCTCCCGGTCGACGAACAGCGCAGCGTCGGCGGCAGTCGCGAGGAGCGGGCGCTGGCTGAGCTGCAACATCGCTAACGAAAGTAACAGTTACTTTCGTTAGGGTCCAGTGGCTTCACGCCCGGGCTCGCCGTCCTCGGGTCGAAGCTGGCGGCCGCCAGGCAGCGAGCTCATCCGTCGTGTGCCCGAGCGCCCCCGCCTGCTCGGTCGCGAACGACCCGAAGAAATCCCCGAGCCGCTCACCGAAGTTCGGGTCGATCTCGTTGTGCCACTGCCGCAGCCACGGCACCAGCTCCCACAGGCCGGCGAGCATCGGCACGAGGCGAGCCCGGTCCGTCCCGCTGTCACGCGCTTCTGTGAACCACGCCGACAGCGCCTGCGCTCGCTGGAGGTGGTCCCAGCCGGCCCACCCGACGACGAGCGTCGGGTCGTTCTCGCGCTCGGCGCCGGGATACGAGATGAAGCGCTCCTTGGGCACGTCGAGCTTGCCTCGATGGCGCCAGTACGTCGTCTTCACGAAGTCCGACGACGCGTACTTCGGGGGCACGGGGATGGTGCCCACTGTCTGGCGCTTCAGGACGTCCGCCTGATCCGCAGTCAGGAAGCGGGGATCGTCTGCAGGTAGCGAAGTTCGTGCGTCGATCTCGTCCTCGGTCCGTTGCAGCTCCCAGGTCCGCTCCCAGTCGGCACGCTTGCGCATGCCCGGCTCCTTGTACCGGTATGCCGCGAGGTACGGCACCGCCTCATCGGTCACGAGGTCGACGATGAGGCGGACAAGGTCGAAGTCCTGCCCTGCGTACAGCGCGGCCACCTGCATGAAGTCGGCGTCGACTCGGGCCACTTCAGCGAGTCGGGCGCACGTAGTGATGCGCGACTCAGGCCAGTAGCGAGGATGCTCGAGTCGATCGAGCAGCCAACCTCGCAGTGCGCGGTGCACCTGCACATCCCAGTTCTCCGCTAGCCACCGCCGCTTGAACTCGGGACGTTCGAGAAGCCCGATCACGGCGTCCGTCTCGATCGCGGCCATGCGCTTCTCGACCAGGGATCGGTACGCCGTCGGCCACTCCGGCGGGGGGTCGGTTACCGGTGACGAACCATGTCTGTCGAACCACGATGTCGTCAGTTCGCCCTTGGCCTGTTCTCGCGCAAGGACGACCTCGAATGCGCGAGTGCCGAGCTGCACGGGCGGCGGCTCTCCGTCGCACGTCCCGACATCACACAGACCAAACCGCCGATAAACCGCCCAATCGAGCTCCTCCTGGGTCGCGATCATCCTCGTTCTGAGCGCCTCGTACTGCTCACGAAGATCACCGAGCACCGCTGGGGTCGGCTGGACTTCGGTCAGCGCGACGGCCGGTGACACCGCCCGGAGCTGCTCCGCCAAGCGCACAAGTTCGCTTCCAAACTTCCCGGGTTCACCGCCCGGCAGTGGGAACTGCAGCAGCTTCGTCGAGTCGAAGTCGTACCTCGTCTCCCACTCTTCGTCTTGGATGCCGCGGCCAACTCCGTCGCCGCTCTTCGGGTACATCACCTGGCGCAACCAGAACGAGCCACAGGAGGAGTTGAGTACTTCGAGCATCTCGAAGTGGTTTGCTTCGGAGTCTTCCTCCCTTGGGAGCTTCACCACCCCAGCGGATTGCTTGAAGACCCGACCTCCGCGATCTAGCGCGAAGTGGTTGTGGGTTGAGATGGTCCCGAAGGCGGTGGCCAGCGGCGTCCGGAGCTTGTCGGCTGTCAGTCGACCGAACTCGGTCCAATGCAAACCGGCTTCCACCTTGGTCTTCCCGCCGAACATCTTGTTGGTCTGAAGGTGGCGCCGTCGTGGCCACATGTGTCGAAGCTCAGGCTCCGCCAGGCGCTCCCCGAGAGGAGCGAGGTCGTCGTCGTACGGGAAGATCGTGAGCTCGGTGGTTAGCTCCATCCAATCTCGGACTGAGTCTCCACCCACGACCTCTCGGACGTGAGTGAGTCCCAGCCGCCGCGCTCCATCCGCGCTCACGAAGAACGCATCATCCTCAAGGGTGAATGAAGTGATACCGATCGATGCTGCGAAGTCTCCTACCCGTCGATCGGCCTTGGCGTCGAGGCGGTCTTTGAGGGGTGCGGCCCCGCCGCCACCAATGCTCCATGGATGCTTCGACAGCGCGGCGCGGTCCAGATCGACCACGTCAACGAAGTCATTCGACTCCCCCGGCCGGTCGACCATCGTGACGATTGACTGCCACACCGAGCTCTTGCGAGGGTCGTCTGGATGTCCGGGTTCGTCGCGTACACGCAACACGCCCCGAACGAGGCCGGACACGGGAGAGCGGTGCCTTCCGTAGAGGATCACGGAACCCGTGCCGTGACCGGCGATCGGAAGGCCCGACGGGTCGATCACGTGCGTCAGGTCGACGGTGGGCAGGAACCCTTCGATCAGCTTGGAACCGAACTCCCGCTTCATGAACGAGTTGGCGGTGATCATGCCGACGAATCCGTTAGGGACCGCGAGGTCGAAGAACCGTTGGGCGAAAGGAACTGCGAGCGAGTACTTGCCATGACACGCGGAGTAGAGCCGCCTGTACGCGCGATTCAGCGCTGCGTCCCGGGCAGCGATGTACGGGGGATTGCCGACAACTGCGCTGTACCGATCCGAGAGAATCGCTCGCGACTGATCAAGGTCTTCGGAGGCATAGGAGTGATCTACCGCCAGATGGTGTGTGTCGGTTCCGGCGAGTTGACCGCTCTGGACGCCGTGCAACAGCGAATCGCCGGTTGCCACATGAGTCGTGAAGTCCGGCGCACCGGCCATCCGACTGACTCGCGAGGCCCGAAGCGCAACGACAAGAACGCGGAACCGCGCAATGGCCACGGCGAACGCGTTGACGTCGACACCATGAACAGCGTCGAGCGCTCGTTGCGCGAGCACGCGGCGGTTCTCGCCAGGTGACCGCTCGACCCATCTGTCGAAAAGCCGGGTGAACGCACCGAGCAGAAAGTGGCCCGATCCACATGTCGGGTCGATCATGGTTACCTGCTCGAGACCGAACTCTTCGATCGCCGGATCGAGGGTGCGATCGAGGATGAACTCCTCGACGTAGTCGGGCGTCTGGAACAACGCGTACGTGTCTCGCGCAGCGGCGGAAAGGTCTTGGTAGAGATCGCCGAGGAACCGCGTGTCCCACGACGGGTCGGTGAAGTCGTGGATGAGCGCGCCCGTCTCGGGGTTGATCTTCCACCAGAACTCGACCAGCAGCCGGGCGCCGTCGGCGGTGGGTGCGAGCTCCCAGAGCGGGTTGTGGGCTCCGAGGATCTCGCCGAGCCCCGGAAGGTGGCGGTAGCGATCGAAGACGGCGAGGAGCCATTCGCGATCGCTGTCGGCGTGGTGCTGGCGGAGGTGGAGCTGGCGGTGGTCTTGCGCGATGGCACGTCGGTCACCCGCACCGGAGAGCAGCGGGTCGTCGACGAGCCCGTTGTCCTCACAGAACCGAACGAACACACAGGCGAGCGCCCAGGCCACTGCTGCCTGGGTGATCCATCCCTCGCGCCATGTCTCGTAGGACTGCGCGGTCCGTCCCGCGCTCTCGGCACGAAGCCATTGGGCACGTCCGACGGCGTCGATATCGGGCACGTCGGTGCACCGGTTGCGTAGGTCGTCTTCGATGTCGCCGACGAGCTGTTGGAGGTCGGCGAGGAGCGCGGTCCGGTCGATCATGTGGCGTCTCCTCCGCCGATGGTCGAACGAGCCGCACGATGGGCGTTGGCCAGCCAGTCGCGCGAGATCGGGGTCCACTGACTCAAGCCGAGGACGGCGATCGCTTCGCCATTGACCCTCGGCATGGCGTCGGGGTCGTCGGCCGGGACCACGATCCACAGCGTCCGTAGCGCGCTGTCGGCTTCGGTCCGCAGGCCGGTCGTGTGGTCGCGGAGGTCCTCGAGGATGCGCAGATGGCCGTACCGGGCCAACAGCCCAACGTCGGTGGCAACAACGACGGGGCCTCGGGCGAGCAATTCGGCGCGCACGTCGGGCATCACGAGCCGCACGAGATGCTGGAGCGTCTGCCACTCACCACCGCCGGGCGCATCGGCGTCGGCGCGCAGCACCACGTCCCAGTCGGCGCCAGCGCGTTCGGCCTGGGCGCGCATGGCGGCGATGACGACTGTGTCGATGCTGACGAGCTCGGCGCCGAAGGACTCGCTGAGGCGGCGCTCTGCTCCCGCGGCGCGGCGCGGCTCGACGGTGAGCACGAGGAACCCGCCCGTGGCCGCTGAGTGGCGGAGCCGGTCGTCGAAGGCTCGCGCCATCTCGGCGACCTCGTCCGGCGGAGCGTCGCCGCCGAGCGATCCGGCGCGCGTCATGTAGTGCGTCCCGGAAGGCGACGCTGTCGACAGCGGCCCGGGCTCGGGATCGGGGAGCCGATAGCCGCCGTCGTCGGCGTGCCACACGAGCCCGGTGCCGGCGTCTCGGAGCAGTTCGTCGAGTGCCGGGCGTGCGGGCAGCGTTGCTGCGTCTGGATAGCGAGCCCGGACGCGGGCGCCGACGGCGTCGACGGTGAGGGTGCCCTGGCCGACGAGCGCGGCGCGGGCGAGCCGGACGGCCCGGTCGGCGGCCATCTGCCGCGGGTAGAGGTCGAGGCGGCTGGAGGTGGCTGCCCCGAGCGAGCAACCGGCGGCGAGCCGGATCAGGCGGTTGTCGGGCAGGGCGTCGGCGCCCGCGGGGAGTGGGACCTCGCGCAGTGCCTCGACGACGGTGGCCAGCGCCGGGAGGGGGTCGGCGCCGACGAGCTTGTCGGCGACCTCGCCGAGTCGGAGGGCGTAGTCGGCGAGCCCGAGGCCCTCGACGTCGCCGGTGTCGTCTGCGATGACGAGACGGTCGGCACGTCGACGTTGCGCCCAGCGAGGGTCGCCCAGGATCTGGTCGGCTTCGACCGCGGCGCGCACGATCGCCCGGGCGCGCTGCGTCCGGAGCGGCTCCTCCGCTGATGAGCCACGGGTGGCCAGCAGCAGCTCGGCCAGCTCGCCGGCTCCCATCACCCGTCCGGCGGCGACGAGCGCCTCGTGGAGCTCGTTGCGAACGCCCGTGAGTGCCTTCATCCGGCGCCAGCGCTCGCGCGCCGTGCCGATGATCTGGTTCACACGGGCTCGTGTCACGTCGAGCTGGCCGGCGACGTCGGCTTGGCTCGGCCACGAGGGGAGCGTTCCGCCATCGGTGAGGCGGGCGGCGTCGTCGAGCCCCAGGAGCAGGCGGATGGCCGCGACCTCGGTCGTGTTGGCGCTGGTCGCCTTGGGCACGAGCAGCGCCGCGATCCGGTCGACGCTGAACGCGGTGGCGTCCGCTTCGTCACCGGTCACGCTCTCGCTCGACTCCACATCGAACCGGGCCCGCAAGGCGCGGGCTGCCGCCGCCACCTCGCGTCTCGTCCGGTCGCCCACGGCGCGAAGGCGCATGACGTCGCGGTACGGGGTCCGCAACAGGTCGTCGACGGTGTGGACGTTGCTGCGGCTCAATGCGTCGAGGGCGCGCGGGGTGAGGCCGAGCTCGACGAGCGGCGTCGCCAGGGTCGCGGTGCTGACGGCCGCGGCCAGGACGCCTGACGACTCGGTGTCCTGTCCGTTCTCGGTGAGGGTGAGCACTGGCTGGTCGGCGCCGAGGAAGGACTCCTGCCACGCCCGGCGCATCTCGTCGACCGTGCCGAAGCGGTCGGAGGGGTCGCGAGACAGCGCGACCCGGAAGAACGAACCGAGCGCGTCAGCGACGGCCGGGTCGAGCAGGTCCTGGTCGACGGTGACCTCGAGGCCGGGGATGCTCGCGGGATCGACGCCTTCGCCCCATCGGGGGCGGGTACCGGTCGCCATCTCGTACAGGGTGACGGCCGCCGCCCAACGCTCGGCGTGGATGTCCCACCGACGCGCCGGCCGCTCGTCGAGGAACGGGTCGAGGTAGCCGGGCGTGCCGGCGCGGATCTGCTCGGGCGGCGTGCGGGCGAGGGAGAAGTCGAACAGGACGAGGTGCAGCTCGTCGCGCGGCTTGCGGGCCTTGATGCCGAGGTTGTCGGGCTTGATGTCTCGGTGAGCGATGCCGTCCTGCTCGAGGAAGGTGACGACCTCGAGTAGGTCGTCACCCCATCGTTGGAGGAGGTCGAGACCGAGGCGGCCGTCCTGGCGCAGCACCTGTGCCAGCGTCCGCTCACCGGCCAGCTCCAGGTGAAGGACGAGCCGGCCGGCGATCTGGTCGAGGTCGTAGGCAGCGGCGATGCCCTTGTGCCGTGCGATCTGCAGCACCTCGTACTCGCCGCGGAGCCGTTCGTGGTGCTCGGGATCGAGCGCCACCTTGAGCACCTCGGAGCGGCCGGCCCGCTCCGCCAGCAGTGCTACCGCGCTCGATCCCTTGCCGAGCCGGCGCCGCACGATCCATCCGCCTTCGAGGACGTCGCCCTGGTTGGCGCGCAGCGGGTCGACTGGCTCGTCGACGGTGTCGGGCGCGCCGGTCAGCTCGTCGAGGGCGAGGTCGAGACCGGCGAGGAAGTCCTCGATCGTTCCCATCCGTTCCGCCACGTCGGCGGCCGTCGCTTCGCGGATCAGCAGCCGCAGCGCCTCGGCGGGCGCGTCCTGCGCCGCGCTCAGCTCCAGGCCGCCGTGGTCGCGCAGCACGCCCCGCAGCTCGGCCGCATCGGACGCCGGCGGCCGGCCGGTGAGCACGTGGAAGGCGACCGCGCCGAGCGCGAACACGTCGAGCTGGCGGCCGGGAGCGTCGGGCACCACGAACGTCTCCGGCGCCAGATACGCGGTGGCGGTCGCCGTCACCAGATCGACGACGTGAGAGGTGCCGGCGAGCCCGGTCGAGTCACCACCGCCGGGCTGCTCGCGGGCGCCGGTCTGCCAGTCACCGACGCGGACGGTCGGCTCGGCTCTCTCGGGATTCGACACGAAGATGCTGCGCGGGCTCAGCGCCCGGTGGAACAGCCCGCGCCCGTGGGCGTGCGCCAGGGCCTCCGCGATCTCGCGGACCACGTGGAGCCGGGTGTCGAGGCTGAGACGGTCGCCCCGGTCTTCCAGCCACCGGTCGAGGCGCACCGCCGACGGATCGTGATCGAACACGAGCGCCGGCCCGTAGTCGTGCTCGCGGACGTCGAGCGGCCGGATGATCGACGGGTGCTGCACGCCTTCGAGCAGGCGGTACTCGCGATGGGCGGCGCGCACCAGACGGTCGCGCTCCTCGGCGGTGTGGGTGCTCTCCGCCAGCCACACCCGGATGCGCTTGTGCACCTGCGGCATGGCGCGATGCGTCGCCTCCCAGTCCTGCCAGCCGCGGTCTTCGTCGAGCAGGTCGCCGAGGTCGTAGTCGCCGACTCGGCGGTGGCGCTGGGAGGGGCGGATGCCGGACTGAGCCACCGCCTCGGCGATGGCGGCCGACAGCGGTCGGTCGACAGCGCGTTGCGCACGCGCCGGGCGGTCGCCGCGCGCGGCGACGACCGGCAGGTTGCCGCGCAGCAGGTCAGCGAGGTTCGGCAGCTGCACACCGTTGGGCGACACCGGCGGGACGCCACGGCCGAACACGCGCGTGCGACCGTCGGCGAGGAGCTGCACGTCGAGCGCTGCGTCGGTGAGGAATACGACGGGCTCGATCCAGATCTCTGGCCGTCCTCGCAGCGCCTTCTGGCGCACGAGGAGCGACTTCAGCTTCTTCGCCTTGCGGTCAGCGGCCAGGAGCGGGTTGTCGATCGTGCGAGTGGTCGACCCTGGCTCCGGTGGCGTCCACCGCCACGAGTGGGCGTTGCCGCTCATCCGCCCCGGGTGGCCCTTCAGCTCAACGAGGAAGATGCCGGTGCGGCCGACGACCAGGCAGTCGATCTCGTTGATCGAGCCGTCGTCGCCGACGAACTCGACGTTCGCCCACCCTCGGTACGGTGCGCTCGGCGGCAGAGCGTCGCGGATGAACGCCAAGCCCTCCCGCTCCCACGGGAAGCGAGACGGGTTGACCTCCGACCACAGCTCCGAGTCGCGCTCCATGGGCCTCTTTCTGGCGTTTCGCCCGCATCACGCGTGCGCAGTCGATGCTAGGAGACAGGTGTGACGACGTTTGGCTGACGGCGGCGGACGAAGCGTTCGGGGCGAACTGCCATGCTTGTCCCGGTTCCGGGAGGTGACCAGTGAGCGAGGGTGATGAAGGCCGGAACATGGGAACCCCCGAGGAGGTCGGGGCCGCGTACGAGCAGTTCCGCGCCGCCTTCCGCCCGCGTGCGATGACTCCGGAGGAAGAAGCTGCCATGGGGCTCGCCATCGAGCTCTCCGACGCGGAGCTCCGCGCGTTCGTCGAGATGAACCGGGCGAGCGCCATGGCTGCCGAGTTTCCGGAGGAGCTGCGCGAGACGGTGCTCAGCGATCTCGCACAGGCGATGTCGCTGGCCGAAGCACTGCATAGGTCGTGGAGCGCCGACACCGAACCGGCGGACTTGCTCGCCAGTGCTCGCGCGTTGCGTGACGCGGCTGCCGCACTCGCGACGACGATCGAAGCGCTCTGGCCGGGGAGTCCGCCCCCGGATTACAGCCGCGACTTCCTCGCCGACGGCTGACCGCCAGGACAGATCGGTGCCTTCGACCGTGGCGAGTCTGTTCGCGGCCGCTGGACTGACCCACGCTGGCGTCATGCGGTGGGGCACGCCACCGAAACTGGACCAGCCGGGTGCCTACGTCGTCGCCCGTACTGAGTCGCTCGACGACCTCGTGTCCGAGTGGCACGCGGAGCTTTCATCCGCGGCCCTCGCTGAACTGCTCGACACGCGGCCGGAGCTGCGGCTGGACGGTCGGCGTCCTTCGACCGCCGACCTGGGGGACCGGCTGCAGCACTTCTGGCTTCCCGACGAGCCCGTGCTGTACATCGGGCTCGCCTCGACATCCGTCCGTACCCGCGTCACCGCGTACTACCGCACCCGGCTCGGAGCGAGGAAGCCCCACGCCGGCGGCTGGTTCCTGAAGACGCTCAGCGACCTCGATGACCTCTGGGTGCACGTAGCCCCCGCAGCCGATCCCGCAGGTGCCGAGGACGCGATGCTGCGCTCGTTCTGCTCTGGGGTCTCGGACGCGTCCGGTGCTCGACTCCGGGACCCTGATCGGCCGTTCCCGTTCGCCAACCTCGAGTGGCCGCCCGGCGTGCGGAAGCGGCACGGGATCACCGGAGCCAAGGAACCTCAGCCTCTATGAGCGATGCGGGGGTGGACGACCTCGCGACGAGCCGCGCGACACGAGCGGGGTCGCGGCTCAGATGTAGTAGCTGAACCTCGTCTGCGGCTCCTCGTCCTCGTCGACCTCAGCCATGATGGTTCCGACCTTCTGTGCGAACGCCAAGGTCACCGGGAACTGCATGTGATCGGCGGCCGAGTTCCAGTTCAGCTTGGTGAGCGCCATGACGTCCTGTGCTGCTCGTTCGATGTCGACGTCGTCGTCCGCGACCAGATCGAGCGGAACTGGGATGTGCGAACCCTTGTAGGTGCGACGGTTGGCTTGGTAGCCGGTGGTGAGGAGAAAGGCGCGATCGCCGATCGTCGTGAGCGAGCCTCGCGGAGGCGGGTAGTCGCCTTGACGGAGCAACCGGAAGTCGCTTGTACGTAGCGCCACGAACTCGACCTCGGGAACGTTGTCCAGGGCACGAAGTGCGCCTCGACGTTCGCCGTCGGTGAACGCAGTCGTCTTGTGCACCACCACGCGCCGAGGGTCGCGCGCCGTGCGGAGGCGGTAGTGCTCCAGCACATTGAGGACGAGCCGAGCGGTCTCGTCCTCGGAGAGCCGCAAGCGCAAGTCGTCAGGTGTCTTCTCGGCCTCGCCGCCGCGAAGGGCGAATCCCTCCGATCCCGGATAGAAGGCTTGAGCGAGTCCGGCGTTGACGGAGTGGCCGCCGCGATGCCACCGGTGGTGGAACGAGATGCCGATGTAGAGCGTGTCGAGCGCGGGCGTCGCCACTCGCCACGGGGCTCCACCTGCCTTGTAGAAGAGCGCGACACCGAGGTTCCACGCACGACTCGCGGGGTCGTCGTGGCGTCCGGGGATTGGTCCAAAGAGGTTTGGTGTGACGATCTGGATCGGCGCCGCAATCCGCATTGCCGACGCCTTCAGCGCGCGACGGAAGTCTCGTTCGAGCAGCGCCTCTGGTCCGGTCAGCGCTTCGATCGTCGCCGGCTGCTCGTCGAAGAGGCTCAGCTGCGCGGTGGGCTTCACGGGTGCGTCCGCGAAGCGAACGCGACGGCAGTGCTTCAGGACTTCGCCTGGGATTGCGCACAAGATGAGGTCCGGAGGAGGATCGCTGTGAACGCGCAGCTGTTCGAGCCCCGCCGTCCAGATTGCGAGCAGCTCGCGGAACGCCTTCGGCGGATCAAGGTCCAGAGCTTCGGCGAGCTGATGGTCGGGGATGATGTACGTCCAGCTGTCATCGACGAGCAGCTGGCTATGGAAGGTCGACGCGAAGCCGGGGAACGGCGGTCGCTGCAGCTGCATGTCCCCAAGCGTGGGGATGCTGTCTTGCATCATGGCCAGGAAGCCGCGGGCCTTCGATACGGGGCTCGCCGGTCCCACGAGGCCCACGCGCACCTGCTGCGGGTGTCTGGCGCCGAGGCTGAGGCTGTACGGCCCGAAGGCCGTGAGCCCCTCCTTGACGCGGCTGTCAGTTCCGGTGCCGAACTCCAGCGTCGGCTCTTCGAGCTGCCGTACCACGACGCGGGTCACGGTTCCTCCACGTCATCGAAGTCGTCGAACTCATCGTCATCGAGGTCGTCAACTTCGTCGTCGATGTGCTCCAGATCCTCCGGGTCGGGCTCGTCATTTGCACCAGATCCTTGGGTTGGCAGCATCCCTGCTTCGTCGCGGCGGAGCGGGGTTCGTTCGAGGTAGACGGCATCGGAGCCGTCATCGAGGACCGCCGAGTCCGCATCGCCGCAGATCGCCCATGCCCAGAAGAACACGTGGTTGAGAACGGACTGGTTGCGCTCGTTGCCCATCTTTCGTGTCGAAAGCTGCGTTGTGCGTCGGCGCGTCTCGAGCTTCCCGCGCCCGTCGGTCGTGAAGACCCATGTCGGGTCGACGGTTAGGAGCCACTCGTCCTCGACATGGATGAACGACCACGCCATCGCCTGGTGCTCGTAGTAGGGGCGTCGGCTCTCCGCGGCCTTCATTCGTGAGACCGTGCGCGTCGCGACGCGCATCCGTGCCTGGTACTCGACTTCGCGGTCACTGCCGTCGTCGTTGATGTGGAACCAGATCCGACCCTTCCTGTGGTGGACCTCCGTGCCGTCGGCCTGCATGTGCCGCTCGAACATCCGGTTCAGCAGCTCGATGACGTGAGCCTCGCCATCAGGCGACGAGCAGACCTCCTCGACGGCGTGAAGCTCGGGAGCCTCGACGTGGGATCGAAGCGGATTAGTCGCCTGCGAGAGGTCCGAGAACGTGTAGAGGTTGCGGCCGTCCAGCACGAAGCGGGGCACAGCCTCACCTGGATGGGAGTCGAAGACATCTCGAGGCTTGCGCGCCCTCGTCGGGCCTACCCAGATCTCCTCGGGCACCTTGACCCGGAGAGCGTTCACGTAGAAGACCTCGTACGAGCCCTCGGGGACGACGATTGATGCTCCCGGACGGCTGTCGGCTCGGCTCGTGACTACTGCTTCGAACTGGCGGTTCGCTGTGCCGACGTCGAAGGTCGCGACGCCTCCTCCGTCGCGTGCCCAGCGACGGACGTCGACCAAGCCGCTCCCGTACTTGTCCATCAAGCCGGTGGCGTAGAACACCTCTGCGAGGCTCGGATTGCGGTAGTGACGCACGGCTCGCTCACCGAGGTCGTCGATGTCTTCCGGATCGACGAGGCCACCTGGGTTGATGATGCGGAGACGCTGTTCGTCGATCGAGACGTCGATCGGCTCATCGGCCTCGTGGTCGCGATGCACCAGGGCGTTGACCAGTAGCTCCTTCACCGCCAGTGGCGGATACGGGCGCACCTCGAACGACTGGGGGCCCTTGACCCGGTACGGCTCGTTCGCCGCCGCGATCAGCTCGGTCAGCTCGTCATAGAGCTCGAACAGGTTGCCGGTTACCGAACGGACGCGGCCGCCGCTCTCGATCGTCGCGGCGACTGGCCTGTCGTTCCCGAACAACAGGCGACCGGCGTTCGTCAACGTTTCGCCCAGGCTTGTTGGCGTCAGCAGGTTCATGAGCCGCAACCGGTCGCGGGCTGCGTCGGCGTCTCGGGAAGGGTTTGAAAGAGCGAGTCGTTCGAGGGCAGCATCACCGAGCACTCGAGTCACGAGCTCGCTGTCGAACCCGTCGGCGTCTGCGGACCTTGCATCGAACGGCAACCAGTCGGCTGGCCGGGTCGATGGGTCGCGCATCACGCCCTCGTCGAGCTCAGCCATGATCTCGTCGAACCCCTCGATCTCGACGAGCGCGAAGTTCCCGCCGCACCTCTCCGCGAGCTGAAGGACATGCGGGTGGAGATCGCCGTCGCGCGGTCTCGTGCACCAGTAGACGCCGTGTGGCAGAGCGACGGCTCCCGTCGAAGCGGCGGCGAGCAGGAGGTCGCGGTACACCGACGGCTCGGCCCCTCTGTAGCCGATCACGATCAATGGATGATCCGCGATCAGCGGGATGATCCGGCTCGCATACGTGGGGTCGAGCTGTGCGACCTCCTCCGTGAGGTTGAGGTCCGCGTAGTGCTCGATGACTCCGTGCACGTGGATCACCTGGCTGACCGCCGGATCGGTCGAGATGAGGTCGACTTGCGCGGGTGACTGGATCTGGATGATCGATGAGGCCGATGGGTCGCGCCGGCAACTGTCGTAGATGAGCGTCTCGAAGTTCGGCGTAAGGATCGTATGGATGCGCCGCTTGCCGACCAGCGACGCGAGCGCTCGGTAGCCGCTGCTAGCCAGATCAGGGCTGACGATCACCTGCTCCTGCAGGAACTGTCGACGTCGTTCGCGCGGCTCGAGGAGTTCCTTGATGTGCCGTGCGTAGAGCTCCTGCAGCTCGAGGGTCGGATCGAACCACTCGTGCGCGCTGACCCACGGGTACCAGTCGCTGCGCATCAACGCGGGGTCGTCCAGATCGCGCCCGTGCTTCCGGCAGTACGCGTAACGACCGATCAGCTCGATGAGCTGCCATACGAGGGGCACGCCCGACGTGGCGGATGCGCCCGCACCCAGAAGCAGCACGGGACGCGGTCGGCCATCGCGGACCACAGACCGGAGATCGGCGATGTCGGTCTTCCTCATCGGTACCGCCTCGTACGTGTGTTCGAACAGTAGTCCTTCGTCGGCATCGCGAACCACGGCGCTGTAGTTACACGGCTGTCAGAAGGGTGACAGCGTCGGCCTGTGCATCGCTAGGGGAACAACCCGGGTTCTTCCTGTGGACAACCTGTGGAGCCTGAGCCGCCGCCGGTAGCCGCCGCCGGTAGCCGCACGCTGGAATGTCGCCGAAACGGCCTCGTGAGGGCTTGCAGGTGGTGTGCGAGACCATGACGACCCGATCGCCGTCCTGCTGTTCGGCGTCCTGTGCTTCGTCGCCGCCGTGGCCGGCGTCGTCTGGGCCGGGGCGGCGTTGGCGACGGTTGTCTCGGGTGGTGGGGGACTCGACGCCGGGGTCGCTGACGCCGCACTAGCGGGGGTCTCGCTTCCAGGCCACCTGAGCGACCCGGCCGAGGCGTGGCCAGTCCCGGCGTCGGCCCGGATCCCGGGACCGTGGCTCTACTGGCCGTCGACGGCGGTCGCGTTCGTTGCCGCTGGAGGCGCGACAGCGGCGGTACTGCGGTGGCGGGCAGGTGCGAAGGGCATCGGGCCGATCCGTCTGCAGCGCTTGGGCGTCAAGGGCGCCGCTCGGTTCGCGACGGCTCGCGACCTGGCGCCGCTGGTCGTCAACGGCCCACAGCCCGGCCGGTTCATCCTCGGCCGCGTCAACGGCAAGCTCGTCGCCACCGAGGACCGTCGCGCCTCGCCCGCCACCGGCAGGCGGGCACGCCAGCGTCAGGGTGATCGCGGCGCGGTTGCGCTGATCGGGCCGTCTCGGTCGGGCAAGACGACGGCGGCGATCGCGGGGATCCTGGAGTGGGACGGCCCCGCAGTCCTCGCATCGGTGAAGACCGACCTGCTCGCGGCGACGGTCAACTGGCGCACGAAGCAGGGCGAGGTGCGGGTGTTCGACCCGACCGGCTGTACCGGACAGCAGCCGGCGTCGTGGTCGCCGTTGCGCGACGCAACGACGGTGCAGGGCGCACAGCGAGCCGCGCGCATCCTCGCGGACACCGCGCCAGGCGACCTCGAGGACGACGCGTTCTGGACGTCGCAGTGCGAGATCCTGCTCTTCGCGCTGCTGTTCACCGCGGCGAACACGCCCGGTAGGTCGATGCGCCACGTCGTCGACTGGGTGCTGACCCAGGACAAGCCCGGCGAGCTCGGCCGCGGCGACCTGGAGCCACTGCTCCAGGCGCTCATTGCATCGGACGAGCCCGAACTGGTCGCGGGCGCCGAGGAGGCGGGGAAGGCGCTGCTCGCCATCTGGCAGATGGACGAGCGCACGCGCTCCTCCGTGTACGCGACGGCGCAGAGCGTCGTGTGGCCGTGGGCCGATCCCGGTGTCGCCGCGTCGGCCGACGACAGCGACGTCGATCTCGATTGGCTGTGCTCGGGCCCCAACACGCTCTACATCTGCGCGCCGATCGACGACCAGAAGCGGCTGCAGCCGGTGTTTGGCGGCCTCCTCGGTGACCTGATCCGGCAGGCGTTCGCCCACGCCAACGGCACCGGCAAGCCGCTCGATCCTCCGTTGCTGGTCGTGATCGACGAGGCGGGAAACACGCCGTTGCGGTCGCTGCCCGAGTACGCGTCCACCGTCGCCGGCATCGGGATCCTGCTGGTCACCATCTGGCAGTCGAAGGCCCAGCTCGATGTCGCCTACCAGCGGGCCGCAGACACCATCCTCACCAACCACCTGACGAAGGTCTTCTACACCTCGGCATCGGACCTGTCCGGCCTCGAGCTCGCCGCTCGGCTCGTCGGCGATGCCTACCTGCCGATGCGCGCCACGAACAACGACCTGCGCGGACCGGGCGGCTCGCTGTCGGAGTCGTCGCAGGCCATCCCGCTGGCGCCGGCGGAGGTGATGCGGCAGATGGTGCCGGGCGACGCGCTCCTCATACACGGCACGCTGCCCCCGGCGCAGCTCCGCACCCGGCCGTATCACCGCGAGCGTGACTTGGCTCGACGCGTCGGCGACGTCGACCTCGCCGCTCCTCCGTCGTCGCAGCAGAAGCAGAGCCCTGTGGGCGCGGAGGCATGACGTGCTCGCGGCGCGCACGACGCAAGACGGCGTGCACCTGCGGCGCGCCGACTCCGCCGAGCCCGTCCCTGCCGGCTGGCGGACACACCCGGCCGGGACGCTCGACGGCGTCCGACTCGACTTCCTCTACCGGCCCGACCGTCACGACATCTGCCGTGCCATCGGCGCACCGAGCCTCCATCTCGCGGCCGGCCTGCGGCAGGCCGGCTACCAGCGGTCGGCGTGCCTCGACGGCGGGATCGAGCTGTGGGTGCGGGACCGCCCGGCGTCGGTCCGAGCGCGGCTCGCAGGGTTCACCGTGCTCGACGGCGGGCGGGTGAGGCAGCGGTGACACCCGAGGAAGCCGTGGTCGTCGCTTGCGAACGATGCGTCACCGCCGCATCGCTGCTCGCCGCCACGCAGCTCCCGGTCGATGCCGACGACCGCGCCGTCGGTCGCACGCTGGCAGCGGGGGTGGTGTGCGGTTGGGCAGACGAGACATCGGTGGGCTCGGCCGACGCCACAGGGATCAACGTGCGCGAGCGCGGCGAGACGGCGGCCGTTCGCGTGCGCTGGACCGAGGTCGCGGCCTCGATCCGCCCCGGGCTGCGCGAGCCCGGCGTCGCCGAACGGCTGGCCGAGGCGTACGGGCGGTACGCGGCCGCGGCAACGGCGACCTCGGTCGCGGCGCGCCTCGAGGCGAAGGCGGCGTCGGCGGAGCTGGCCCAGCTCCGGCGTCACGTGCTCGCTCGCGGCCGCGAAGGCGTGCCGTTCCAGCAGTCGCTGTTCCCGCCAACACCGACACGCGGAAGGAGCCTCGCGTGACGCAGGACGACGCAGCGCCGGTCGGTCGCTACGTCGGCCGCGGGGACGCCGGGGACCGCAACGTGCTCTGGTGGGTGCCACCCGGCGGTGCGCCCCGGGAGCAGCTGCCGAGCGTGCGTCGACGCAGCATCGACGGTCCCAACTGGGGCTACGAGGGCAACGGCCCGACCGATGCTGCCGAGGCGATCCTCCTGCACGCGACCGGCGACCCGGTAGCCGCCGAGCGTCACGCCCGGACGTTCGCCGCCGACGTGCTCGCCCACCAGGCGATCGACCGCTATCTCGATCTCTCGGCAACGACGGTCGAGGGGTGGGTTCTCGAGCGGGGCATCACGCTCGCGCCGGGGTGGAGCGCGCACGGGCCGCAACCCGTCGTCCGGCACTGGCGAGAGGTCGACGGGACCGAGCGGTATGCCGTCGCCCTCGACGGCTGGGATCTGCTGCGCATCGACCTCCCCGACGAGTCACCGGCGGCGGTCGTCGGGGTCGCCGACCTGAAGTCGCGCCGCGAGTTGCGCTGGTCGAAGTCCATCGTCGTGGCGGAGCCCGGTGACGGACACGAGCCCGGTGCCGTCGGTGCACGGGTCACTTCCGAGCGGCTGCCGTTCGGCGGCTGGGCGATCCAGGTCGACGGCTTCGACGCCGCCATCGTCGAGCGCGACAGCGCGGCGGGGACCGACGCACGCGTCGCGATCTACGACCGCACCCCGGACTCGGGCTTCCTCGTGTTCGACGACGTGGTCCGCTACCGCCAGCTCGCCACCGAGCCGGTCGCCATCGGCGAGCTGCTCCGCCGGTTCAGCGGCACCGCCGGCCGGGATCGAGTCCTCGGCCGGTGACGGCAGGCGAGGTAGCGTGTGTCTCGGGATCGGAGCGCGCCCCGACAGCAGCAGCTGTCCTTCGATGCGCTCCTCGCCGAGGACCAACTCGCCGAGGAGGCACCCCGTGAACGACTTCACGACGCTCGCTCACCACTGGCTGGAGAGCCACCCGAACCCGTCGGCGGTCACGGACGATCCGGACCGCTGGGCCGAACAGACGGGGCTCAGGATCCGGCACCGGATCCGGGAGCTGGCCGACCAGCTCGCGCCACGGATGCCGGGGGAGGAGTACCTGGACCGGCTGCGCCGGCTCAACTCGGCCTGGCAGACGGCGACGGAAGTGGCGATCGACGAGCACCTGCCGATCTACGACCCGACGCCGGACGAGGACGAGGACTGGGTGCCGCTGATCCCGGACATCTCCGACCTCCTGTAGCGCGGGGGTTCCGCGCGGCCGACCAGTCGGCGTTCGCGCCGGCTGGCGTAGCGGCGAAGACGACCGCCAACCTCGATGCCCTTCGCCTCCTTCGCACGCTCGAACGCGAAGGGCGGCGCGCCACCAACGACGAGCAGCGCGTCCTGGCCCGGTGGGCGGGTTGGGGCGCGCTCGCACACGCCTTCGACGAGCACGATCCAGCCGGACGGCGACTGCACGCTGAGCTCATCGGCCTGCTGACGGACACCGAACTCGCTTCTGCTCGCCGCTCGACGCTCAACGCCCACTACACCGACGCCGGCATCACCACCGCCATGTGGCGGTTCGCCATCGGACTCGGCTTCGACGGAGGTCGGGTGCTGGAACCCGGCTGCGGCACGGGCGTGTTCCTCGCCACGCGCCCGGACAACCTCGTGATCGACGCGACCGGCGTCGAGGTCGAACCGGTCACCGCGCGGATCGCCGCCCTCCTGCACCCGGACGCCGACATCCGCAGCGAGGGTTTCGAGGCGACGCGGCTTGCCGACCTCGTCGACCTCGTGATCGGCAACGTGCCCTTCGCCAAGGTCGCCCTGCACGACCCGGTTCACAACCGAGGGCGCCACTCGATCCACAACCACTTCCTCGTCAAGGCACTGGCGCTCACGCGCCCGGGTGGCCTGCTGGTGGCGATCACGTCGCGCTACACCCTCGACAGCCGCAACCCCGCGGCCCGGCGCGAGCTCGCCGCGCTCGGGGACTTCGTCGGGGCCGCCCGCCTCCCGTCGGCAGCCCATCGCGCCGCCGCCGGCACCGACGTCGTCACCGACATCGTCGTCTACCGACGGCGCTCGGACGGTGACGTGCCGAGCCACGCCGGCCCGTGGCAGGCCAGCGTCCCCCTCGACATCGACGGCGGCGTGCGGCCCGTCAACGAGTGGTTCGCCAGCGAAGCCGCCCTCGTCGTCGGTCGACTCGTCGCGGGCAACGGCGTGTACGGGCGTGAGGACCTCAGCGTCCAGCTCGACGCACCGCTCGAACCGGCGCTCGACGCCGCGCTCGATCGCGTCGCGTCGCTTGCACGCCAGCGCGACCTCGCCTACCGGGCGCGCCCGTCGGTTGCGAGCCTGCCGAGCGCGGCCGTCGCTCCACGCGGCGGCGTGCCAGCCGGCGCGAAGGAAGGGTCGATCCATCGTGCCGGAAGCAGCTTCGTGCGAGTGGTCGGAGGCGTGCCTCAACCGTTCGAACCCTCACCTCGCAAGGACGCTTCGGAGCTGGTGGCGCTGTGCGACCTGCGCGACACGACCATCGGGCTGCTCGACGTACAGGCACTGCACGTCGACGACGCCCGATGCCTGGCGCTGCAAGCGGAGCTCAACGATCGCTATGACCGCTACGTCGAGAGGTTCGGGCCGCTCAACCGGTTCCGGCTGGCGCGCACCGGTCGGACCGACCCCGTCTCCGGCGCCGATCTGTACCGCCGGATGAACCCGGCCATGGGCGGGTTCGACGATGACCCCGACTTCCGCACGCTCCTCGCCCTCGAGGACTTCGACCCCGACTCACAGACCGCGACCAAGGCGGCGATCTTCAGCCGCCGGCTGCTCGCTCCGGCGGCAGCGAGGTACGGCGCCGACACGGCGGACGACGCTCTCGCCGTCAGCCTCGATGAGACCGGACGGGTCGACCTCGACCGCATCGCCGAGCTGCTTGACCGCAACGCCGATGAGGCGTTGGGCCAGCTCGCCGACCGCGTCTACCGAGACCCGGCCACTGGCGAGCTCGTGCCCGCCGAGCAGTACCTGTCCGGCGACGTCCGCGTCCGGCTCGACGCCGCCCGAGCGGCCGCCGAGTCCGATACCGCTTTCGCGGCGAACGTCGCCGCGCTCGAGCGCGTGCTCCCGGCCGATCTCACCCCGGCAGAGATCGACGCTCGGCTCGGCGCGCCGTGGATCCCCGCCGCCGATGTCGAAGCGTTCTGCACCGACCTGCTCGGCGCCGACGGCATCGAGGTCGAGCACGCGCCGCTGACGGCGACATGGGCCATCGCCGCGACGACCTGGTCCCGCCGCACTGTCGCGGCCACGAGCGAGTGGGGCACGGCCCGGGCCGATGCCGTCGCGCTGATCGAGGCCTCGCTCAACCAGCGCCCAGCCACGGTGTACGACACGCTCGAAGACGGCACCCGAGTCGTGAACCCGGCGGAGACGATCGCGGCGCGCGAAAAGCAGGAGGCGATCGATGCCCGCTTCGCCGAATGGCTGTGGTCCGACCCGGACCGGGCCGACCGGCTCGCTCGTGTCTACAACCGAACCTTCAACGCCACCGTCCTCGCCCGCTACGACGGCTCGCACCTCACGCTGCCGGGCCTGTCCGCCGCCTTCACCCCGCACCCCCACCAGCGCGACGCCGTGTGGCGGATCGTGTCGACCGGCGACACGCTGCTCGCGCACGCCGTCGGCGCCGGCAAGACGGCGACCATGGTCATGGCGGCGATGGAGCAGCGCCGCCTCGGTCTCGTCGAGAAGCCTGCGTTCATCGTGCCCAACCACATGCTTGACCAGTTCGCCCGCGAGCTGCTTCAGCTTTACCCGAGCGCGCGCGTGCTCGTCGCCACCCGCGAGGACGCGTCGCCCGCGGGCCGCAAGCAGTTCGTCGCCCGGTGCGCAACCGGCGCCTGGGACGCGGTCGTGCTCACTCACTCGAGCTTCGAGCGGATCCCGCTCGCCGCCGCCACCCGAGCCGAGTTCACAGCTGAACGGATGGAGGAGTTCCGTGCCGCGATCGCCGAATCGGCGTCCGGTAAGGGACTGACCGTCAAGCGGCTCGAAGCGACGCTCGCCCGCCTCGAGGCGCGCCACCAAGAGCTCGCCGCCGCCCACAAGAAGGACGACGGCGCCACCTTCGAGCAGACGGGCATCGACTTCGTGTTCTGCGACGAGGCCCACGCGTTCAAGAACAAAGCGTTCCCGACCCGCATCCAAGGCGTCGGCGGCACCGGCTCGAAGCGGTCCGAGGACCTCGACACGAAGCTGTGGTGGCTGCGCCACCGGCACGGCTCCCGCGCCGCGTGCTTCGCCACCGCGACCCCAATCGCGAACTCGATTGCCGAGCTGTACGTCGCCCAGACCTACCTCCAGCCGGCAGCGCTCGCCGCCGCCGGCATCGGCGGGTTCGACGCGTGGGCGGCAACGTTCGCGGCGACGGTCGCCTCGCTCGAGCTCTCGCCCGACGGTGGCTCCTACCGGCTGACCCACCGCCTCGCCCGCTACCGCAACGTCCCCGAGCTCGTTACCCTCGCCCGGCAGGTCGCCGATGTCCGCACAAGCGACCAGCTCGACCTACCCGTGCCTCACCTGCGCGGCGGACGAGCGGAAACCGTCGTCGCGGCACCATCGGACGAGCTGCGGGACTACGTCGCCTCCCTCGTCGATCGCGCCCAGGCGGTTCGCGACCGGCGCGTTCCACCGGAGGAGGACAACATGCTCAAGGTCACGGGCGACGGCCGCAAGGCCGCGCTCGACCTCCGGCTGGTGGGCCGCCGCCCCGACCCGACCGGCGGCAAGATCGCCGCCGCGGCCGACCGGATCGCCGCGATCCACCTCGCCAACGCGGACCGTGCGTACGTCGATCCTTCCGGCGACCCATCACCGCGCCCGGGGGCGATGCAGTTCGTGTTCTGCGACCTCGGCACACCGAGCAGCGATCGCTGGAACGTCTACGACCATCTGAAGGCGCTGCTCGTCGAGCGTGGTGTACCGGGCGAGCGCATCCGCTTCGTGCATGACGCCACCAACGACCGTGCGAAGGCCGACCTGTTCGCCGGCTGCCGCGACGGCCGCGTGAGCGTGCTCGTCGGCTCCACCGAGAAGATGGGCGTCGGGACGAACGCGCAAGATCGTGCCGTCGCCCTCCATCATCTGGACTGCCCATGGCGACCCGCCGACATCGAACAGCGCGAGGGGCGCATCCGCCGCCAGGGCAACCAGAACCCCGAGGTCGAGATCATCCGCTACGTCACAGAGGGCAGTTTCGACATCTTCATGTGGCAGACCGTCGAGCGGAAGGCGGCGTTCATTGCCCAGGTCATGCACGGCGGCACTTTCGCCCGCGAGATCGACGATGTCGGCGACCAGGCGCTCTCCTACGCCGAAGTGAAGGCGCTAGCGACGGGCAACCCGCACATCGTCGAGAAGGCGGGCGTTGACGCCGAGGTCGCAAAGCTCACGCGTCTCCGCACGGCGCACCAGCGAGACCAATCGGCGCTCGCGCTGACCCACGCGTCGGCCAGCGCTCGCGCCCAGCGCCTCGAACGCGAAGCAGAGTTGTGCGCGGCCGCCATGGACCGGCGCGTCGACACCCGCGCCGACCACTTCCACGCAACCATCGCGGGTACCCGACACTCCTCTCGTGCCGATGCCGGCGCCCACTTGCGGCAGCTCCTCTCGACCGAGCGCGAGGTCGTCGGGTCGTTCGCCGGCTTTGAGCTGCGCGCTCGAGCGGACCGTCATTCCGGACTCGTCACCCTCGCTCTCGAGCCCAGTCCGATCACGGTCGAGCTTGACCTGCCCGAGCTCGCCGAGGCCGACCCGGGCCGCCTGATGCAGCGGCTGGAGCATCGACTCGGGCGCTTGGAGCGCGACCTCGAGGACGCTCGCACCGGTGCGGACATCGCCCGCGCCGAAGGCGAACGAGCCGCCGCGCGGCTCGACCAGCCGTTCGAGCACGCTGGGCGCCTCACCAAGCTCACGGAGCGGCAAGCCGAGCTCGAACTGCTCCTCACGCCCGAACCAGAGCCACCCGTGGTCGAGCCGCCCTCAGTCGCCAGCCGGCTCGCCGCTGTCAGCGCCGAACCCGCCGTGAGAACGCGGTGACGGCGGTCTGGCGCCGCCACCTCCGTCGACCCACCGGTGACTTCTGGGACGCGGCCAACGGCACGTGAGGACTCCCTACCGGGCGCGGACTCGATTCCGTTGTGGGGGCGTGCCGGTCTCTGCTGCACGGTGGGCGAGCACATCCCATTGCCGGCGTCCGAGAGGCTCGTCGGGCCGGGGACCGAGGAGAGAACGCAACCCCCGCTGGGGGCCGTCGTCGACGAGGTCGCGGCTGTACCGCGACCGGAACTCGGCGATCTCGACATACAGGCGGGCCAGCGTCGAGGTCGGGATGCCGGCAGCGAAGCCCCCGGCCGCGCCGAGCTCGCGGAGGTGCTGTCGCAGCCAAGGGGGTGGCGCACACAGGAGGGACCGGTGCTCCGGTGCGAGCGCGTTGTCACCGCGGGCGTGGTCCCGGAGCAGTCGAGTGGCGACGCCGGCCCACACGTCACCGACGAGCCAGAGGGCTTCGGCCCGTTCGGCCGCCTGGGTCTCGCACCCGGGCGAGCCAAGAATTCGGCCGCTGGGGGAGCCACCCGGGATGGGCGCGGGCTCCCAGCGCGCCCGGTAGGCGCCGACCGCGCCGACGGCAGTGTCCCAGCGCGCTGCGAGCCACGGCACCTCGGGGCGGGCCGGCAGCAGAGCGTGGACCCACGGTGGAGGCTCGGCAACCGCGGCGCGAGCCGCCGCGTTCGCGGCGATCTGCTCGGCCCGCGTGGCGATGGCGAGATCGTCCTTGTCTCCTCTATCCATGGCCTCGCGCGCGGCGCGCAGGTGTGCGGGTGTGTGGCCGGCTCGGGCGTCGGCGACCGCGAGGGCGCGGAAGTCGACCTCGAGGGCGCTGCGGTCCTCGTCGGGGCGGCCGACGGCGGCGAGCACCTCGGCGACGACGTCGTCCTCGGGCGGGCGGGGCAGGTGTCCCTCGCCGCTCAGGTTGTCGGACGGCGCAGCGATGAACAGGTGGTTGTCGTGCCGACCCCGCGTGAGGTTGACGTACAGCTCGCGCCGTCGCGCGCCGGCGGTCACGGCGCTGGTCGAGGCCGGCAGCGTCGCGCCTTGCACGGCGTAGCTCGTGAGGGCGTACCCGTAGTCGAGGCCCACCCCTGCGCGACCCCGCCGGTCGGCGTGCTCCTCGACGAACTGCCGGGGGACGTCGATGCGCCCGAGGACGTCGAAGTCGACGGTCAGCGAGTCGTCACCGGCGTTCACGACACGTCCTCGTGACCCGTTGCGCACGTAGGAGCGCGGCGCGCCCGGCGGATGCAGGTCGCGGGCCGGTCGCCGGGCGACGACTTCGTCGCCGACGCAGAACTCCCGCCCGTCGTTCGCGCAGAGACCGGTGGCGCCGACATCACCTTCGGCTTGCAGCACTCGGTGGGCGACGGCGTTGAGGATGCGCCGGGTCCGGTTGCGACGGTCGATCATCGGGTGTCCTTCACCGGCGCGGCGCGCCCCGAGCCAGCGGGTGACCATCGCCGCATACAGACCGTCGGCGTCGCGGACCTCGGTCAGCTGTCCCGCCGAGCGCAGCGCAGCGACCGCCTCGGCGACGCGGCCGGCGCGCACCGCGTCGACCACGTAACGATCGACCGCGGTGGTCTGGCGGCGGTTCTCCTTCAGTACGGGAACCGCCGCCGGCCTGCGGCGGCACAGCGCCGCGAACATGCCGCCGGCGGCGACGGCGCCGTGCTGTGCAGGGTCACCGACGAGCCGGACCGCCGAGCCTGCCGTGCTCACCTGCGCCAGCAGACCGGCGAGATCGCGCGTGCCGAGGGTTGACGCCTCGTCGACGAGCACGACGGTGCGGTCGTCGAGGTGCTCGTGGCCGGTTGCGAGCGCGGTGAGCCACCACGCCATCGTCTCGGCATGGACGCCGGTGGCCTCGCCGAGCAGGCGCGCCGCCTCGCCCTTCACCGCGGCGCCCACGACGCGATTCCCGCGCGCCTGCCACGCCCGCGCCGCGACAGCGAGGCTGTGGGTCTTGCCGCTGCCGGGGCGTCCGACCGCGCACTGCACACCCATCCCGGATGTGCAGAGGTCTCGGACGAAGACCTGTTGCTCCTCGGAGAGGGCCTCCCATCCCGGTGCCGCTTCCAACGCCAGTGCTGGTACCACGGCCGCGCCCGCGTCGAGGGCGGCGTCGAACGCGCGGCGTACGCGGTCCTCGAGCCGAGCGTGGCTCACGGTGGTGAAGGTCGGCTCGCCCCCCGTGGCGTCGACGCGAACACCGTCGCCGCGGGTGATGGAGTCCCGGGCTCGCCGGCCTCGGCCGTCGAGCTCGATCACGCGCTCCGATGCGAGGAACCGGTCGGCCAAGCGCACGACCTCGTCTGGTGGGAGCACGACGAGCTCGTTGTCGACCGTCCACCGGCAGATCGCCTCGATCACCTCGCCGCGAGCGAACGTGGGTGACTCGGCGACAACCGCTTCGTCGAGCCACGCGGCGAGCGCCCCCTCCATCTCATCGGACAGCCGCACGCGCACACGAGGAGCGCGACGATCGAAGCACGAGGCGAGCGCGCGCCTGCCGAAGCCTGTGGCGCGAGCGCGCTGCATCCAGCCAGCTCGTAGCTCCTCGACGGGCGTTCGGGCCTTGGCGGCGCGGGTGGCGAGCACGACGCGGTCGGTGTCGGCTGGGCCGAGGGGTCGGCCGAGGGCCTCGGACAGCTCGGCCAGCGCGGCGTCCACCTCGTCGCGGCGGGTCGAGAACTCGCGGATCGTCGCGTCGGGCACACCGTCGGCTTCCCACACGCCGCGCGCCGAGCGGCGCCACCGCACGCCGAGCTCATCGGAGAGGCGCCAGCGGATTGCCGCGGTTGCCAGCGCGGCGGCCGCGGGCGCGTGGCGGTACAGGGCGCGGCCGTCGAGGGCGCGCCGTTCGCCGAACTCGTCCGCCACCGCGTTGGCCACGACGTTGTGCCGGTGTGGGAAGGGATCGAGCGCCCTCGACGTGGCGTGGAGGAACGACGCGACGACGAGTCCTTCGGTCCCGACGCGCTGGCCCAGTCGGCGACCGACCGCGGCGTGGTCCTCGAGGAACCGCAGCGCGGTGCGGTTTGCCTCGTCGATGGCGCCGAGGACCTGGCGCTGCCGGTCGCCGCGGCTCAGCAACGCCAGGACGGCGATCGACTTCTCCGTCGACAGCGTCAGGTCGTAGCCGACGCGCACGACCGGCCGCTGCCGTCGCTCGGCGAACGCCGCGACCTCCCCACGGGTGATCTCGTAGGCCGCGGTCGGTGCATCGCTGGCGCGGCTGGCGACGATCCACGCTCGACCCGGCCGCAGCCCTGATGTCTCCAACGCCTCGATGGATGGACGGTGGTCCTCCCAGTACTTGCAGCAGCCGCGCACGTACTGCCTGCTGACGCCGAGCAGCCGCGCCGCTCGCGTCACCGACAGCACCTCCGCAGGGTCGCCGTCGCCGAGCACCGCGGCGGCGTCGATCGCTGCCCCTCGCGTCGCGACGCGGTCGAGCTCGGCCTCGGTGACCCATCGTTCGCCGCGCTCGTCCGTGAGCGCTCGCACCCACGGCGCGTCGTCGGTGTCGTCGACGATCTCGTGGTCGTCGCCCTCCTCGACCAGCGCGTCCAGCTCGCTGCGCGGCAGCCCCAGCGCCTTGGCCGCGTCGTCGAGCCCGTACAGCCAGGACCCGTCGGCGGCGCGCCTGGTCGCCTGACCGACGGCGAGGTGGTCCCGGTCGGCCGAGCCCTGGGCGCGCAGCAGCCGCTCACCGGTCACCGGATGCCGGCCCTCGAGGACGCGAGCGAACGCCTCGCGCTCAACGACGCCGCCGAGGCCGAGCGCGGCAGCGCCCATGCCCAGCCAGCTTCCAGGGCCCTCGATGGAGTCGGCGTAGTAGCCGCTCGTCCGGTCGACATCCGGTGTCGGCGCGTCCACCTGCGGCGGATCAGTGACGCCCGGCGGGCGCAACTGCTGGGCGACACCGGCCAGGTACTCGACGACCGCCTTAGCCACCTGCCCGGCCGACAGGCGCCCCGACCCGATCGGCGTGACGTTCAGGCGCACGGCGCGCACCGACCGGCCCGCAGGTTTCCCGAAGGGAAACCTGCAAGCGTGTATCTGCGGGTAGGGCGGTCCGCGAGGACGCGGGTGGCGCCGCAAACGTGAGTGGCTCGCGAGGCGTTGGGGTCGAAAACGTGAGCGCGGAGCGAGTTCGCGAGTAGGCCTGGAGAGCGGTGGTTCGCGGTCATCGGGTGACCACGCGAGGGTCGATACCGCTGGTTCCGAAGGCGCGGAGCCTGGCGGCGACCGGCGACTCGACCTGCTCGACCGCCGGCGCCGTCCTCGGCACGCCCGCAGGCTCGAGGTCACGCCCCTCGGCGCGAGCGACCAGCCCGGCGAGGTGGTCGGTGAGCAGCCGCTGGTGGACGGCCTGGACGGGCTCGGGCAGCCGCGCGGCTCGGTGCCGCTCGAGCGCCGGCACCTTGGGATGGATGCCGAGCCGGTCGTCGCCCAGCCAGGCGGCCATCCGGAAGCGCACCAGGCGGTCCATGGTGCGAGGTAGGGGGGCGTTGCGGCCGACGTCGTCGGCATCGGCACGCACGCCGAGGCCAAGCGAGCGGGACAGGGCGACGAGGTCGACCCTGACGCCCTGCGGGTGCTCCTCGAACAGCTCGCCGGCGCGGCGGAGAAGCAGGACGGAGCTGGGGCCCAGCACCGAGCAGTAGACCTGCTCGATGTAGGGGTGGCCCAGCGGGAAGCCGACCCGTTCCAGAGTCGGGTCGAACAGCGGGGACAGCTCGATGGATGCGGGCACGGCGACCTCCACGGGGTGAGGGGGCCGCGCCGGGCGCGTCAGGCCCGGCGCGGCCGGGCGGACCCCCCGTGCAAGCCCTCGCCGGCGGCCAACGGCGACACGAATCCGGAAACGTGAGCGCGCGCGTGAGCGCGGCCACTCACGTTCGTGAGTGGCGGGCGAAGAAATCCCTGCTCAGGACCCGAAACGTGAGTGGCGGCGTGAGCGGGCGCGTGAGCGGCGTCCCGGACGGTGGCGGTGTCCCGAACCGCACACCTCAGGAGACCCGCCATGTGCCGACCCGCCTTCGATGCCCTCGACCGCAACTGGACCATCCTCGTGCGCAGCCCCGAAGCGGCGGCCGCGCTGGACCGCTGGAGTGCGACCCCGGAGCTCGCCGCCCCGGACCTCGACACGCTGGTGGCGCGCATCTGGGCCGCCAGCAAGGCCGAGGCCGACCGGGCCTGCGTGGCGCTGGCCGAGCGGGCCCCGACCGAGGCGACGGCGGCCCGTGTGCTGCTCCAAGTGTTGCGCCCGGGGCTGCGCAACCTCGGGCGCCGTCTCGCGTTCGGCGGGAGTTTCGACGACGTCGACCACGACCTGCTCGCCGTCGCCTGGGAGCGGATCCGGACCTACCGCATCGAGCGCCGCCCGGCGGTGGTCGCCGGCAACATCCTCCTCGATGTCCGCAAGGCCTACGTCCGAAGCGTGCTGGCTCGCCAGCGGCTCATCCCCCTCGAGGACTTGCCCGAGACTCGGTGGCCCGCCGCGCCGTCCGCCGAGCACGAGGCGCTCGATGCCCACGGGCCCAGCCTCCGCCGCGCTCATGCCCGACTCATCGCCGCAGTCGCCAGAGGAGCGATCAGCCCGCTGAGCGCGACCGTCGTCTGGCGCACCCGGGTCCAGCAGGACGACGACGCGGAGGTGGCCGCGGACCTCGGTGTGGGCGTCCGCACGCTGCAACGTCGCCGGCAGCGGGCCGAACGTCAGCTCGCGGCCGTGAGCTGACCGAGGCATGCGTCGTCGACCGTCTCGAGACGCACGGCTGTTGTTGGCCCGCCGCCGAAGAGGAATTGGCGCCGTCGAGTCAAGTCAACCGCCCGGCAACGAGGGCGGCGGCTCGCCACCGGGATCGACGCGACCGGTCATCCGTGGGCCGCCCGCGCCAACCTCGAGTACGGACTTCGTGGAGCCGTCTTGGCCTCCGCCCACCGAGCTGTCTGCGAGGCGTGCAACGGGGCCGCAAGCAGTTCACCACCGTCCCGGACGACACCGCGGCGCGGCCGGCGGATCTGGTCGAGCGTCAGTTCGTCGCCGAGCGACCGAACCAGCTGTGGCTCGCCGACATCACTTATTCGGCCCAGCACCCGGTTATGCGTAGCGATGGTCGGGACGCCTTGGTCGGCGGCGGTGTTGGGCTTGGGACGAGCGGAGCACGAATCCTGTGCGGCACCGAGGAGCGCTCGAAGCTGCTCCCCTCCTACGACCTGCCGCGCTTCCAGGACCTGCTCGGTCGGCTCGGGATCCCCTACGAAGTACGCGCATCGTGGCCCGAGCTCTACGCCGGCATGCGCGACCTCATCGACACGCCCGACGAAGCCGCGCTCGACGATGTCGACGATGGTGACCTCCTCAGCCTCGGCAACCGCCTGTTCAACGCCCACGTCACGCCCGGCCATGCCACCGGCCACCTCTCGCTGTGGGAAGCCGAGACCGGGGTCCTGCTCTCGGGTGACCACCTGCTCCCGCGCATCACGCCCAACCCGGTCCTCGAGCCCGACAACGTCACCGGCGAGCGTCGGCGCAGCCTCGTCGAGTACCTCAACTCCCTCGACCGGTTCGTCGCCCTCGACCCGACGGTCATCCTCCCCGGCCACGGACCCGCGTTCCACGACGTCGGCGCCCTCGTCGCCAACATGCGCGTCCACCACGACCGGCGTGCCGAGCGCGTCCTCGAACTCGTGCGCGAGCTCGGCGAACCGACACCGTTCGCGACCTCGCGACCGCCATGTTCCCCAACCTCGAAGGCTTCGGCGTGATGCTCGGCGTCTCCGAAGCCGTCGGGCACCTCGACCTCCTCGTCGACGAAGGCGTCGTCACCGAGCACGACGGCGCCGGCGCCAACCGCTACAGCGCCGTGTGCTGAGCGTTCAGCGACGTTGCGCCAGCGCGGAGTCGAAAACAGCGGCGACGTCGTAGCGGTAGGCCTCGGCGGCATCAGCGCCGATCTGTACCATGGACATCAGCAGCGACAGGCTGATCGTCAGGATGCCGTTGCCCAGCATCGTTGCGTCGACATCGGTGCGGACAGAGCCGGCGAGCTGGCCCGTTCGCAAGCGCTCGATGCACGCTTTGCGCAGCTCGTTGACCGCCGGTATCTCGAGGACCCGCGAGGTGATCTCGGGCTCGAGGCCACCGAGCAACCGCCGGGCGAGGGGGTGGTGCTCGACGGACGCGAAGAGGTCGAGGATCAGCTGCAACGGCCAGTCGCCGGATCCCGTCTCGCCCTCGAGGTTCGGCAGCCCTGCTCCGATGACCGCGGCAGCGTCGTCGTCGACCGCTGCGATGAACAGCGCTTCCTTGTTCGGGAAGTAGGTGTACGCGACCGTCCCGCCGACCGCCGCGTCGCGGGCGATGTCGGCAACCGACGTCGACCGATAGCCGTCGCGGGCGAAGCGGGCGACGGCTGCATCGAGGATGGCGCGCCGGGTCTGCTCGCCTCTGCTCGGCCGGCCCACCTGCACCACGGTAACCGAATCTGAGGATTCGAGGGAATCGCTCAGTTCCTCTACAGTCGTTGACACCCCCCGGTGACAGGAGCCTTCATGCCCGGCAGCACTTCCAAAGAACGCACGGTCCCGACCCGCCGAATCTCCTTCGAGGAGTCGCTCGCCGCGGTGCCGAAGCACTTCGGCGCCGACGGCGACGTCGTCCTCAGCCACTTCGCGGCGTCGCTCTCCTCGGTCTTCCCCGACGGCGAGGACTTCTTCGTGCGATCGGTCCGCTACTTCCGCGACCAGATCGACGACCCGGTGCTCAAGCGCAACGTCGCCGGGTTCATCGGCCAGGAGGCGATGCACGGGCGCGAGCACCGCGACTTCAACGTCCGCCTCGCCGAGCTCGGCTACCCGACGAAGCACTTCGAGCGCATGACCAAGCGCGGCGTCGAGCTCGGTGAGCGGGTGCTGTCGCCGAAGGTGTGCCTCGCTGCGACGGCCGCGCTCGAGCACTTCACCGCGGCGCTGGCCGAGCTCATCCTCAGCGATCCGGAAGCTCGGGACCTGTTCGGCAACGACGAGGTGAAGAACCTGTTCCTCTGGCACGCGCTCGAAGAGTCCGAGCACAAGGCGGTGGCGTTCGACGTGTACCGCGCGGTCGGCGGTAGCGAGCGCATGCGGCGGCGAACGATGAACGCGGTCGCCGTCGCGTTCATCGGGGGGATGACGTTCGCTGTCGTCGTCTCCCTGCTCGGTGATCGGGCGACGTACCGGCCGCGAGCGCTGCTGCGGGGCCTGCGCCGGTTCTGGCGATCGCCGATGGTCAGCCGAGCGCTGTGGCGTCAGCTGCGCGACTACAACCGCCCCGGCTTCCATCCGGACGATCGGGACACGCACGCGCTCGTCGAGCACTGGCGCGAGGTGCTCTTCGGCACGGCGGGGTACTTGACCGACAAGCTCACGAGCTCGGCGGCGTGATGTCGGCGACGACGGTGGAGCACCTCGACGTGCTCGTGGTCGGTGCCGGCCTGTCGGGCATCTGCGCCGGGCACTACGTGCAGGCCGACTGCCCTTGGGCCTCGTACGCCATCTTCGAGGCGCGCGACTCGGTCGGCGGCACCTGGGACCTGTTTCGCTACCCCGGCGTCCGCTCCGACTCCGACATGTTCACCCTGGGCTATCCGTTCCGGCCCTGGGCCAGCGATCGCATGATCGTCGACGGCGGATCGATCCTGCGGTACATCGAGGACACCGCGGCCGAGGAGGGGATCGACGAGCACATCCGCTATCGGCACCGCATCGTCCGGGCCGACTGGTCGACCCCGGACGCGCGCTGGCACGTCACCGCCCAGCGGACCGACACTGGCGAGACGGTCGAGGTCACGTGTGGGTTCCTGCTCTCCTGCAGCGGCTACTACCGCTACGACCACGGCTACCTGCCCGACTTCCCCGGCATGGATGGCTACGGCGGCACGATGGTGCACCCGCAGGACTGGCCCGACGACCTCGACCACGCCGGCAAGCGCGTCGTCGTGATCGGCAGCGGCGCGACCGCGGTGACGCTCGTCCCCGCCCTTGCGGAGACGGCGGCGCAGGTGACGATGCTGCAGCGCTCGCCGACGTACGTCGCGTCGCTCCCCGGCCGCAACCCAGCGGTCGGTCTCATCCAGCGCGTCCTGCCCGATCGCGTCGGCGGTCCGATCGTGCGCTGGCTCCACGCCCTCGGCACCCAGGCCGCCTACCAGCTGAGCCGGCGCCGCCCGAACCTCGTCAAGCGGATCCTGCGCTTCGCCCTGCAGCGGGAGCTGCCGGCGGGCTACGACATCGACACCCACTTCACCCCGCGATACGACCCGTGGGACCAGCGCATGTGCCTCGTCCCCGACGGTGACCTGTTCAAGGCGATCCGCTCCGGCACCGTCGAGGTCGTCACCGACCACATCGACACCTTCACCGAGACCGGCGTGCGGCTGCAGTCCGGTGCCGAGCTCGAGGCCGACATCATCGTGACCGCGACGGGGCTCGAGCTCCTCTTCGTCGGCGGGATCGAGCTCGTCGTCGACGGCGCGGTGGTCGAGCTGCCGGACACCCTGACCTACAAGGGGATGATGCTCGACGGCGTGCCGAACTTCGCGTTCGCCGTCGGCTACACGAACGCGTCGTGGACCCTCAAGTGCGACCTGACGTGCCGCTACGTCGTCCGCCTCCTCAATCACCTGCGCCGCACCGGGGATCGCCAAGCCCGACCGGTCAACCAGGATCCGACGGTCACGGCCGCGCCGCTGCTCGACCTGTCGTCGGGCTACATCCAGCGGGGCGCGGACCGCATGCCTCGGCAGGGCTCGAAGTTCCCGTGGCAGGTGCACCAGAGCTACCTGCGCGACTACCGCGTCATGAAGCTCGGCGGCATCGAGGACGGCGTGCTCGAGCTCTCCAGTCCAGCCGCCCAGCCGGCCGTGGTCGGCGCCCGGCCGGAAACCGCGACGACCGAACAGGAGCGTGCATCGTGAAGACCTTCGACGGGCGGGTGGCCGCCATCACCGGCGCCGGTTCCGGCATCGGACGCGCGCTCGCTCAGGAGCTGGCGCGCCGGGGCGCGCACCTCGCGCTGAGCGATGTCGACGACGTCGGCTTGGCCGAGACCGTCGCCCTCTGCGAGGGGGCGGGCGTGAAGGTGTCGGGCGCGCGCGTCGACGTCGCCGATCGCGACGCCGTGTACGCGTGGGCCAACCAGGTCGTCGCCGAGCACGGCACGGTCAACCTGGTGTTCAACAACGCCGGGGTGGCCTTGGGATCGACGATCGAGGCCATGTCCTATGCCGACTTCGAGTGGCTCATGAACATCAACTTCTGGGGCGTCGTGCACGGCACCAAGGCGTTCCTGCCCCACCTGAAGGCGTCGGGCGAGGGGCACATCGTGAACACCTCCAGCGTGTTCGGTCTGATCAGCGTGCCGTCGCAGTCGGCCTACAACGCGTCGAAGTTCGCGGTGCGGGGTTTCACCGACGCGTTGCGCATGGAGCTCGAGATCGAGCGGGCACCGGTGTCGTGCACCACCATCCACCCTGGCGGCATCAAGACGAACATCGCGAAGAACGCCCGCTTCGATGACAGCGTGGCCGCTCTGGCTGGCGACGTCGACCGAATGGCCCGATCGTTCGAGAAGATGGCGCTGACCTCCGCCGACAAGGCGGCCCGCCAGATCCTCGCGGCCGTCGAGCGCAACCGGCGCCGGGCACTCATCGGACGGGACGCCAAGGTCATCGACGCGCTGTCTCGCCTCCCCGCCGGCCTCTACCAGCGCGCCGTCGTGCTCGGCGGCCGCCGACGACGGCTATGCCGGGTTCACGCTCGACGCCGGCGAGCCCGCCGCGCGCTGAGTCGCTGCCGCGCCGACGACAGGCGGCCGCCCGGCACGCCTGAAGGTAGAGCTGCAGGCCCCCGGGCCAGTTCAGCATCTGGCGGGGCTTGCCCGGGATGTTGGCGCCCATGTACCAGGAGTCGGCGCGGGGGAACAGCGTCATCGAGGCGATGCCCTGCACCTGCTCGTTCCACGATTCCTCGGCGTCGGGGGTGGCCTCGATGCGCGTGACGCCCTCGTCGCGGAGGCGGACGAGCAGGTCGACGACGAGATCGCCCTGCACCTCGGCGCACGTCGGCCCGTTGCAGAATCCCGACGGGCTCTGGGGTCCGTACAGGTAGAGCAGGTTGGGGAAGCCGGCGCTCGCCAGTCCCAGGTGGGTGCGGGCACCCTGCTCCCAGTGCTCGGCCAGGTTCGCGCCGGTCGTGCCGCGGATGTCGATGCTCGTGAGGCCCCCGGTGACGGCGTCGAAGCCGGTGGCGAGCACGAGCAGGTCGAGCTCGTGCTCCGAAGCGGTAGTGCGCACACCGGCCGGCGTGACCCGCTCGATCGGCGTGGCCCGCAGGTCGACGAGGGTCACGTTGTCCTGGTTGAACACGTCGTAGTACGTCTGCTCGAGCGACGGCCGCTTGACGCCGAACGGGTGGATCGGCTCCGTCGGGGCCAGCACCTCGGCGAGAGCGGGATCGTCGATGCGCGCTCGCACCTTCTCCCGCCAGAAGTCGTACGCGGTCCGGTTGGACGCCTCGTCGATGAGGATGTCGCTGTAGCCGCCGGCCCAGAAGGCGAACCCACCCTCCGCCCACAGGCGCTCGAACGTGGCCCGGCGCTCGTCGTCTGACACCGCCAGCGCCGACCCGCCGCCCTCGAGGTAGTCGAACCCGCTGTTGGTCTCGCCCCGCCGGCGGAACCGGTCGGGATAGCGCGCCTTCTCGGCGTCCTGCTCCTCGCGGGTGAGCCGTCGCTGCTGCATGGCGAGGGCGAGGATCGGCGTCCGCTGGAACACCGTCACCTGCGCCGCGACCTTCGCTGCCTCCTGCACCACCTGGACGCCGCTGGCGCCGGTGCCGACGACGCCGACTCGCAGGCCCGTCAGGTCGACGTCGTCCTGGGGCCAGTGGGCGGTGTGGTGCCACACGCCCTCGAACTCGTCGAGGCCGGGGAGATCGGGGATGTACGCCTTGGCCGCGAAGCCGGTGCACAGCACGAAGAAGCGGGCCCGCAGCGAGTCGCCGGTGCCGGTGTCGATGTGCCAGCGCCGCCCGTCCTCGTCCCAGCTCGCGCCCTCGACTCGGGTGTCGAAGCGGATGTCGCGCCGGAGGTCCCACACCGCGTCGACGTGCTCGAAGTAGCGGCGCAGCGCGTGCCGGTCGGGGAAGCGCTCGTCCCAGTACCAGTCGCGCCACACCTTCTCGTCCGAGTACTCGTACATGGGGACGTGGGTGTCGACGCGCGCGCCGGGATAGCAGTTCCAGTGCCAGATGCCGCCCAGGCTCGATCCCGCCTCGAGGAGGACGACCGAGAACCCGAGGTCGCGCAGCCGGTGGAGCTGGTACAGGCCGGCGAAGCCGGCGCCGACCACCACCACGTCGAAGTCGGTCGTGCCGTTCATGACGCGACCGGGCGGAAGCGGGGGAGGGCGGTGCCCTTGTCGGTGGCGTCGAAGGTGACCTCGACCCGCATGCCGATGGCGACGGCATCGGGGTCGCAGTCGACGACGTTGGTCATCATGCGCGGGCCCTCGTCGAGCTCGACGTAGGCGACGACGTACGGCGCCGCCTCGCGGTAGGCGCCCTGCCCCTTGCGCACAACCGTGCAGCTGTAGACGGACCCGGTGCCGGCGGCGTCGACCCAGCTCACCGACGTGCTCCCGCACGCCGGGCAGAACGCGCGTGGGTACCAGATCACGGTCGTGCACTCTTCGCAGTGCGGGAGCACCAGCCGACCCTCGGCGGTGGCGTCCCAGAACGGCTGCGTCTCGAGCGTGACGGGCGGCGCCGGTGCGGGCAGCGACGAGGTCATGCGTCCTCCCTCCCGAGCACCAGCGTGGCCGAACCCATGCGGGTCGCCAGAGAGCCGCCGGTGCCGTGCGCGATCGCGAGCTGGCAGTCGGGGACCTGCACGGCGGGGTGGGCCTCGTCGCGCAGCTGGCGAACGGCTTCGATCACCTTCGTCATGCCGCCGCGGTTGGCGGGATGGTTGTTGCACAGCCCGCCGCCGTCGGTGTTGAACGGCAGCCGGCCGTGGGGGGACTGCAGACCGCCGTCGGCGACGAACGCGCCGCCCTTGCCCTTCTCGCAGAAGCCGAGGTCCTCGATCGTCTCGAGCACGGTGATCGTGAAGCTGTCGTAGATCGAGGCGTAGTCGATGTCGCCCGGCGTCACGCCGGCCTCATCGAACGCGCGCGGCCCCGACCACACCGCGCCGGTGTAGGTGAGATCGATGCGCCCGTTGTCGGTGTGCTTGACCGCCTCGCCGGCGCCGAGCACCTTGACGCACGACCGGTCGAGGTCGCGGGCCACCTCGGGCGAGACGACGACCAGCGCGCCGCCGCCGTCGGTGATCACACAGCAGTCGAGCCGGTGCAGCGGGTCCGCCACCATCGGCGACTCCAGCACCTCCTCGACGGTGACGGGCTTCTGCAGCATCGCATTCGGGTTGTGCTGGGCATGTGACGCCGCCGCCACCTTGATCGCTGCCAGCTGTTCGCTGGTCGTGCCGAACTCGTGCATGTGGCGCTGCGCGGCGAGCGCGTAGTTGGCCACGATCGTCGGGCCCCACACGGTCTCGAAGCCGCCCTCCGGCGCGCTGGCGAAGGCGCGGCCACCGCCCTCGAAGCCCCCCGAGCGCGGGTTGCCGGCAAGGGTGATGAGCGCCACCGAGCACTTCCCGGCGGCGATCGCCTGGGCGGCGTGGCCGACGTGCACGACGTAGGACGAGCCGCCGGTCTCGGTGGCATCGATGTGGCGGACACGCAGCCCGAGGTACTCGGCCATCGACATGCCGCCGAGGCCGGGCGCGTCGCCGGCGCAGAAGTAGCCGTCGACGTCGGCCAGCGTGAGTCCGGCATCGGCGAGGGCGCCCATGGCCACCTCGCCGTGGATCTGGGGGATCGTGCGGTCGGGGATCTCCCGCCGCGGGTGCTCGAAGGCGCCGGCGACGAACGCCTTGCCGCGGATGCTCACGGCGCCTCCTTGGCGATGAACGCGCCGACCCGGGCGACGGCCTCGTCCGCCTCGGGGACGGCGCCGGCGAAGAAGTGCCAGACGTGCAGCATGTCCTCTGCGACCGTGAGGGTTACGTCGACGCCTGCCGCGCTCGCTCGCTCGGCGAGGCGGCGGGCGTCGTCGAGCAGGACCTCGGCGGTGCCGACGTCGACAAGGAGCGGGGGCAGCCCGGCGAGGTCGGCGAACAACGGGCTCACCGCCGGGTCGCCGGCATCGCGCTCCCCGCGGTACGCGTCGGCCCAGCGGCCGAGATCCTCGGCACGGACCATCGGATCCACGTCGGCCTTGGTCGCGATCGTCGCGCCGCTCTGGGTCAGGTCGACCCACGGTGACAGGCACACCCCGGCCGCCGGGAGCGGGTCACCGGCGTCGCGCAGCGCCACCAGCGTCGCCACCGTGAGGCCGCCGCCGGCGGAGTCGCCGCCGATCACCGTTCGCGCCGGGTCGGCGCCCCCGGACGTGAGCGCCCACCGATAGGCGCGCACGGCGTCATCGAGGGCGGCCGGATGCGGGTCCTCGGGGGCGAGCCGGTAGCCCACCGACAGCACCCGGGCGCGGGCTGCGGCCGACACGTGGCTGAGCATGGCCCGGTGGCCGAGCACCGAGCCGATGCAGTAGCCCCCACCGTGGAAGTACACGACCGTGCGTCCGGCGTCGGCCTCGGGAGCCACGACCCACTCGGCGGGCACGCCGCCGGCGTCGACCGCGGTGACCTCGGTGCCGTCGGCGAGCGGCATGAGCTGGCCGAGCCCGTCGTAGGCGGCCCGCCACTCCTCGACGGTCATCGCCACGTCGCCCCGCTGCTCGGCGGTGCTCCGCAGCATGGTGACGATCCCCTCGAGTGCCTCGCTCCGCATGGCGCTCCCCCCGTCGATCGATGTGACGTGCGACAGCATGGGCAAGATGTCTCGCCGGGTCAACTTCGGCGCTACGGTCGCGCCGATGGGCGAACCCCACCTTCTCGTCGACGTGGCCGACGGCATCGCCCGGCTCACGCTCAACCGTCCCGACAAGCGCAACGCGCTGAGCCCGGAGATGATCGTGCGCCTGGCCGAGGCGTGGGACCAGGTCGCCGACGACCCGGCGGTGCGCGTCGCGCTGCTCACCGGCGCCGGCGACGCGGCGTTCTGCTCGGGGGCCGACCTCGGTCGCCTCATCCCCTTGTTCACGGGCGGTCGCCCGCCCGAGGACGAGTGGGACGAGCGGCTGCGATCCGAGCCCGGCCTGCTCGACCGGGCGCTGCTGCGCACGACCTCGTTCCCCGTGCCCGTCGTGGCCGCGGCACGCGGGTACGCCGTGGCGGGTGGCATGGAGCTGCTCCTGGCGAGCGACCTGCGCGTCGTCGCCAACGACAGCGAGCTCGGTCTCACCGAGGTGAGCCGAGGCATCCTGCCGGCCGGCGGTGGGCTGTCTCGCCTCGGCCGCCAGGTGCCGTGGGCGCGGGCCGCGGAGATCGTGCTCGTCGGTGACCGGATCCCGGCTTCGGAGGCGCTGGCCATCGGGCTCGTGAACCGGGTCGTGCCCTCGGCCGAGGTGCTGCCCACCGCCGAGGCGTTCGCCCGGCGCATGGCCGAGAACGGCCCGCTCGCGCTGCGGGCAGCCAAGGAGGTGATGGTCACCTCCAACGGGCGCCCGCTGGAGGAGGCGTTCGCCATCGAGAGCCGGGCCGCCGGGGTGGTCATGCGCTCTGACGACGCTCGCGAGGGGCCGCTGGCGTTCATGGAGAAGCGCCAGCCCAACTTCACCGGCCGATGACGGGGGAGCGTGATGGACTTCGACCTGCCCGCTGAGGACGACCCGCGCCGCGTCGCGGTGCGGGCATGGCTGGCCGAGCACCCGTCGCCCACGGGGCGGGCGCTGGCCGAGGCCGGCTACGTCGCGCCGCACTGGCCTGCGCCGTGGGGCCTCGACGCCGACCCGATCCACCAGCTGGTGATCGACGACGAGCTGGCCCGTGCTGGCGTGCGTCGCCCCATGAACCCGATCGGCATCGGCTGGGCGGGGCCGACGATCCTGCACGCCGGCACCGACGAGCAGAAGAACCGCTACCTGATGCCGCTCCTCGCCGGGCAGGAGCTGTGGTGCCAGCTGTTCTCCGAACCCGGTGCCGGGTCCGATCTCGCGAGCCTCGGCACCCGCGCCGTGCGCGATGGCGACGAGTACATCGTCAACGGCCAGAAGATCTGGACGTCACTGGCGCAGTGGTCGCGGTACGGCATCCTCATCGCCCGCACCGACCCCGACGCGCCGAAGCACCAGGGCGTGTCCTACTTCATCTGCCCGATGGACGCTCCGGGCATCGAGATCCGCCCGATCATCGAGATGACCGGCACGCACACGTTCAACGAGGTGTTCTTCACCGACGTGCGCATCCCCGCCGCCAACCTCGTGGGCGAGGAGAACCTCGGCTGGGGGCTCGCCAAGGTCACGCTCGGCAACGAGCGGGTGTCGCTGTCGGGCGGCGGCGCGCTGTGGGGCAACGGACCGGCTGCGGGTGACCTCCTCGACCTCGTGCGCAGCCGGGGCGGCACCGACGACCCGGTGTTGCGCCAGCGGCTCGCCCGCCTCCACATCGAGGCCGAGGTGCTCCGACTCATCCGCCTCCGCACCGTCACGGCGCGGATCAAGGGCGACCAGCCCGGGGCGGAGGCGTCGATCCGCAAGGCGATGGCCGACGACCACGGCCGGCACATCCTCGAGCTGGCCAAGGACCTGGCCGGCGCGGCCGGCATGCTGAGCGACGCCGGCCCGATGGGCGCCGACGCCGGGATGTGGACGCACGGGTTCCTGTTCTCGCCGGCGCTCACCATCGGCGGGGGCACCTCGGTCGTGCAGCGCAACATCATCGCGGAGCGCGTGCTGGGGCTGCCCCACGACATCGACGTCGAGCAGGGCATGACGTGGGCCGAGACGCGACGGAGGAGTGCAGCATGAGCATCGACGAGATGCAGGTGCCGGTGGTGATCGCCGGGGGGCACGCCATCGAGCGCGAGGCGATCGTGACGACCGAGGACCTCTGCGAGCGCGCCGCGCGCGCCGCGCTCGACGCCGCGCCGAGGCTGGCCGATCGCATCCAGCGGGTGTCGGTGGTCAGCACGGTGTTCTCGCCGTCGAGCCCGCGCGGCGCCACCGAGCTGGGCGAGCGGCTCGGGCTGGCAGCCGGAGATCGCGAGACCTCGACCGTCGGCGGCAACACCCCGCAGTGGCTCGTGACGCGCGCCGCCGAGCAGATCAGCCGCGGCGAGTTGGCGGTGACGCTGCTGGCCGGGGCGGAGTCGACGCGCTCGGCGCGCTCCAGCGGCGAGCAGGACCGACTCTTCCGTCGACGCGAGGAGCTCGCGGACGTCGCCGATCCCGTGGTGGGCGCCAGCAGCGACGGGATGCTCTCGGCCGCCGAGATGGTGCAGCAGCTGTGGCAGCCGGCGCACGTGTACCCGCTGTTCGAGAGCGCGATGGCGGCGCGCGCCGGGCGGACCTTTGCCGAGCAGCGCGCGTTCCTCGGGCGGATGCTGGCGCCCTTCACCGAGGCGGCGGCGCGCCACCCCTACGCCTGGTTCCGCGACACCGCGACGCCCGACGAGCTCGCGACGCCGACGCCGGAGAACCGGGTCACCGCCGAGCCCTACACCAAGCGCATGAACGCGTTCCCCAACGTCGACCTCGGCGCCGCACTGATCGTGTGCTCGCTGGCCGAGGCCCGTCGCGCCGGGCTCGCCGATCGCGCCGTCTTCGTCTGGTCGGGGGCCGACGCCGCCGAGGTGCTGGCACCGACGGCGCGTCCACACCTCGCTTCTTCACCCGGCATCGCGGCGGCGACGTCGCGTGCGCTCGAGGCCGCCGGCGTCGGCGTCGACGACATCGCCCGCTTCGACTTCTACTCGTGCTTCCCCTCGGCCGTGCAGGCGGCTGCCGAAGCCGTCGGCATCGCGGTCGACGACCGGCGCGGCCTCACCGTCACCGGCGGGCTGCCGTACTTCGGCGGGCCCGGCAACAACTACCCGATGCACTCGATCGCCACGATGATCGACCTGCTCCGGAGCGAGCTCGGCCTGGCGCTCGTCACCGGGCTCGGCGGGTTCATCACCAAGCACGCCGCCGGCATCTACGGCAGCGAGCCGCCGCCAGCGGGATTCCGCCGCGGTGACACCAGCGCCGACCAGCGCGCCATCGACGCGTCGGCCATCCCGCTCGCGGTCGACGATGCAGCCGGGGGTGCGACGGTCGACGCCTCGACGGTCGTGTACGCGAGCGACGGCAGCGTGGAGTCGGTCCCCGTGATCGCCCGGCTCGACGACGGGCGCCGGGTGGCGGCCAAGGCGCATCCCGGGGAGCTGGCTGGCCTCGCCGGTCAGAGCCTCGTCGGTGCCCGCATCCAGGTCGACGGCTCGCCGGCGACGTTCCGGGTCGAGTCCGAGCCGGCGCTCGCCGGCCGGTAGAACGAAGAAAGGGAGGCACCGTGGGGGGATGGACGTTCGCTGACCTGTGGGAGGTCAACGCCGACGAGCTGCCGGACGCGCCGGCGCTGGTGCAGGGCGAGGTGCGCCGCACGTGGGCGGAGCTCGACAGCCGCGCCGACGGCGTCGCCGCCTGGCTGCTCGGTCTCGGCGTCGCCGAGCAGGACAAGGTCGCGCAGTACCTCTACAACTGTCCCGAGTACCTCGAGTCGATGTTCGCGGCGTACAAGGCGGGCCTGGTGCCGGTGAACACCAACTACCGCTACGCCGATGACGAGCTGCTCTACCTGTGGGACAACGCCGACGCGGTCGCGGTGGTGTTCCACGGCACGTTCGCTCCGCGCATCGAGAAGCTGCGGGACCGGCTGCCGAAGGTGAAGGGCTGGCTTTGGGTGGACGACGGCTCGGGCGCATGCCCGGCGTGGGCCACGCCGTACGAGGAGGCGGCCGCGGCGTCGGTCGAACGCCAGCGGGCGCCGTGGGGTCGCGACGGCGACCACCTCTACATGCTCTACACCGGCGGCACCACCGGCATGCCCAAGGGCGTGATGTGGCGCCAGGACGACCTCATCATGCTGCTCGCCAGCCAGCTCGGTGCCGGGTTCCCCGAGGGGCCCGACTACGAGGCGGTGCGGGCGATGCGCACCGCGCCGGGCGCCATCGCGCTGCCCGCGTGCCCGCTCATGCACGGCACCGGCGCGCTCATCTCGATGGTGACGCTGAGCCAGGCCGGTTGTGTCGTCCTCCTCACCGAGCGCAACTATGACCCGGTCGAGCTGCTCGACACCGTGCAGCGCGAGAAGGCGAACCTCGTCGTGATCGTCGGCGACGCGTTCGCCAAGCCCATGCTGCGCGCCCTCGACGCCGACCCCGATCACTGGGACCTGTCGAGCGTGTTCGCCATGACGTCGTCGGGCGTGATGTGGAGCGAGGAGACCAAGCAAGGACTGCTGGGTCACCACCCGACGATGATGCTCATGGACGGCTTCTCCTCCTCCGAGGCGCTCGGGATGGGCTCGTCGGTCTCCGGCGGCGGGAGCACGGCGGAGACCGCCACGTTCCAGCTCGGCCCCAACGCCCGAGTGATCACCGAGGCCGGCACGTTCGTCGAGCCCGGCTCGGGCGAGATCGGCATGGTCGGCGTCGGCGGGCGCGTGCCGCTCGGCTACTACAAGGACGAGGAGAAGAGCGCGCGCACGTTCAAGGTGATCGACGGTGTGCGCTACTCGATCCCCGGCGACTTCGCCACGGTCGAGGCCGACGGCACCATCCGACTGCTCGGCCGCGGGTCGGTGTGCATCAACACCGGTGGCGAGAAGGTCTTCCCCGAGGAGGTCGAGGAGGCGCTCAAGACCCACCCGGCGGTGCGCGACGCCGTAGTGGTCGGCGTCCCCGACGAGAAGTGGGGCGAGGCCATCACCGCGATGGTGGAGCTGGCTCCGGGGGACACGCCCGACGAAGGCGCGCTGATCGCCCACGTGAAGCAGCGCATCGCTGCGTTCAAGGCGCCCAAGCACGTGTTGCTGGTCGACACCGTGGGCCGGGCGCCGAACGGCAAGGTCGACTACAAGCGCTGCCGTGCCGCGGCGGCCGATCGGGTGGGCGTTACGAGCACGTGATGGCGGCGGAGGGGGCCCCCGCTGCATGGCCTGACGAGCCGGGCGCCGATCGCCGGCCGCTGACGCTCCTGCTGCTGCTCCTGGCTGGTGGCGACCACGTGCCCGCTCGACGAGCGGCGCGGCTCGCGGCGCTGACGGGCATCGACGCTGCCACGTGGGATTCCTGCCTCGAAGGTTTCGGTCGACGCGGACTCGTGTCCGTGGCGACGAGGGCCGATGGCGACTGGCTGGTGGGCACACCCGAGAGCCGCCGCATGCACGGCCACGTCACGGGTCGCTTCGCCGTCGCCCGGGCGGGCGACATGGCCGGCCGGCAGTGGGACGGCCGCTGGCGCCTCGTGGCCTTCCAGGACGCGAACGGTGCCGCCGCGATCGACGCGAGGCAGTCGCTCATCGAGCTCGGTGGCGCAGCCCTGAACGAGCACGTCGTCGTCCTGACCCGTGACTGGCCGGCCCAGCTCGAGCTGCCAGAGCAGACCGCGATCGCCTGGGCAGACCACCTGGTGATCGGGAGCACGACGACACCCCGTGAGGTTGCGGCCAGGTTGTGGCCGATCGACGATGTGGCCGCCGGCTATCGCGCGTTCTGCGATCGATGGAGCGGCGGTGGCCACCCGCGACGGGACGCCGCCGGTTCGCCGACCTTCGCGGCGGCCGATGCGCTCGAGCTGCTGGCAACCTTCTGGCAGTGCTTCGCGCGTGACCCCGTACTGCCGCCGGAGCTCCTCTCGCGACCGTGGCCCGGCCGCCAGGCGAGGAACCTCCTGGCGACGTCGTTTCGCGGTCTCAACATGCACAGCTCTGATCGCGCCGTCGCCGCGGTGCTCCGGATGATCTCCGATGCGCTCGAGCCCGCCGTCGTCTGACGGCTCTCGCGGGGGTCATGACTCGCAAGCGCTCGAGCGCGAGGGTTCAGGCGCCGAGGGCGAGCTCCGACCACGGCCGGTCGGTCATGGGCGCGCCGGCGGCGACGGCGGCGAGCATCGGCGAGTAGCGCGAGCCGTCGCCGAACAGGTCGAAGTCAGGGGCCAGCACCGCGGCCAGACCGTCGAAGTAGAGGATCTGCTTGAACAGCAGGACCATCGACGCCGGCAGCGGCACCCCGTGGGCACCCGCCGTCTCCAGTGCCTCGCGCAGCAGTGGCCCCATCTGCATGTCGCTCAGCGAACCGGTGATGTGGCGGCCGGCGACCTCGGCCAGCGCGGCCCCCGCCTCGGGCGGGGCATGGGCCATCTCGGGTAACAGCGCCATGCCGAGGCCGAGCATCTCGAAGCGGCCGGTGAAGATGCCGTCGAGCATCACCGCGCACGCCTTCTGCTGCTCGGGCGTGACGCGCCCGACGATGCCGAAGTCGACGAGCACTGGGCCGCCATCGTCGCCGACCATCACGTTGCCCCCGTGGCCATCGGCGTGGAAGCGGCCCAGGACGAACGCCGACTCGAGCAGGCTGCCGAGCACCCGGCGGAGGATGTCGTCGGGTCGACCGCCCTTGGCGGCGATGACGGCGGGGTCACGCACGGGGACGGCGTCGACCCACTCCATGACGAGCACGCGGGGGCCCGAGAGCCGTTCGATCGTCCCTGGCACCCGGATGCCCCACGACGTCATGAGGGGGGTGAGGAGCGCCATGTTGTCGAGCTCCCGCCGGAAGTCGAGCTCCTCCTCGAGCCCGACGGCGAGGTCGTCGATGGCTTCCACGATCCGAAGGGCATCGAGCTGGGGGCGGACGCGCACAGCCGAAGCCGCCACCCGGCGAAGCAAGCGGAGGTCGGCCTCGAGGCTGTCGATGATGCGGTCGCGCTGGATCTTCACTGCCACCCGCTGCCCGTCGCCAAGGCGCGCGGCGTGCACCTGGGCCACGCTGCCCGCCGCCACCGGCACCAGGGAGAAGTCGAGGAAGTCGCGGCGCCACGAGGGAAGCTCGGAGTCGAGCACGGCAGCGGTCGCCTCCGGCGATTGGGGAGCGACGCCGTCGTGCAGCCCCTTGAGGGCGTCGACGACCGCCGGCGGGAACGAACCGGGGCTGGCGGCGACGAGCTGGCCAACCTTCACCCATGAGGGTCCGAGCTCCTCGATCGCCCGGCGCAGGCCCTCGAGCCGGTCCCGACGCCGCCAACCGCTGCGCGCCGCGTGGCGGGCCGAGACAGAACCAACGCGCAGCACGCGTCGGAGCAGGGCGCGGCGGGGCAGCGGTGCAGCTCGTCCGAACATCAGTGCCAGCGTATGTCCGCGGATGAGACAGACAGCCAGGAGCGTCGCGTGTCCTCCTCCGACCGTCATTGTCTCAGGCGCCGGCCAACGGGAAAACGGCTGGCGCGCCGCTCGCCGCGGCCCGGAAGCGGAACGGGCCGAGAGCCAGTCCGCTTCGCGGCAAGGGGGGGTGCTTGTTGACCTATGTGATGGTTTACGATAGTTGTGTCCGTGAGTTAGTGGGCACTCACTCACCTCTCGATGTTTGAGGCGAGCGCGCCCGTCAGCCGCTGACCGAGGAGGCCAACCGTGAACCAAGGACGAACGCCGCCTGCCGTGGACCGAGAGGCGTTGCGCCGGAGGTACCGCCTCGAGCGGGACAAGCGCCTGCGGCCGGATGGCAACCAGCAGTACCAGCGCCTGACCGGGCGGTTCGCGTCCTACGCCGTCGACCCCTACACGCCGGTCATGGCCCGCGACGCCGTGACCGACGACGTGACGGTCGCAGTGATCGGGGCGGGCTTCGCTGGCCTGCTGACGGCGGCGAGGCTCGTCGAGGCCGACGTCGGTCGCGTGCGCGTCATCGACAAGGGCGGCGACGTCGGCGGCACCTGGTATTGGAACCGGTATCCCGGCGCTCAATGCGACACGGCGTCGATGGTGTACATGCCGCTGCTCGAGGAGACGGGCCACATGCCGTCGGAGAAGTACGCGCACGGTCCCGAGATCCTCGAGCACTGCCAGCGGATCGCCAAGCACTTCGGGCTCTACGACGACGCCCTCTTCCACACCGAGGTCACCCATCTCGAGTGGGACGACGATCGGGCCCGCTGGAAGGTGCGGACCGACCGAGGCGACGACTTCACCGCACGCTTCGTGTCGATGGGCATCGGCCCGCTGCACGTCCCGAAGCTGCCGGGGATCCCCGGGGTCGACGACTTCGAGGGACGAGCGTTCCACACCAGCCGGTGGGACTACGACTACACCGGCGGCGACCCGACCGGAACGCCCATGACCCGGCTGGCCACCAAGCGCGTGGCCATCATCGGCACCGGCGCCACGGCAGTGCAGTGCATCCCTCGCCTCGCCCGTGACGCCGGTCAGCTCTACGTCTTTCAGCGCACCCCGTCGTCGGTCGACGTGCGGGGCAACCACCCGATCGACCGCGAGTGGTTCGAGTCCATTGCCACCCCGGGCTGGCAGCAGCGCTGGCTCGAGAACTTCACCATGAACCAGCTCGGCGCCGCCGCCGAGGACCTGGTGCAGGACGGCTGGACGGAGCTCGCCCGCCGGATCGTGGGTCGCATCGCTAGCCTCGAGGGGGAGGTCACGCCCGAGCGGATCATGGACGCCGTCGAGGACGCCGACCACGAGAAGATGGAGGCGATCCGGGCGCGCGTGGACGCGGTGGTCGAGGATCCGGCGGCGGCGCAGAAGCTGAAGGCCTGGTACCGGCAGCTGTGCAAGCGCCCGTGCTTCCACGACGAGTACCTGCAGTCGTACAACCGCCCGAACGTGCAGCTCGTCGACACAGATGGCAAGGGTGTGGAGCGCGTCACCAGGACCGGCGTGGTCGCCAACGGCAGCACCTACGAGGTGGACTGCATCGTGTTCGCCTCGGGCTTCGAGGTCGGAACACCCTTCGAGCGGCGCGCGGGGTGCGATCCGATCGGTCTCTCGCACGAGCGGCTCTCGCAGCACTGGGCCGACGGGACTCGCTCCCTCCACGGCGTCCAGGTGCACGGGTTCCCGAACCTGTTCCTCAGCCAGCTCGGGCACGGACCCAACCTCGTTTCCAACGTGCCCCACAACTTCACCGAGACCTCCAGGGCGGTCGCTGCGGTCGTACGTCACGCCGTCACGTCGGCCCACGACGTCGTCGAGGTCACCGAGCAGGCCGAGCGGGACTGGATGGACTTCATCTCCGCCGGCTCGGTCGGAGCGCTCGGTGGGGGGATCGGCTCCGCCGACTGCACGCCCGGCTACTACAACAACGAGGGACAGCCGGGTGAGGGGTTCGCGGCAGACATGACCAAGGGTCATCCCGGAGGACCGATGGCGTTCTTCGAGCACCTGCGGCGGTGGCCCGAGACCGGCTTCGCGGGACTCACGTTCCGATGACGCCATGGCCTCGATGCGAGCTGGGCGCCTGCGACGCGGGCGGGAACGGAGGGGGAACATGGACGTCGAGGTGAACGGCACGCGTTTGCGCGTGATGGACGAGGGATCGGGGCATGCCGTGCTGTTCCTCCACGGCATGGGGTGCGATGGCACCGACTGGCAGCCGCAGATCGACGCGTTCCGAGGAACGAATCGCTGCATCGCCATCGACCACCGCGGCCACGGCCGATCCGACCGCGAGGTCGGCGACGGCTACTCGATCGCCGGGTTCGCGGCCGACGCGCTTGGCGTACTCGACCACCTCGGCGTCGAGCGGGCCCACGTCGTGGGGCTGTCGATGGGCGGGATGATCGCCCAGCAGCTCACCCTCACCGCGCCCGACCGCGTCTGCACCCTGAGCCTCCTCGACACCTTCGCTCGGCCGGGAGCGACGGGTGACGGGCTCGGGGCGATGGCCGACCAGGTCGAGGCTGGCGGCCTCGACGCACTGGCAGCGGGCTTTCAGGCCATGGTGTTCTCCGCGACGACCATCGGTGGGAAGCCCGAGGTCCTCGAGCGCTTCGACACCCAGTTCCGGGCCAACACTCCCGCGTGCCTGGCATGGGACATGCGGGCCATCGCCGCCGTCGATGTCTATGACCGCCTCGGCTCGATCACCGTGCCGACCGTCGTGCTGTGCGGCGCCGAGGACAACCTCACGCCCCGGCCGATGGCCGAGGAGCTCGCCGCCGCCATCCCCGGAGCGACCCTCGAGATCGTCCCCGACGCCGGGCACTTCTCGAACATCGAGAACCCCGAGTTCGTCAACCAGATCCTCGCCAAGCAGCTCGAGCAGCCCTGCGACCACGGAGGTGCGGCATGACCGCCCGTCTCGATGGCAAGGTGGCCCTCGTCACCGGTGCGGCGCGCGGTCAGGGCGAGGCGCACGTGCGCCGGTTCGTGGCCGAGGGCGCCAAGGTCGTCGCCACCGACGTGCTCATCGCCGAGGGTGAGGCGCTCGCCGCCGAGCTCGGCGCCGATGTCGTCTTCGAGCACCACGACGTCGCCGACGAGGCGCAGTGGGCGGCGGTGGTCAAGCGGGCGGAGGAGACCTTCGGCGGCATCGACGTCCTCGTGAACAACGCCGGCATCGCCAGGATGGCGCCGCTCGTCGACATGTCGACCGACGACTATCTCGACGTCATCAAGGTCAACCAGGTCGGTGTCTTCTTCGGCATGCGGGCGGTCGCGCCGGTCATGCAACGACGCGGCGGTGGCTCGATCGTCAACATCTCCTCCATCGACGGCATGGCGGGCATGGCCAACGTCATCGGCTACGTGGCGTCGAAGTTCGCGGTTCGGGGCATGACCAAGACCGCTGCCGTCGAGCTCGGCCCCCTCGGCATCCGCGTGAACTCGGTGCACCCCGGGGGCGTCGACACGCCGATGATCCGTCCGCCCGGGTTCGAAGAGGTCGACTACGACGCCATGTTCGCCCGCTTGCCGATCCCGCGCTGCGGGACCCCCGAGGACATCGCGTCGCTCGTGCTGTTCCTCGCCAGCGAGGAGAGCAGCTACATCACCGGCACCGAGCACGTGATCGACGGCGGCCTGCTCGCCGGCGTCTCTCTGTTCGGGGTCTGATCGACGGTGCCCGCGCCGGCTGTCGCGTCCCGCATGGCCGGCGCCGCGAGGCGCGCCCACCTGCTGACGGTGGCTCGACGGTGCTTCGCTGCCGGCGGCTACCACGCCACCACACTGTCGTCCATCGCGCGGGAAGCAGGCGTCAGCGAGCCGCTGCTGTTCAAGCACTTCGGCTCGAAGGAGGAGCTGTTCCGGCTCTCCATCGCCGAGCCCATGCTCGACCTGCTGCGAACGCGAACCGCCCAGCACCCGGCCGACGAGCCCGTCGAAGATCAGCAGCTCGCCCTCCGGGCGTTCCTCGTCACCTGGGCCGAGCTCGTGCGCGACGAGCGGTCGCTGGCGCTCGCGCTGCTCGCCGATCTGCAGCAGTTCCCCGACGTCGGTGCCGAGCTCGGGGTGATGGTCCGGGACCACGTCGACGCGGTGGCGGCGCACATCGCAGCCACGACCGATCGGCGCGAGTACCGGCGCTTCGACCCCGTCGTCGCCACGTGGTCCGGGCTCGCCGCCGCCACCGTTGCCGGGTTGACCGCCGCCGATCCGGAGGCGTTCGTGGACGAGTACCTCCGCATCCTGCTCCACGGGGTCCTCGCGCCGTGAACGGCGACGTGGTGCTCGCCGTCGACGACCTCCACTTCGCGTACGGCAACGTCCCGGTGCTGTTCGGTACCGACCTCGAGCTCAGGCGGGGCGAGGTGCTCGGCGTCCTCGGCCCCAACGGCGCCGGAAAGACGACCCTGCTTCGCGTCGTGAGCGGGCTCGAGACACCCGCCTCCGGGACCGTCGTCCACGACGGTGAGGACATCACCGCGCACGCCCCCGCCCGACGCGCCGAGCGGGGACTCGTCACGGTCTTCGCCGGCCGGTCGACGTTTCCCGATCTGAGCGTCACCGAGAACCTCCGCGTGAGCGGCCACGTCCTTCGACGCACCCCCGGCCTGCTCGATGAGCGGATCACCGAGACCTTCGACCTCTTCCCGCGCCTGGCCGAGCGCCGAGGCAGCACCGCCAGCCAGCTGTCCGGCGGCGAGCAGCAGATGCTGGCCCTGGCGCGGGCGTTCCTGCTGCACCCGGCCGTCCTGTGCATCGACGAGCTCTCGCTCGGCTTGGCGCCGACGCTGGTCGACCGCCTCTCCGACGCGGTCCGCAGCTTTCGCGAACGTGGTGGATCGGTGCTGCTCGTCGAGCAGTCGATGCCAGTGCTGCTGCACGCGGCAGACCGCGTCGCGCTGATGGAGCGAGGGACCATCCGCCAGGTCCTCGCTGACCCGGCTGACCTCACCGCCGCGCTGGAGGTGCGCACGTGACGCTGTCCCCGGACGTGTTCGTCATCGGGCTCGTCACCGGCCTGACCTATGCCATCCTCGCCGTCGGTCTCGTCCTGATCTACCGCTCCACCCGCGTCATCAACTTCGCCCACGGCCAGCTCGGGGCGGCGTCGGCATTGCTGCTGGCGAAGCTCGTCAACGACCACGGCGTCAGCTGGTGGCTCGCGTTCCCGCTGGCGCTGGTGCTCGCCGCCGGCGTGGGTGCTGCGGCCGAAGCGCTCGTCATCAGACGGCTCGAGACCGCGGCCCGGACCACGGTGATGATCGCGACCATCGGCCTCGCCCAGATCCTCTTCGCCGTGAGCTTCTGGAGCGTGGTCCGCCCCGACACCAACCGACTTGCGCAGGTCGGCTACCCGGTGCCGATCGACTGGAGCTTCGAGGTCGCCGACTACGTGGTGCGTGGCGCCGACCTCATGATCGTGCTGGTGGTGCCGGCCGCGGCCGCGCTCGTCGCCCTGCTCCTGCGGGCCACGACCATCGGCATCCAGATCCGCGCCGTCGCCGCCAACCGCGAGGCGGCGGAGCTGGCCGCGCTGCCGGTGCGGCGAGTGACCATGTCGGTGTGGGCGATCGCGGGCGTCCTGTCGGCGGTGACCGCGATCCTGCTCGGGCCGTTGCGGGGGGCCAATCTGACCGAGGTGCTCGGCCCGTCGCTGATGGTGCGGGCGCTGGCCGCCGCCCTCGTCGGTGGCATGACGAACCTCCCTGTGGCCTTTGCCGCCGGCATCGGCCTCGGCGTCGTCGAGCAGCTCACGTTCGCGAACTTCGCCAGCGGCGGCGTGACCGAGCTCGCCGTCTTCGCGCTGGTGATGGTCATGCTCGTCCGCCAGGCCGGTGCGCTCTCGCGCGTGCGCCGTCGGGCCGACGATGACATCGGGCTCATCCGCCCGCCGCGGACGCTCGCCGACGAGCTGGCCACGCGGCCGTGGGCGGGGTGGCTCCGGCGGGGACCGGTGGCAGCCGCCGCGCTGGCTGCGGTGTTGCTGCCGCTGCTGCCCGGCCTCGACACCCAGAGCAAGGCGTTCCTGCTGACCGAGGTCGTCATCTACTGCCTGATCGGCGTCTCCCTGGTCGTGGTCACCGGCATCTCGGGCCAGCTCTCCATGGGTCAGTTCGCCCTCCTCGGGCTGGGCGCGTACCTCACCGTTCGCCTGGCGCCGAGCGACCTCTCGCTGCCGGTCCTGATGGCGATCGTCGGCGGCGCGTGCGCCCTGGCGGCCGCGGCCATCGGTGTCCCTGCGGTTCGGGTGCGCGGCCTGTTCCTCGGGGTGACCACGCTCAGCTTCGCCGTCCTCGCCTACGGCTATCTCTTCAACCAGCGGTGGCTCACCAACGCCGGCTCGTCGTTCGTCACCCTCCAGGGCACGGCTCGGCTCCCCTTCGTCGGCGACGTCACCACCAACCGCGGCCTCTACTACACCGCCGTCGGCACGCTCGCGCTCGCGCTCGCCGCCCTGGCCGCGCTGCGGGCGTCCGGCGCGGCACGGCGGCTGATGGCCGTGCGTGACAACCCGCTCAACGCCGCCGCCCACGGCGTGCCGCCGGCAGCGACGAACATCGTCGCCTTCGCGCTGTCCGGCTTCGTCGCCGGCGTCGCCGGTGTGCTGTGGGCGCACTCGCACGTCAACTTCGACGCCAACGCGTTCCCCGCGGCGACGTCGCTCACGGTGCTCAGCGCCGCGGTGATCGGCGGCGTGGCGTCACCGGCCGGGGTCATCCTGGCCACGATCGCCGTCATCGGCGTGCCCATCGTGTTCGAGTGGAGCACCGTCCTCGTGTACCTGTTCACCGGTGCCGGGGTGCTGGCGGTGGTGCTGGCGCTCCCCGGTGGGATCGTCGCCGCACTGGTGCGGGCGCGCGACGTCCTGGCTCAGGCGATCGACCGCAACGTGCGCGCCGCCGTGCTCGCCGAAGCAGACGCACCCGGCGCGCCGGCGCTCGAGTGCCGCGGCGTGACGGTGCGCTTCGGCGGCATCGCCGCGCTCGACGGGGTGTCGCTGCGCGTCGAACCGGGCGAGACGGTGGCGCTCATCGGCTCGAACGGCGCCGGCAAGACGACGCTGATGGATTGCGTCTCGGGCTACCTCGCGCCTGACGCCGGAGAGGTCTTGGCCTTCGGCGCTCCGGTCGGCGCCCTGAGCCCCGAGTACCGGCCGTACACAGGTGTGGCTCGCACCTTCCAGGATGCTCGCCTCTACCAGGGCATGACCGTGCTGCAGTGCGTCCTCGTCGCGCTCGAGAGCCGCATGTCCTCCGGGTTGCTCTCGAGCCTGTTAGCCGCGCCGTGGGAGCGCTGGGCTGAGCGCGAGCGCGTCGCCGACGCCGAGACGCTGCTGCGACGAGTGGGTCTGTGGGAGGCGCGCGACGTGCTGCTCGCCGACCTGTCGACCGGCGCGCGACGCGTGTGCGACGTCGCCTGCGCCGCCGCCTTGCGCCCGCGCCTGCTGCTCCTCGACGAGCCGACTGCCGGGGTCTCGCACCAAGAGGTCCCCGCGCTGCTCGACCTCGTGCGCTCGGTCCGGAGCGAGCTCGACTGCGCCGTGCTGCTCATCGAGCACGACATGGCTGTGGTCATGCGCCAGGCCGATCGCATCTACGTCCTAGAGGCGGGAAGCGTGATCGCCGAGGGAGTGCCGGCGGCGATCGCCGACCATCCCGCCGTCATCGAGGCGTACCTCGGGCGGGGCGCCGCCGACCATGCCCCCGCCCGTCGGCGCCGGCGCGCGCAGGTGCAGGCACGACCACGAGCAGGGGGAACGAGATGACGTTCGGGATGAAGCTGCGACTGTGGGCGCGCAACGCGCCGCGCAGCAACGTGCTCGCGACCTCGGCGGTCGGGGTCGCCGTCGCCGTCGCCGTCGTCGCTGCCCTGCTGCCCGGCGGGGGCGACGATGCGGGGACCGCCTTGTTCACCGCGCCGGTCGCCGGCGGTGACACGACGGCCGGTCCGGTCGGCGGCTCCGAGGGAGCGGTAGACGGCTCCGAAGCCGGGGACGCTGCAACCAGCCCGGCGTCAGCTCTGACGCCGAGCGCGGGCGCGGCGGGAGGCAGCACCTCGGGCGACCCCGCGCCGGGCGGGTCGGGCTCGTCGGGCGCCTCCGCACCGGGCGGGGCGGGCGCGGCTGCCGGCAGCGGCGGCTCGGCCGCGAGCGGCGCGCCTGTGCAGCTGACAGCATCCGATCAGGGCGTCACCGAGGAGACGATCAAGGTCGGGTTCCTCATCCCGAGCCTCGCCGGGCTGGGCAACGTGGGCGCGGCCGCCACCGACAGCCGGACGGACTTGGAAGCAGTGATCAAGGCCTACGTCGACCACGTGAACGAGACCGGCGGCGTGGCCGGCCGCAAGGTCGTCTACGTGACCACCGAGTCGGACCCCGTCAACGCGTCGAGCCAGCAGGCGGCGTGCATCCGCCTCGCGACCGATGAAAAGGTCTTTGCCGCCTTCGACACCGCGTCCACGCTCGGCGTTTCCCAGAACTGCTACGCGCAGCGCGGCGTCATCCTCACCACCACCGCGTCGCAGACCAACAGCGAGCAGAACTTCCAGCGCAACGGCGGCATGCTTGCCTCCAGCGGATCGAGCCAGAACCGGGTGCTGCTCAACTGGGCCGACCTCGCCCTGGCCGCCGGGTTCATCGGACCCGACAAGGGCAAGCTCGGCATCCTGTCGACCGAGTGCGCGCCAGACCCCGAGGCGATCGACGGCGACTTCAAGCCGTACCTCAAGCAGAAGGGCATCGACTACCTCGACGTGCGGGTCTCCTGCGACCTCGCCGCCGCCCAGCAGCAGGTCGCGGGCGCTGTGCTGCAGTTCCGCCAAGCGGGCGTCGACCGGGTGCTGCCGTCGGCGATCTTCGTGACCGTCAACAACTTCCTCCAGGCCGCCGAGTCCCAGCGGTACCGGCCCACCTACTACTGCTCCGACATGTGGGGGATGTGCCTCGACATCTTCACGAGCAACTTCCCGGCCGCGCAGTGGGACGGGGCCAAGGGCTTCACGTTCTCCCACAGCGGCGCGGACAAGGCCGGGGCGCCGCTGTCACCGGCGGTGCAGCGATGCTCCAAGATCCTGACCGACGCCGGCGTCCCCGGTGTCACCGAGCAGATGGGCAAGGACGCCGGCGCCGTCGCCTTCTGCGACAGCTTCTTCCTGTGGGTCTCGGCGATGAAGCACGCACCCCCGAACCCCCGCCGGGCCGACTTCCCCGCCGCGCTCGTCGCCGTTGGCGACACCTGGGAGAGCCCGTACGCGGGGCGGGCGATCTTCAGGTCCGGCAAGTTCAACGGCGGCGACGACTACTCGCCGGTGCAGTGGTCGGGCGACTGCAGCTGTTACACCCAGACCGGGCCCCGCGCCGCCGCGGCCCACTGACCAGGAGGGATCGCATGGCAGACCCGGAGCTCGAGTTCCCGATGTTCGACGACGCGGTGAAGCGCGACCCGTATCCGTATTACGCCCGCATGCGCGAGATCGGACCGATCATGCGCAACCCGGCGCTGCTCGGAGCGTGGATGGTGGCCGCCCACGAGCCAGCGCAAGCCGTGCTGACGGACCACGCCCGGTTCTCCTCGGCGCAGATGTCGGGCATGCAGGACCGGATCAGCGCCTTCGACGCCCCGACGATGCTCAACTCCGACCCACCGGACCACGAGCGGCTGCGGGGCGTCGCCGCCCGGGCGTTCACGCCGAGGTCGATCGCCGCCCTCGAGCCGCGGCTGCGCCAGCTCACCGACGCGATGCTGGCCCCGCTGCGAGACGGCGAGCCCTTCGACGTGGTCGACCAGCTCGCGTACCCCCTGCCCGTGATGGCGATCTCCGAGCTGCTCGGCGTCTCGGTCGACGATCGCGAGTCGTTCCGCACGTGGTCGAACCAGCTCATCGCCGGGACGAACGAGCTGGCGTCGGAAGACGACCTCGCCGCCGCACGCGAGGGCGCCGAGCACCTGAAGGAGTACTTCCGCGCCGAGATCGCGCGGCGGCGAGCACGCCCGGGGGGTGATGACCTCGTGTCGCGCCTGGTCGAGGCCAACGCCGGCGAGGTACTCGACGACGCCGAGCTGCTCTCGTCGTGCGTGCTGCTGCTTGTCGCCGGCAACGAGACCACCACCAACCTCATCGCCAACCAGGCGCTGGCGCTCGGGCGCGACCACGAGCAGCGTGCGCGGGTCATCGCCGACCCCGCGCTCGTGCCGGGCGCGATCGAGGAGGTGATGCGCTATGACAGCCCGGTCCAGGCGACGGTCCGGGTTCCCGCCGTCGACGTGGAGCTCGCCGGCCAGCGCGTCGGTGCCGGCGAGATGGTCTTCGTGCTCCTGGCCGCCGCCAACCGCGACCCGACGCGGTTCGAGGACCCCGAGCGCTTCGACGTCGGCCGCGCCCCCAACCCGCACCTCGGCTTCGGCCACGGCATCCACTTCTGCCTGGGTGCCGCTCTGGCCAAGCTCGAAGCCCGCTTGGCCCTCGAGGGGTTGCTGGCGGTGGCGCCCAGCTACGAGGTCCGCGGCGATCCGTCGAGCCTCGACTACGGGCCCTCGTTCATCTTCCACAGCCCGCGGACGCTGCCGATCGTGCGCTGAGGCGTCCGCCGCGGTTGCCGGCGGCCACGGGGATATGCGACAGTAGGCCAGATTTGTCGCATTGGTGCAGGAGGGACCCATGACCGTGACCGACGAGCCGACGCCGGCGTTCGACAAGGAGGCGCTCCGGGCGCTGTACCGCGAGGAGCGCGACAAGCGGCTCCGTGCCGACGGGATCGCGCAGTACCGGCGGCTGGGCGGTGAGCGGGCCGAGGATCCGTACCTCCCGGTCGTGCCCCGCGAGCCCAAGCGCGACCACGCCGCCTTCACGTTCATCGGCGCCGGCTTCGCCGGGCTCGTCACCGGGGCCCGCCTGCACGAACGCGGCATCAGCGGGGTCCGCCTCATCGACAAGGCCGGCGACGTGGGCGGCACCTGGTACTGGAACCGCTACCCCGGCGCCCAGTGCGACACGGCGTCGTTCGTCTACCTCCCGCTCCTCGAGGAGACGGGGCACATGCCCACCGAGAAGTACGCGCACGCGCCCGAGATCCTCGAGCACTGCCAGCGCATCGCCAAGCAGTACGACCTCTACGACCAGGCGCTGTTCCACACCGAGGTCACCGACCTCCGCTGGGACGAGGAACGCCGGTGCTGGCGGGTGCGCACCAACCGGGGCGACGACTTCACGACGCAGTTCATCGGCATGGGCACCGGCCCGCTGCACGTCGCCAAGCTGCCCGGCGTCCCCGGCATCGAGGACTTCCGCGGGCACTCGTTCCACACGAGCCGCTGGGACTACGCGTACACCGGGGGTGACCCGGCCGGTTCGCCGATGGAGCGCCTGGCCGGCAAGCGGGTGGCGATCATCGGCACCGGCGCCACCGCGATCCAGTGCATCCCGCACCTGGCGCGCGACGCTGGCGAGCTGCTCGTGTTCCAGCGCACCCCCTCCGCGGTTGACGTCCGCAACAACGTGCCCACCGACCCGGACTGGTTCGCCACCATCGCCACGCCGGGCTGGCAGCAGCGGTGGCTGGAGAGCTTCACCGCCAACACCATGGGCGCGATGGCGATGGCCGAGGCCGAGGACCTCGTCATGGACGGCTGGACCGACATCGCCCGGCGGGTGAAGACCAAGCTGTTCGAGGCCACGTCCCGCGGCGGGTCCTTCGACGTCAGCACGCTGATGGAGGCCTTCGACGAGGCCGACTTCGAGAAGATGGAGGAGATCCGCGCCAGGATCGTCGGGGCCGGCGAGCCCGAGCCTTCGCCGGGGATGTCGATGCCATCGTCGAGGACCCCGAGACCGCGGCCGCGCTCAAGCCGTGGTACCGCCAGCTCTGCAAGCGGCCCTGCTTCCACGACGAGTACCTCCAGGCCTACAACCGGCCCAACGTGCGCCTGGTCCACACCGACGGCAAGGGCGTCGAGCGGATCACCGAGCGCGGCGTCGTCGCTCTCGGCACGGAGTACGAGGTGGACTGCATCATCTACGCCACCGGCTTCGAGGTCGGCACCGCGTACACCTCACGGGCGGGCTACGAGCCGGTCGGGCGGGGCGGCCGCGCGCTGAGCGAGCACTGGGCCGAAGGCATGCGGACCATGCACGGGCTGCACGTCAACGGGTTCCCCAACGCGTTCATCGTCCAGCTCACCCAGGGCTCGAACCACATCGCCAACGTGCCCCACAACCTCGCCGAGTCGGCCACGACGATCGCAGCCATCGTCGCCCATGCCGTCGAGCACGACCACCAGACCGTCGAGGTGAGCAGCGAGGCGGAGCAGGCGTGGCTCGACCTCATGCTCGGCGGCTCGATGTTCGGTGGCGGCGGGGGCGAGGGCGGCGGTGGTGGGGGGCTTGGCCTCTTGGGCTCGCTCGAGTGCACACCCGGCTACTACAACAACGAGGGCCAGCCGCCCGCGCCGACCCAACGCTACGACTTCCTCGGCTACCCGACCGGCGCGCTGGGGTTCTTCCAGTACATCGACGGCTGGCGGTCCTCGGGGTCCTTCGAGGGGCTCACGTTCACCTGACGGCTCGGCGCCCCCGCGGGCGCACGGCCAACGTTGCGGTTCGTAACGATGAGGTCACTTGCTATGCTTCGGAGCGGTATGCGACACTGAGGCATCAATGTCGCATCTGCGCGACGGAACCGGGGGGTGCCGTGGCCAGGGTTGGACTCGCTCGCAGGGCGGCGATCGCCGCAGTCACCGCAGCCGGCGCCTGCGCGCTCGCCGGTGCGAACGCTGGCGCCGCCGGCGGGGCAGAGACAGGCGGTGATGTCGTGACCGCGGGCGGCGAGCTCGCGGGGCAGGCCAACAGCCAGGCCGTCACCGTCGCCCCCTTCGCCGGGCGGCTGGCGCTGCCGGTGAAGGTGATCGCGTCGGGCGCCCGCATCGAGGGCGACGTGACGAGGGCCAGCGCCGCCGCCGCCGACTTCGGGTTGCTCGGAGCCCTGGGGGCGCTGGCGCTGACCAACACGCCGACGCTCGACCGGGTCGGGCTCGGCTTCGGCGACGTCGCCCGCAGCTTCACGCTCCCGCCTGCGGCGCGCGCCGACTCCCGCTCGACCCCGAGCGACGAGCGCTCGCCGGTGTTCCCCACGGTCGACGCCGGGCTGGTGGCCCTCGGCGGTGGCCACGAGAAGGCCACCGCCGCCGAGGCGGGCGAGGGCCGGGCGCGGACCGAGGGCGGGTGGGCCGAGCTGGATCTCGGCGCCGCGGTCCTCCATGCCAGCGGGCTGGTGTCCGAGGCGATGTCGAGCCCGGCGGCGTCGACCGGGCTCGTGTCACTGGGTGAGCTGCGCATCGAGGCGTTCGGCACCGTGTCGGTGCTCCGCGGCCTGGAGTGGGAGGTCCGCCAGGAGCTGGGCCGTCCGGCCACCGCGACGTTCCGGCTCGGGTCGGCCACACTCGGCGGCCGGCGGTACGACACCGGCTCGGCCGACCAGCTGGCGATGGTGTTCGACGAGCTCAACGCCCAGCTCGCGCCGACCGGCCTGAGCGTGCTCCCGCCGGCGGCGGCGGTCTCGGACCAGGGTGGGCGGATCTCGCCGCTGCGGGTGTCGTTCAAGGACTCGCCGGGCGCCGCCCGGTTCTTCGGCCCCCTCTACGAGCAGGCGCTGGCCGGCGCGGTGAACGACCTCGAGGCGGCACTCGTCGGCGGCGTGCCCGAGACGGGCCTCGCCATCACGGTCGCCAACGTCGGCCTCGCCGCGGCGACCGGCCGGGGAGGCGCCTTCTTCGACCTCGGCGGGGCCGACGCCACCCTCGTGCGGCGGCCGACCGAGACCTACCAGTACGCGCCGCTCGCCGGCGCCCAGGAGCCCTTCGACGCCGGGGAGGCCTTCGCGGCGCCACGACCCCCGGCGCCGGCGCGCTCGCCGGCCCCGCCGAGCGCGCCGCCGGCGCCTCCCGCCAGCGTGCTGCCGCCCCCGGTGCAGGAGCTGATCTCGGCGGTCCTCGGCGAGGACGTGAACGCCGGGCTCCTGCTCCTCGGCGGCCTTGCTGCCACCGGCGCCCTCGCGGCGGCCGACCGCCGGCGCATCGCTGCCGTGCTCGCCCGGGCCCCGGGCGGTTCGAGGGCGGGCTGATGAGGGCGCGAGCGGTCGACCCCGCCCAGCGGCTGCTGCTGCGTGGCTACGCCCCGCTGGCCGCGATCCTCGTGCTCTTGGCGTTGCTCGTCGCGCTCGTGCCGTCCAAGGCGCCCGAGGCGCGCGACACCGGCGACGCCGGCTTGATCGGCAACGATGGACCGAGCGACGGGCCCACCGCAGGCGGCAGCAGCGCGGCCGCCCCCGAGTCCGTCGACGGCGCGGCGCCCACGGCGCCCGAAGGGCTCGGCACAGTTGCCGCCGCCGCCACGTGCGAGGGCGGCGACCGCCAGACCCGCGAGCCGTACTCGCCACCGTGCCTGACCTTCGAGGGCGACAACGGCGGCGACACGTCGCTCGGGGTGACCGCGGAGAAGATCACCGTCACGTTCAGGACCGGGGCGCTCCCGAGCGTGTTCGCCGTCGCCGGCCAGGTGGCGGAGAAGGCGAACATCCGCGACACCGAGGAGGACATCCAGCGCACGATCCGCGCCTACTTCGACTACTTCAACGAGAAGTTCCAGGTGTACGGCCGTACGGCCGAGGTCGTGTTCTACAAGGGTCAGGGCGACCAGCTCTCGGAGTTCTTCGGCGGCGGCGCCGAGGGCGCCAACGCCGACGCGCTGCGGGTGGGCCAGGAGATCCGGGCCTTCGCCGACCTCAGCGTGCTCACCGTGCCCTACGCCGAGGCGCTGGTCCGCCAGAAGGTGATCGCCATCCCGCCGGTGCACATGTCCCAGCGCTGGTACGCCGAACACGCCCCCTACACCTGGGGCGCGCTGGTCGACTGCAGCCGGCTGGCCGACACCCTCGTGGGCTGGCTCGTCAAGCGGGTCGCGCCGTTCAACGCCCGCTACGCCGGCGACCGGGCGATGCGGGAGCGCCAGCGGAGCTTCGCCATGATCACGCCCGAGGAGCCCTGGTACCAGGAGTGCGCCGACGCCGGCGACGCCAAGCTCCAGTCGGCGGGGTTCTCCTTCGCCCACCGCATCGACTACAAGCTCGACTTCTTGGCGCTGTCGTCGGAGGCGGCGAACATGGTCGCCCAGCTCAAGGACCGCGGCATCACGAGCGTGGTGTGCGTGTGCGACCCGATCCTGCCGCTGTTCCTCACCACCCAGGCGACCCAGCAGGACTACCGGCCGGAGTGGATCGTCACCGGCTCCGCCCTCACCGACGCCGACCTGCTCGGCCAGATCTACGACCCCGACCAGTGGCGGCACGCGTTCGGGCTCAGCTTCCTCGACGACGTGTTCTCCGGCGTGCAGGCCGAGTCGTATCGGGCGTACAAGGCGGTCCGCGACGACGAGCCCGCGTTCATCCACGACGTCCTCTACTACCCGGTGCTCATGTTCTTCCTGGGCGTGCACATGGCGGGGCCGAACCTCATCCCCGAGACGTTCCAGGACGGCATGTTCCGCTACCCGACCACCACCGGCGAGACCGGCACCTGGAGCTTCGGGCCGGGCGACTGGACCGCGACCGACGACGCCCGCGAGGTGTGGTTCGACCACGGCACGGTCAGCCCGTTCAACAACGAGCCGGGCAAGTACGTCCGCTCGCTCGAGCAGCGCTTCATCGGCGACGAGTGGCCCGCCGGTGAGATCACGCTGCCGATCCAGCCGTGAGCGCGGTCCTCGACCGGCTGCGCGCCGCGCCGGCCGCGCCCCGGTGGGCCGCCGGCATCGCGGCGGGGTGGCCGGTGCTCCACGCGGCGCTGCCCGACGGGCTGCCGCTTGGGATCGTCGTGCTCGGCGCCGCGCTGGGCTCGCTCACCGGGCTCACCGCCATCGGCCTGGTGCTCGTGTACCGGGCATCGCGCATCGTCAACTTCGCCCAGGCGGCGCTCGGCGCGGCCGCCGGCGTGCTGGCGGTGATGCTGTTCGCCGACTGGGGCTGGAGCTGGTTCCTGTGCATGCCCCTCGGGCTGGCCGCCGCCGCCGCCGGCGGCGCCGCCGTCGACCTCCTCGTGGTGCGCCGGTTCTTCTGGGCGCCGCGCCTGATCCTCACCCTCGCCACCATCGGCCTCGCTCAGATCCTGGGCGGGATCGAGCTCGTGATCCCGACCTGGTTCGGCCGGCCGCTGGTGACCAACAGCTTCGCGACCCCGCTGTCGGCCAGCTTCACGATTTCGCCGGTGCGCTTCACCGGCAACCACGTGGTGATCTTCGTCATCGTGCCCGTCGTCGTGCTCGCGCTCGGCTGGTTCCTCCACGCCACCGCGGCCGGCACCGGGATCCGTGCCGCGTCGGAGAACGCCGAGCGGGCGATGACCCTCGGCATCCCGGTGCGGCGCCTGTCGACGATCGTCTGGGCGATCGCGGGCTTGCTGTCGGCGCTGGCTGTGATGCTCACCGCGCCGATCCAGCCGCTGCCGCCGACGGTCCTCGCCGGCCCCGCGCTGCTGCTGCCGGCGCTCGCCGCCGCCGTCGTCGCCGGCATGGCGAGCCTGCCCCGCGCCTTCGCCGCCGGGGTCGGCATCGGCGTGCTCCAGCAGGCGACGTTCTGGAACACCTCGCGGAGCAGCCTCACCGACGTCGCCCTCCTCGTCGTGATCCTCGGTGCGCTGCTGCTGCAGCGCCACCGCCTCAGCCGGGCCGACGACGGCGCGCTGTCGAGCTGGGTCGGCGCCGCCGACACCCCGCCGGTCCCGCGCGAGCTGCGTCACCTTCCCGAGGTGGTGTGGGGCCGCCGCGTGCTGCTCGTTGCGGCGGCTGCGGCCGCGCTGGCGGTGCCCGCCGTGCTCAGCGTCAGCCAGCTCAGCGTGATTGGCACCATCTCCGTGACCTACGCCGTGGTGGGCGTGTCACTCGTGGCCCTCACCGGGTGGAGCGGCCAGCTCAGCCTGGGCCAGTTCGCGCTCGCCGGCGTCGGCGCCGTCGCCGCGGCCAACGTCCTCGACCGCGGTGGCGACCTGGTGCTGGCCCTCGGCGCGGGGATGGGCGGCGGCGCCGCCGCGGCGTTGCTCATCGGCCTCCCGGCGCTGCGCATCCGCGGCCTGTTCCTTGGCGTCACGTCGCTGGCGTTCGCGGTCGCGCTGTCGAGCTACTTCCTCAACCCCGCCTACTTCGCCACCATCCTGCCCCAGCAGGTCGACCGGCCGGTGGTGCTGACCCGGTTCGATCTCGCCGACGAGCGCACCCTCTACTACTTCGCCCTCGCCCTGCTCGGGTTGGCCCTCGCGGTGGCGCGCGCCGTGCGCAGCGCCCGGCCGGGCCGGGTGCTCATCGCCGTGCGCGACAACGAGCCGGCGGCCGGCGCCCGCGGCGTCCACGCCGTGCGGGTCAAGCTCATGGCGTTCGGGTTCGCCGGCAGCCTGGCCGGGCTCGCCGGCGCGCTGCACCTGCTCGTGCTCCAGGGCATCAACTTCGGCACCTTCAGCCCGGCGCAGAGCTTCGAGGCGTTCAGCATGGTCGTGATCGGCGGGCTCACCTCCGTCGGCGGCGCCGTCGTCGGCGCGGTGGCGCTGCGGTGGGCGCAGTACGCCCTTGGCGGTGGGCTCCAGCTCATCGTCACCGGAAGCGGCGTGCTCGTGCTCCTCCTCGTGTTCCCCGGCGGCCTCGGCCAGGTGGTGCTGCGCATGCGGCAGCTCCTGCTGCGGGGGGTCGCGGCCCGGCGGGACCTGCTGGTGCCGAGCCTCGTCGCCGATCGGCGGGTGACCGCCGCCGACCCGGCGAGCGGGGCGCGCACGCTCGGCGACCTGCTCGGTGACCCGGCCGCGCTCGAGGCGCTCCGGGCGCCGGCCGGCGCCAGCGAGGACGGCGAGCTGGCGCGGCTGCGGGCCGAGGCCGACGAGCTGCGGGCCCGGCTCGAGCGCCTGGAGCAGACCGTCGGCCCCGGAGGCGGCCGGTGAGCGCGCCGCTGCTGCGCTGCGAGGCGGTCGACGTCTCCTACGGGCCGGTACAGGTGCTGTTCGGTGTCGACCTCGAGGTCGACGAGGGCGAGATCGTCGCCCTGCTCGGGACCAACGGCGCCGGCAAGTCGACGCTGCTGCGGGCGGTCTGCGGCCTCAACCGGCCGAGCCGGGGCTCGATCACCTACGACGGCGCCGACGTCACCGGCGCCGACCCGACCGACCTCGCCCGCCGCGGCATCGGGTTCATGCCCGGTGGGCGGGGCGTCTTCGGCGGGCTCTCGATCGCCGAGAACCTCCGCATGGCAGGCTGGCTGCTCCGCGACGACCCCGCCGCCCTCGACGCCGCCGTCGAGCGGTCGCTCTCGCTGTTCCCGGCGCTCGCCGAGCGGTCGAGCACCCAGGCCGCGCTCCTGTCCGGTGGCCAGCAGCAGATGCTGGCGCTGGCGAACGCGCTCGTGAACCGGCCCCGCCTGCTCCTCCTCGACGAGCTGTCGCTCGGGCTGGCGCCGATCGTGGTGGCCGAGCTCCTCGACGTCGTGGCCCGCCTCACCGCGGGCGGCACCACGGTCGTGCTGGTCGAGCAATCGGTGAACATCGCGCTCGAGCTCGCCGAGCGCGCCGTGTTCATGGAGAAGGGCGAGGTGCGGTTCACCGGGCCGACCGCGGATCTCCTCGGCCGGGACGACCTGCTGCGGTCGGTCTTCATCGGCGCAGCCGCAACCGACGGTGAACCGCCGCGGCCGGCGCCGGCCCTCGGCCGACCGGCCCTCACCGCCACCGGGCTGACGAAGTCCTTCGGCGGCCTCCGGGCGGTGGACCAGGTCGACCTCGAGGTGCGGGCCGGCGAGATCGTCGGGATCATCGGGCCCAACGGCGCAGGGAAGACGACGCTGCTCGACCTGCTGGCCGGCTCGCTTCGCGCCGACCGGGGCCGGGTGCTGCTGGGGGAGGAGGACGTCAGCGAGCTCGGCGCCGCCGAGCGGGCCGTGCGGGGGATCGCCCGCTCGTTCCAGGACGCCCGCCTGTTCCCCGGGCTGACCGTCGAGGAGAACCTCGCCGTCGCCCTCGAGCGGTTCACCGTCTCCCGCGACCTCGCCGCCGCCGCCCTGCGGCTGCCGGCGTCAGTGCTGTCCGAGGCGCTCGCCGCCCGCCAGGTCGAAGTGCTCGTCGCCGCCCTCGGGCTCAGGGCGTTTGGCGACAAGTTCGCGTCCGAGCTCTCGACCGGCTCCCGGCGGGTCGTCGAGCTCGGCTCGCTCGTCGCCCAGCAGGGCGAGGTCCTGCTGCTCGACGAGCCCGGGGCCGGCCTCGCCCAGCGCGAGACGGAGGCGATGGCGCCGCTGCTGCGGCGCCTGCGCGACGCCACCGGCGCTGCCGTCGTGGTGGTCGAGCACGACGTGCCGCTCCTCATCGCCGCCTGCGACCGCCTGGTGGCGATGGAACTCGGCCGCGTCATCGCCGACGGCACCCCGGCCGAGGTCGTGGCCGATCCCGCCGTGGTGGGATCGTACCTCGGCACCCGCGACGTCGCCGTGGCGCGGTCCGGCGCGGGGGCCGCTGCGGGTCAGCCCCGCGGGGTGAGGACCGGGCGCAGCACCGCCTCGAAGTAGCGATCGGCGTCGACCGGCGGGGCGACGAGGACCGCCGAGGTCACCAGTCGGACCAGCCAGTCGGCGAGCACCTCGGGATCGGCGTCGGTGAGCTCCCCGGCGGCGGCGCCGGCGGCGAGGAGCGGGACCACCACCGGGCGCACCCGCTCGATCACCGCCGGCAGCCCGAGCGTGAGGTAGGAGCCGGCCACTTCGGGCTCGTCGGCCAGCACCTTGCGCAGGACGGGGTGCTGGCGCGCCGCGTCACACACCAGCGCCGCCATGCGCACCACGGCGTCGACCCCGCTGAGCCCCGCCACCTGAGCCGGCAGCGCCTGCAGCATGCGATGGACCTCGCGGGCGAAGAGCAGCGCGCCGAGCCGGTCCATCGTGCCCACCTGCCGGTAGACCGTGGCCCGCGAGACGCCGAGCTCGCGCGCCACGTCGTGCACCGAGGTGCGGCGTACGCCGTGCCGGGCGAGGCACCGCGCGGCGGCGTCGAGGTACGGGTCGAGCGCCGGCGGCGGGACGGCGGGCAGGCTTGCCCCCATGGCGGAGATGTCGACGATCTCGCTCACGGTCGCGTCGCGTCCCCGGCTCAGTACGACGGCGCGGCGCCGACCTTCGCCGGCGCCGGCTCGTCGATGACCGGGTCTGCCGTCTCGAGGTCGTGGAAGCTCGCGAGGATTGTGGCCCGCCGCGGGTGGTGCTCGAGCTCGCGCTCGACGACCGAGAGGAACATGGCCCGGTTGCCCTGGCGCTTGCCGCCCAGCCCGAACATGCCCTTCATCGAGTAGTCCCAGCAGGCGTCGATGACCTCGGTGCCGGGCACATGCTGGCCGTCGACGCCGACGAAGGTGCGAGCGCGCATCTCGGTGAGCGTCGTGCGCAGGTACTCGACATGCGGCGCCTCGTCCATGCGAATGTAGTTGACGAGGCGGGCGGCGTCAGCGGCGTTGGCGCAGTACCGCTCGTCGCCGACGACCTGCTCGGCCCATCGGAAGGTGTTCTCGGCCAGGAGCTCGATGAGCAGGAGCCCGGTCATGCGGGTGATGGCGACCTCGATCTGCTCGTCGATCTCGGGCACGACGCGCACGGCGCCGCCGAGGGACTGCGCCATCGAGGTCATCACCTCGCTGCCGGCGCCGTCGGCCGCCATCGTCTTCATCGTGAGGGCCAGCGGGTCGCCGACGTCGGGATCCTCGAGGGCGAGGTCGCGCACGAGGTACCACATCTGCTGATGCCCGCCCTCGTCCTCGAAACCCGACTCGTCCCGGGCGTGGGCCTCGTACAGCCCCCGCTGCAGGTGCGCCATCGCCGTTCCCTCGATGGGCTCGACGAAGCGGGCCTGGAGGTCGCCCAGCTCGACGAAGCGGATGATCGAGCCGAACCCCTCGATGGTGCCGATGTGGGTGAGCACGTGGGCGAGCGGCGTCCGGACCGCCTCGGAAAGGAGGTAGGTCGTCTGGTCGACGTTCGGGTAGAAGGAGGCGAAGAAGTCGGAGGGGCAATCGAGGAGCGGCATGCCGCCGGAGTCGACCGCCAGCTTGGCCTGCCACGCCTTGATCGCCGGGATCCGGTTGCGTGTGCGGGGCGATCGGTAGGTGCCGTCGGCATCGAAGCCGCCGTGCATGCGCCGGCCGGCGAGCACCAGGGGCTCGGTGTAGTCGTGGCTGGCGAGGAGCTCCTCGGCGTCATAGGTGAGCTGGTCGGTCACGGTGCCTCCATCGATCGGGCGGGACGTCACGACGCCCGCTTGCCCCGGCGCGCACCGCTGCGCACCCGCTGGCGGATGAGCTGGCGGCGCTCCATCAGGTCGGCGTAGCTGAGCGAGTCGTCGGCGAGGCCGAGCGACTCCTTGATGCTGTCGAGATCGACCACGAGCGAGTCGGGGTCGATGCCGGCGTCGGCCGCGAGCCGTTCCCCGTGGGTCTCGGTGAAGTAGGCCGAGATGCTCATCACTTCGGCGAACAGGTCCATCTCGGGAGCGTGCAGGGCGATGGCCCCGTCGAGGAAGAGCATGTTCTTCACGAACAGCATGAGGGGCTTCGGGAGCCGAGCGCCGTAACCGAGCAGTGCCTTGATGAGAGCTTGCAGCTCGCCGACCAGCTCGTCGGCGGACATGGCGTTCGGGTCGGCGATGGTGAGCGGCTTGTCGAGGCCGAGATCGGTGATCACCGCCCGCAGGTCGGTGTCGGCGGGCAGGGCGCCGAGGTCGCGGAGCGCCTCGAGCTGGGCGCGCACGTCGTTGATGCCGGCGCCGACGAGGAGGCGCACGAACCCGAGGCGGTTGTGCTCCTCGAGCCGGCCGGTCATGCCGTAGTCGAGCAGCGCGATGCGGCCGTCGGGGCGGATGAACAGGTTGCCGCCGTGGAGGTCGCCGTGGAACACGCCGTAGAACAGCGCCCCCTCGAGGAAGGCGATGAGCCCGCCCCGGAGCATGGCCGTGGCGTCGATCCCGGCGTCGCGGACGCCGGCGACATCGTCGAACGCGAACCCGTCGAGCCGCTCCATCACGAGGAGGCGGCGGGTGACGAGCTCGGGGTGGGGTCGGGGCACGACGATGATGCGCTGGCCGGTCTCGGCGAAGACGCGGGCGATGTCGAGCATGTTCTCGGCCTCGAGCCGGAAGTCGAGCTCCTCGAGGATCGTCTCGGCGAACACCTCGACCAGCGCCGGCGGGTTGGCCAGGGCGGTGACCGGGATGCGCCCGATGAGCAGCGGGGCGATCCACGACATCGCCGCGATGTCGCGCCGGACGAGCTCCTGCACCTGCGGGCGCTGGACCTTGACCACGACGTGCTCACCCGAGCGCAGCGTCGCCCGGTGGACCTGGGCGATGGACGCCGCCGCCACGGGTTGCTCCTCGAAGGTGGCGAACACCGACTCGAGCGGCCGGCCGAGCTCCTCCTCGACGACCCGGCGGACGGTGGCGAACGGCTCGGCCGGCACCCGGTCGCGCAGGAGCTTGAACTCCTCGACCAGCGGGTCGGGGAACAGCCCCTGGCCCGAGGAGATGATCTGGCCGAGCTTGATGTAGGTCGTGCCCAGCCGCTCGAAGGCCTGGCGGAGGCGGCGGGACAGACCGGCGATGGACTCGTCACCGCCGCGCCGCCGGTAGGTGCACCACCAGGCGCCGAGCGCCCACGTGAGCCTGACGCCGGTGATGAGGAACCGGCCGAGCGGTGGCACCCGCCGGCGCCGCATGAGGACCGGGACCTCGGCGCGGGCCGCGGTGCGGAGCTCGCCCAGCCCATCGGCCCAGTCCAGCGCGGCGGGATCGATCCGCCACGGGCCGTGATCGGTGAAGCTGCCGAGGGACAGATCGGACGTCTCGGTCATCCGGACACTGTGCCCCACCGCCCTCAGCCTGTCAAGACAGATCGACGATCTTGTCGCATCGTCGCGGCGCCGAGGTGGCGAGCGAGCGCTGGCGTCAGCGGTTCGTCGAGGCGGGGGACGCGCAACCCGATCGTGGCCGAGCGGTCCCGCACCACCAGCGACGTCGGGACTGTGTCACGGGGCAGCGGGGGCAGCGGCAGCGGGATGCGCACCGGTGGCGCCGGGATCGTCACGCCGAGGACGTCGGCCCGCTCGGCCACGACGACGACCCGGCCGTCCTCGACGGCGATGCCGGCGTGGAGCTCGGCGAGCCGGATGCCGGCGGCGCCGGTGCGAACGACGAGCCCGCCCTCGCGGAGCCGGAGCCGGAACGGGAGGGCGTCGGCGAGCAGCCAGTCGTCGAGCGAACCCTGGGTCAGCGTCACCGCAACCTCGATCGGTCCGGCGCGCAGCCGGGGCGGCCACCCGGGCGCGATCCACGCGCAGCGCGCATCGACGTGCACGACCTCCAGGACGAGGCCGGCGACGGTGACGTCGCGGAGGCGCAGCGTCACCCGGTCGGCGTGCCCGCCGATGACGCCGCGGGGCGAGAGCCCGAGCCGGACGGTGGCCGGCAGCCCGATGGCGGCGGAGACGGCGGCATCGGCGACGGAGGTGGCGATCACCGGACCGGCTCCAAGCGGGCCTGCAGGTCGGGCAACCGCTGCACGAGCGGCATGAGCGCGAGGAACGGCGACGTGCCCGGCGCCAGCGTCGCCAGCAGCTCGCGGAACGCGAACACGTTGCGCACGAACATCGTCACGTCCACCGGTGGCCGCAGGCGATGGCGCAGCAGGATGCGAACCGCGTCGCCCAGCGCGCCGGTGATGGTGTCGCCGCCGCCGGACAGCATCGCCGCGGGCGACAGCGCGGGCGCGGCCGCGAGGTCGGCGACGAGCGCCTCGGTGTCGATGCCGTCGGGGACGGCACCACCGAGGACCATCGCGTCGACCTGGCCCCGGTGGTCGCCGGAGAACAGCGCGGTGAGGAACCCGAACGCGGCGCGGCGGGTCGTGAGGTCGAAGCGACCGAGGGTCCCGCAGCCGACCACGCCGAGCGACGCGTCCGGCATGACGACGAGATGCTCGGGGCGGATGTCGGCATGGAACACGCCCACCGCCAGTCCGGCCTCGAGCGACGCCTGGATCACCGCGGCGATGGCGGCGTCGGGGTCGAGCCGGTCCGAGGCCGACGCGAACGAGCGGGCGCCGGGGAGCTCCTCGAGCACGAGCGCACGGGACGTGGCCAGGTCCGCCACCGGTCGGGCGACGGTGACGCCGGTGGCGCCGACCTCCTCAAGCGCCATCGCCAACCCAACCAGCGCCAGCGCCTCGCGCCGGAGGTCGAGCTCCTCGACGGCCTGGCGCACGGCCAACTCGACGAACCCTAGCGGATGGCTGTCGCGCAGCGGCGGGACGAGCGCTTCGAGCGACCGCGTCAGCGCCGCGGTCATGCGGGCGTCGGCGAGCACGTCGCGGCGGGCACCGGGACGGCGGACCCGCACCAGCACCCGCCGCCCCCCGTCGAGCCGGGCGGCGTGGACCTGGGTGACGGGTGTGACGGTGAGCGGGTGATCGCTCACCTCGTCGACGCGACCGTCGAAGGCGCGCGCCGCGATGGTCGCGACCGCGTCGGCCGGGAGCGGCGCCACCCGCACGGGGTGGCGGCGGATCTCGTCCACCACCACGCCGGGGAGCAGGCCCTCGCTGGCGGCGATGATGCGGGCGATCTCCGCCCCCGGCGCGCCGAGCAGGCCGAGCTGGTGGCGCAGCATCTCGGCCACGCCCTCCTTGGCCCACCCGCCCGGGTCGCGCACGGGGCGCATCGGGTCGCGCAGCAGCGAGCCGACGGTGAACCGCAGCCGGCCGATCTCCAGCGCCGCGCCGTAGCGGAGGGCGCGGGCGGGCGGCACGAGGCCCGGTGCGGTGGCGGCCGCGGCCCGGTCGGCCAGCCCGCCGCGCTCGTCCACGGCGGCGGACCACGACTTCACGGCGTCGAGGAGCCCGTCGCCCTCGGCCACCCATGCCGACGAGGCGACCCGGTCGAGGATGGTCGGTTCGTGCACGTGGGGCTCCCGGGTCAGCCGGCTCGGCCCAGGAGGGCGAGGAGCGCGGGGTCGGACAGGATCTGGTGGTCGGGCGCGATCGCCTTGCCGTAGCGCTCGAAGTACAAGAGCTGCTTCACCACGAGCACGAGCTCGCGCGGCAGGCGGATCCGGTGGCGCGTGGCGACGCGGATGATCTGGTCGAGCACCTCGCCGAACGCGATGTCGCCGAGGGCGCGCCCGACCAGCGGGGTGACGAGCTCGTCGAGGTCGCGGGCGGCGGCGTCGCGGTCGACGGGCCCCCTCGCGGCGCCGAGGTCGAACAGCGAGTCGACCACGGCGCCGAAGTCGCGGGTGACGAGCACCGACGGGAGCAGGGTCGCGAGCGCCGACCGCGTGGCCGGCGCGACCACCCCGGTGATCCCGAAGTCGAGGAAGGCCACCCGCCCGTCGGTGGCCACGAAGAGGTTGCCGGCGTGCACGTCGCCGTGGAAGCACCCGTGCAGCAGCACGCCTTCGAGCCAGACGCGCACCGCCACGCGCAGGACGTCCTCGAGGTCGAGGTGGCGGTGGCGCTCGACGTCGTCGATTGGCGCGCCGTCCACGAAGTCCATCACCAGCACCCGCTCGCTGACGAGATCGTCGACCGGAGACGGGATCACGATCCGGTCGCGGTCGGGTGAGCCGGCGAGCGTCGTCGCGAACGTCCGCATGGCGGCGGCCTCGAGGCGCAGGTCGAGCTCGGCGCGCAGGGTGGCGGCGAAGTCGTCGATGATCGCCACCGGGTTCGCCGACCGGCCGAGCGATCCGGCCCGCTCGAGCGCGCGGGCCAGCTGGTGCAGCAGCCGCAGGTCGCGCTCGACCCGGTGGCGAAGGCGGGGACGGCGGATCTTCACCGCCACGCGGCGGCCGTCTCGCAAGCGCGCCTCGTGGACCTGGGCGATGGACGCCGCGGCGACGGGTTCGATGTCGAAGTCGTCGAACAGGACCTCGATCGGCGCGCCCAGCTCGCGCGCGATCGTGGCGCGGACCACGGCGGCGGGGATCGGCGGGGCGGCATCGAGGAGGCGCCGGCACTCCTCGGAGAGTCGGGGTGGGAAGAGCCCGGGGCTCGAGGCGACGAGCTGGCCGAGCTTCATGAACGTGGGACCGAGGTCGGCGAAGCTGCGCCGCAGGGCGACTGCCAGCGCCCGCCCACCGCCCGCCCGCGGCCGCACCGCGATCGTCGTGCCGTGCCGGGCGACGACGATCGCCCCGTGCCGGGCGAGGACGGTGAGGATCTCGACCAGCCGGCGCAGCTCCGACGGTCCGAGGCCGCCGAGATCGATGGACGCGGTGGTCGGCGGCCGGTCGTCGGCGAGGACCGCTGTCACCGGCTGTGGCGCAGCGGCACCCCGGCGGCGGCCGCGACCCGGGCGGCGTAGGCCCCGTAGGCGAGCGACTCGCCGACGACCTCGTCCTGATCGCCGTCGCGCTGGATGCGCACCGTCGTGCGGTGCGGCGCGAGCAGGACCTCGGTGGCGGTCCAGCCGTCCTGCCGGCGCGTCCGCAGCCGCATCGCAGCGGGATCGCGGCGTGCTTCCTCTGGGCTGCCCAATACGGCGGCGCCGATGCGCAGCGGTGCGCCGACGACGGTCGACGCGGTGCGGGCGATGGTGGCGATCGGGTTCACGGGGATGCCTCCTCGGTCGGGGTCGGGGGGTTGACGGACGCGGCGACCAGCACCGGGCGCACGGTCAGGTCCAGGTAGGCGCGCAGGTCACCGGGGACGGGCGCGAGCAGGAGCACGACCACGGTCCGCACCAACCACGCCGTCAGCGTGCGCGCGCAGCTCGACGGCGCCACGGGGGCGAGGAGCGGCGCCAGGAACGGCTCGGTCTGCTCCACGATCGACTCGAGGTCCGACAGCAGCATCGACCGGGCCCGCTCGGGCTCGTCGGCCAGCAGCTTGGCGAGGACGGGATGGGCCCGAGCCGACTCGGCGACGAGGGTCACGATGGCGACGACGGTGTCGGCATCGGGCTCGGTTCCGATGTGCGCGGGGATGCGGGTCAGCAGCCGATGGAGCTCGCGGACGAACAACGCCCGGGCGAGCGCGTCGACGGACCCGCCGTGGCGGTAGACGGTGGCGCGCGTCACGCCGAGCTCAGCGGCGACGTCGGCGGCGGTCGTGCGGGTGATGCCGTAGCGGGCGAAGCACCGCAGTGCGGCGTCGAGGTACCGGTCCAGCGCCGGCGAGGGGGCGGGCGGGAGCGCGCCGGTGAGGGGGGCGAGGATGATGGTCGACGCCGCGCTCACGTCGCCACGAGGCGCAGCGGCTGGGCGCGCACGCCACGCAGGACCGGGCTCAGCGGTCGCGTCGGCTCGCAGGCCGGCTCGATCGAGGTCGTGCGAGCGAGCAACGTGCGGATGGCGACCCGTGCCTCGAGCCGGGCAAGGGCAGCGCCGAGGCACACGTGGATGCCGGTGCCGAACGCGATGTGGTCCACGGGGTTGCGGTCGGCACGGAACACGTCGGCGTCGTCGCCGTATTGGGAGCGGTCCCGGTTGGCTGACGCGAACAGTGTCATGACCCTCGCGCCCTCGGGTAGCTCAACGCCGGCGAGCACAGCAGGCTGGGTCAGGCCTCGCCACAGGCCCTGCACCGGCGAGTCGTACCGCAGCGCCTCCTCGACCGCGGGAGCGACGAGGTCGGGGTCGTCGCGCAGGCGCTGCAGCTCGTCGGGGTGGGCGTGCATGGCCTCGACGAAGTTGCCGAGCAGGTTCGTGGTGGTCTCGTTGCCGGCGATGAGGAGGAGGACGGCGAACGCGATGAGCTCGGGAACGCTGAGCGGGTCCTCACCGTCGCCGCTCTCGTGCACGAGCCGGCTGATGACGTCGTCGCGGGGTTCGGCGCGCCGGGCCTCGATGACCTCGTTGAAGTAGGCGAACATCTCCATCGCCCCGGCCGCCCCCTGGGAGACGTCGCCGCCACCCCCGAGCGACAGGCCGTTCACGATGGCGTCGGACCATCGCTTGAAGTCGGCCTTGCGCTCGGGCGGGATCCCGAGCATCTCGGCGATCACCATCGTCGGTAGCGGGTAGCTGAGGTGCTGCCAGAGGTCGGTGACGCCGTCGGCGTCCCGGGCGTCGAGCAACTCGTCGACGAGCGCGTCGCACATCTCCTGGAGCCGGGGCTCGAGCGCCCAGATCGCCCGGGGGGAGAACGGTTTGCTGACGAGCCGGCGGAGTCGAGTGTGATCGGGCGGGTCGGTGGCGATGAGCACCCGGAGGTCGCTGAAGCTCGTCATCATCATGCCGAGCCCGCTGTCGGTGAGGGCGCGGCGGCGATCCCGATCGGTCCCCGGGATCGTGTCGGTGCCCTGCATCATGCCGCCGTAGCCGAGCTGGGACGAGTAGATCGCCGGCTTCTTGAGCACGTGCGCCACGTCGTCGTACCTGCTCACCACCCAGTAGCTGCCACCGAGGTGGTGCACCGGGCTGTGCTCGCGCAGCCGTGCGTAGGTCGGGTACGGGTCGGCGAGGAACGCGGGGTCGAAGAGATCGATGGTGACCTCGCCGACGGCATCGGAGCCAACCGTGGTCATCCGCGACAAACTACTCGATCTGTCGCGATGTCGCAACGTCAGCGGACGGCGGCGGCCTCGTGGGCGAAGCGCTCGACCACGTCGGCGTACTCGGTCATCATGTCGAGCACGACCTGGCGCGCCGGGCGGACGGCGTTGGTCTGGCCCACGACCTGGCCCACGAAGTAGTTGGCGAGCTTGTGGGCGCCCGTGCCCTCGTGGTGCGACGCGCGCACGATGCGGGCCTGGGCCTCGCCCACCAGCGCGCTCTGCAGCGGCATGGGCAGCGGCGGGGGCGCGTCCTGCCGCTCCCACTCGTCGGTCCACGCGCTGCGCAGCATGCGGGCCGGCTTGCCGGTGATCGACCGCGAGCGGATGGTGTCGGACGAGGTGGCGGCGAGGAACTTCTGCTTCACGACCGGGTGAGTCTCGGCCTCCTCGGTGGTGAGCCACACCGAGCCGGTCCACACGCCCTCGGCCCCGAGTGCCATCGCCGCGGCCAGCTGGCGGCCGGTGGCGATGCCGCCCGCGGCCAGCACCGGCGTCGGCGCCACCGCGTCGACCACCTCCGGCACCAGGACCATGGTCGCGACCTCGCCGGTGTGGCCGCCGGCCTCGGTGCCCTGCGCGACGATGAGGTCGACGCCGGCTGCCTGGTGGCGCACGGCGTGGGCGACCTTGCCGGCGAGCGCAGCGACGACGACGTCGGTCGCGTGGGCCCGCTCGATGAGTGCAGGCGGCGGCGGACCGAGGGCGCTGGCGATGAGCCGCATGCGATGGGCGAAGGCCACGTCGAGCAGGGGCTCGTAGCCCTTCGGCGAGATGCTCATGCCGGCCCGCAGGCGCAGCTCGCCCCGCCCGTCGTCGCCGAGCTCGGGCACCTCGTAGCGCCGCAGGATGTCGTCGACGAACTGCTGCTGCTCGGGCGGCAGCAGCGAGCGCACCGCCTCGCGGTCGAGGCCCCCCTCGTCGGCGCCGGCGTACTTCTGCGGGAGGAGGAGGTCGACGCCATAGGGCCGGTTCGGCGCGTGCTCCTCGATCCAGGCGAGGTCGATCTCCAGCTGCTCCGGTGTGTGGGCGACGGCACCGAGCACGCCGAAGCCGCCGGCGTTGCTGACCGCGGCGATGACGTCGCGGCAGTGGCTGAAGGCGAGGATCGGGAACTCGACCCCGAGCATCTCGCACACGCGGTTCTGCATGGTTCAGCCGCCCGCCGGCTCCGGCTGGCCGCCGCGCACGAGCCGTCCCGGCAGCGCGCCGGTCGCCTCGCCGTCGGCGTAGATCTCGACGCCGTTCACGAACGTGTGGGTGTAGCCGTCAGCCCGTTGCAGGAGTCGCCGGCCCCCGGCCGGGAGGTCGTAGCGGACCTCGGGGCGGCGGGCGACGAGCCGGTCGAAGTCGATGACGTTGACGTCGGCCTTGTAGCCGGGGGCGAGCACGCCGCGGTCGAACAGTCCGACGGTGCGGGCGGTATCGCGACAGTGGCGCTGGATCAGGAACGGCAGGTCGAGCCGGCCTCGGTCACGGTCCCGTCCCCAGAGGGTGAGCAGCGTCGTGGGGAAGCTGCCGTCGCAGATGGTCCCGACATGCGCCCCGCCGTCGCCGAGGCCGGGAACCGTGTACGGGTGGGCGAGCATGTCGCGGGCAGCATCGAGCGTGCCGCCGGCGAAGTTGGCGACCGGCATGTAGAGCAGGGTGCGACCCTCATCGGCGATGAGCAGGTCGTAGACGAACTCCTCGACCGGTTGTCCCGCCCGCCCAGCGCGGGCTTCCATGCTGTCGGAAAGGTCGGGCTCGTAGTTCGGGGGATCCTCGAGCTCGAACATGAAGCCGAACCGGCTGATCAGCATGCCACCGATCTTGTTGCGCACCGCTTCGTCGCTCGATGCGCCGAGCAAGCGAGCCTTGAAGCCCGGGTCGGCCATGATCCGCGCCTGCTCCGGTACCGGCAGCGCGGCGATCTCCTTGAACACCGGGTTGCTCATGAACGGGTGCAACGTGCACTGCAGGCCGAACAGCAGACCGATGGCGCGGGTGGCGACCTGGCCGGTGATGGCGAGGCCGTCGTCCCGCGCTGCGGTGATCCGGTCGAGCACCTGGCGGTAGCCGTCGGGCTCCAGCGGGCTCTGAAGCAGCGAGAACGACAGCGGCCGGCCGGACTCCGCGACCATGCGCCGGAACATGGCGAACTCGTCGTCGCTGTTCATGTGGTCGGTGACGACCTGCAGCACGCCCTTGCCGATGGCTCCGAGCGCGTTGGCGATGCCGACGAGCTCGTCGGCCGCCGCGGTCAGCGTCGGGGTCGGCTCACCTAGGCTCGTGCGGTGGTTGATCGTCCGCGACGTCGTGAACCCGAGCCCGCCGGCGTCGACGCCCTCCGCAGCCAGCTGCGCCATTCGAGCAATGTCGTCGGCGCTCGCCGGCTCCCGGTTGGCGCCCCGCTCGCCCATGACGTGGAGCCGGAGCGCGCCGTGGGGCACTTGGGCGGCGACGTCGATGTCGTGCCGGACGCGGTCGACGGCGTCGAGGTACTCGGCGAAGGTCTGCCACTCCCAGGACAGCCCCTCGTGGAGCGCGGCGCCGGGGATGTCCTCGACGCCTTCCATCAGCTCGATGAGGCGCTGGTGATCCTCGGGCCGGACCGGCGCGAAGCCGACTCCGCAGTTGCCCATCACCACCGTGGTCACGCCCTGCAGCGACGACGGTGCCAGCTGGTGGTCCCAGGTGGCCTGGCCGTCGTAGTGGGCGTGGATGTCGACGAAGCCCGGGGTGACAAGCGCGCCGGTGGCGTCGATCTCATGCGTGCCGGTGCCGGATCCCTTCCCGACTCCCACGATGCGACCACGATCGATGGCGACGTCCGCAGTGCGGGCCGGCGCCCCGGTGCCGTCGATCACCGTGCCACCCCGGATGACGAGGTCGTAGGTGGGCACGATCAGCCCACCGGGGTGAGCGCGGAGGTGTCGATGTTGTAGAGCTCGGCGACGTTGTCGCACAGGATCGCTTTGGTCTGCTCGTCGCTGAGCTGGGCGGTGTGCTTCTCCAGGAGCTCCTGGGACCACGGCCAGGTGGAGTCGCTGTGCGGGAAGTCGTTGGCCCACATGAGTCGCCGCCAGTTCATGGCGTCGGCGAAGCGGAACGCGGTCCAGTCGTCCTGGAACGTCGTGTAGATGTTCTCGGCGAAGTACTCGCTCGGCAGCTTCGACAGCTCGGCGCCGGGCTTGAGCCAGTACCGGTGGCGGTTGAAGGCGTGGTCCATCCGGTACATGAAGTGCGGCACCCAGCCGGCGTCGGCCTCGACGCAGACGATCTTCAGATCGGGGTGGCGCTCGAACACGCCGCCGAAGACGAGCATGGCCATGATGTCCTGGCAGCCGCGCACGATCGACAGGAAGCTGCTGATCGCCGGGCCGCGCGTGCGGTCGCTCTTGGTCGTGAGGATGTGGAAGCTGAGCGGTAGCTCGAGCTCGATCGCCGTCTCCCAGAACTCGCCGTAGACCGGCGAGTCGTAATCCTCCACGGCGGGGACGCCGGGCATCATCACGCCCCGGAGGCCGAGCGCCTTGATCGCCTTCAGGTCGGCGATCCCCTCCTCGGGCGAGCGCATGGCCGTCTGGCCGGCACCCAGGAGCCGGTCGGGGTGTGCGCTGCAGTACTCGGCGATCCAGCGGTTGTAGGCGTCGAAGCACGCCTTCTTGAGATCGAAGTCGTCGAGGTTGCACAGCACCATGCCGACGGTGGGATAGATGACCTCGGCCGACACGCCGTCTCGCTCCTGCTCGGCCATGCGAGCTTCGGGGTCCCAGCCGCCGCGGTGGAGCTCCTCGAAGCGCACGCCCTTCACGCGGATGTCCGACGGATCCTTCCCGGCGGCGGCGACGAGGCCCATCGGGATCGGCACCGGCGAGCCCTCGACAGTGTAGAGGTCGCCGACCCCCTCGCCCCCGTCGATCATCTTGGGGGCCTGGTCCCGCCACTTCGGGTCGATGTAGTCGATGTAGGTGTTCGGCGCCTCGGTGATGTGCGAGTCGGCAGAGATCACCGGGTAGCTGCGAGCCATGTCGTTCCCCCCTGGTTTGACACTCATCAGTGACACGCATCATCGTCCGCCGGAACGCCCGTGGCAAGGCGTGACATGAGACAGATCATGGGTGGTGTCGACTTGCTGGAGGCGGCGGCGGTAGCGTCGCGGGGGTGAGTGGCTCCGAGTCCGCCGTCGAGCGTGAGGCTCGCGCGTGGTTCGAGTCGGCCTGGGATCCCGACCTGTCGGTGGGGGAGTGGTGGCGCCGACTGGCCGACTCGGGCTGGGGGTTCCCGACGTGGCCCGCCGACTGGTACGGCCGCGGCCTGGCTCCCCACGACACCCGCGGGCTGCCCGCCGTCCGCCGCGCCGTGGGCGCGCTCGGGCCGCCGGCGGGCATCGCCCAGGGGTTGGCCGGCCCGACGATCATCGCCCATGGCACCGACGAGCAGCGGCGTCGGTTCCTGCCGGGGATAACCGGCGGCGAGGTCTGGTGCCAGCTGTTCAGCGAGCCGGGCGCCGGCTCCGACCTCGCCGGCCTGCAGACGCGGGCTGTCCGCGACGGCGACGAGTGGGTGGTCAACGGGCAGAAGGTGTGGACCTCGGGGGCGCAAATCGCGACCTCTGGGATCCTGATCGCCCGCACCGATCCCGACGTGCCCAAGCACCGCGGGCTCACCTACTTCGTGATCGACATGCGCCAGCCGGGCATCGAAGTGCGGCCGATCCGGGAGATGACCGGGCGGGCCATCTTCAACGAGGTCTTCTTCACCGACGCCCGCGTGCCGCACGAGAACGTCATCGGCGAGGTCGGCAGCGGGTGGGGCGTCGCCCTCACGACCCTCGCCAACGAACGCACCATGCTCGGGGCCGGCTCGTTCGGCAGCTCGGGCGGGGGACTGTCCATCCGTCCCACCGACCTCGGCCAGCGTGCCGGCGACGTGGCCCGCGCCGCCGAGTCGCAGGCCGCGGCAGCCGCGGCGTCCTCGGGCGCCGGCGACCTGCTGCGCAGCCTCGTCGGCGAGCACGGCCGAGGCGAGGACCCCGTGTTCCGCCAGGAGGTGGCGCGCATCCACACGCTCCTCGAGATCGCCCGCTACACCGACCTGCGCGTCCGCGCCGCCGTCGACCGTGGCGGACGGCCCGGACCCGAGGTGTCGGTCGGCAAGCTCGCCGCCAGCCACCTGCTGCGGGAGCTGCGAGAGACGATGTTCCGCGTCTGCGGTCCGTACGCGACCTTGTGGGGCGACGACGCGCCCCGCGGTGGACGGGTGCACGAGGTCGGGTTCTCGAGCTATCTCATCTCCATCGGCGGCGGCACCGACCAGGTGCAGCGCAACATCATCGGCGAGCGGGTGCTGGGGCTGCCGGCCGAGCCGCGGACCGACAAGGAGCTCCCGTTCTCGGCATTGCCGTCGAGCACAAGACGACCGATCGACAGGATGGACAGATGACCACCAGCGACTGGACCAACGACTTCGACCTCCTCGATCCTGAGTATGTCCTCGACCCGGCGAGGGTCTGGAGCGAGGTGCGGGAGGGCTGCCCGATCGCGTTCACCGAGCGATGGGGCCGTACCTGGGTCCCGGTGGGCTATCGCGACATCGCCGGCATCGCCCACGACGTCGAGCACTTCTCCTCCCGCGACATCGCCGTCATCAACACCCGCCGTCTCGAGGACCCCGATGGGCTGTTCCGGCTGGAGGCACCGCCGATCACGTCCGATCCGCCCGTGCACACCTGGGCCCGCCGCCTCCTGCTCTCCGCGTTCGGCCCGACGGCGATCGAGACGCAGACCCACATCACGCGCGGCCTCGCCAACGAGCTGCTCGACGAGTTCGCCGACCGCGGCCATGCCGATGCCGCCACCGACTACGCCCAGCACATCCCGGTGCGGGTCATCGCCCAGATGCTCGGTGTGCCCACCTCCGACGAAGATCTCTTCACCAGCTGGGCGGTGCGCATCCTGCAGGAGGGGATCACGAACATCGAGCACGCCGCGGGCGCGGTGATGGAGCTGATCACCTACTTCGGCGAGCGGCTCGCCGAGCGCCGGGCCGTGCCCGAGGCCGAGCGTCCCGATGACCTCCTGACGCTGCTCGTCGACGCTGTGGACGACGACGGCGAGCCGCTCACCGACCGCCACACGATCGGGACGTGCTTCCTGCTCCTGCTCGCCGGCATCGACACGACGTGGAGCGCGATCGGCTCGAGCCTCTGGCACCTTGCCAGCAACCCCGACGACCAGGCCCGATTGCGGGCCGAGCCCGACCTCATGCCGAGCGCGGTGGAGGAGCTGCTCCGCTTCTACAGCCCCGTCACGATGGCCCGCTACGTCGTCGACGACGTCGAGGTCGGTGGCTGCCCGATGCGGGCCGGCGACAAGGTCCTGCTCACGTTTCCGGCCGGCAACCGGGATCCGGAGCTCTTCGAGGATCCCGACCGCTTCATCATCGACCGCGAGCGCAACCGTCACTTCGCCTTCGGCTCCGGGATCCACCGCTGCCTCGGCTCCAACCTGGCTCGCATGGAGCTGCGCGTGGCGCTGGAGGAGTGGCTGAAGCGGGTGCCGACGTTCACGCTGGCCGACCCAGCCGCCGTCACCTGGACCGGCGGTCAGGTCCGCGGACCGCGGAAGGTCCCCGTCTGCTGGTAGCCACTCGCCGGGAGCCGAGCCTCCAGGGCCGCGCACAATCGGGCGAACACGTCATCGGGTGATCCGATGCCGTCGACGGTGACCAGGAGATCGTGGCCGTCGAGCCACTCGAGGAGCGGCGTCGCCTCCTCGTCGTAGAGCGCGAGTCGCCGGGCGATGGCCTCGTCGGTGTCGTCATCGCGCCGCCGGGCCATGCCGCCGCACGCGGGACAGGCGAGGTGGTGCGCCCAGCCATCGGGAGCTGCGGTCACCGAGCCGCAGTCCTGGCAGACGCGGCGGGCGGCGAGTCGAGGGAGAACGGCTGCGGGAGCGACGTCGATCTCGACGGCGGCATCGACGGCGCGCTCGCCCAGCACCTCGAACAGGGCCTGGCCCTGCGCGAGCGTCCGCGGGAAGCCATCGAGCAGGTAGCCCGCGCGGCGCGCGCCGCTCGCACCAAGATGGTCGGCGACGAGATCGAGCACCAGCTCATCGGGCACGAGCGCACCCTCCTCGACGTAGCGCCGCGCCTGCTCGCCGAGCGGAGTTCTCGCCGCGATCGCGTGTCGGAACAGGTCACCCGTCGCGATGTGGGGCACGTCGAGGTGGGCGGCGAGGCGCGCGCACTGCGTGCCCTTCCCGGCGCCCTGGCGCCCGAGCACGATGAGGCGTGGTCCGGCCATCATCGGCGCGCCTGCAGGACTGGTCGGAACATGGGCAGCGTGAGCTCGTCGTCGACGTCGACGAAGGTGACCTCGACGGCGTCGTCGGGCGCGACAGAGGCCGGATCACAGTCGATGACGTTGGTCGGCATCCGCACGCCCTCCTCGAGCTCGACGATGGCGAACACGTAGGGCACGTGATCCGCGAATGCCGGGTGAGCGGCCTGGCGCACGACGGTGCAGGAGTAGACGTGACCTCGACCCGTGAGTTCCACCCAGTCGAGGTCGTCGTGCAGGCATGACGGGCACCGGGCGCGCGGATAGAAGAACAGCGTGGCGCACCGGCGGCACCGGGGTGCCACCAGCCGGTGCGCACGGACCGCGTCCCAGTACGGCGCCGACGCCGAAGTCGCCACCGGCATGGGGCGCAGCGCGGTCATGACCGACCGCCGAGCACGAGCGAGACCTCTTCGCTCATCGTGCCGCCGTTGCCGTTCACGAACGCCAGGTCGCAGCGGGGGAGCTGCCGATCGCCGGCCTCACCTCGCAGCTGGCGCACGGCCTCGGTGACGTGCGACGCGCCGCCGGCGATCCCGGCTTGGCCGAAGGAGAGCTGACCGCCGTGGGTGTTGACCGGAAGGTCGCCCCGGTAGGTGAGGTCGTGCTCTTCGACGAAGCGGCCGCCGTGGCCCTTGGCGCAGAAGCCGGCGTCCTCCAGGGTGAGCAGCACCATGATCGTGTAGCAGTCGTAGGCGGAGACGAGGTCGATCTCGGCCGGCGTGACCCCGGCCATGGCGAACGCCATCGGTGCTGATTCGGCGACCGGGGAGGTGGTGAGCGTCGGCGCGAACGACGCCGAGTTGTGGCCGATGCGCTCCCCTGCGCCGAGCAGCCAGGCGGGTCGATGGGACCGACTCGCATGTGCGACGTCGGGATGCACCATGACGAACGCGGCGCCGCCCGAGCACGGGCGCACGATCTCGAGCAGGTGGAGCGGGTCGACGATCATGCGCGACGACAGCACGTCGTCGACGGTGATCGGCTCGGTGCCGTAGAGCGCCATCGGGTTGGCGAGCGCGTTCGTTCGCTGGTCGACGGCGATCTTGGCCAGCTGCGCGCTCGTCGTGCCGAACTCGTGCATGTGCCGGCGCGCCGCGAGCGCGTAGGCCGAGTTCACTCCCATCGGCCCGAACGGCGCCTCGTACTCCGAGAGTCCCAGCGGTGGGCGCGTGCGATCGGTGTTGCGTGGACGATCGCCGCGGGCCCGCCGTCCCGGCGAGGCCAGAACGCCGACCGCCACCTTGCACATGCCCGATGCGATCGACGCCGCCATCCGCCACACCATCCCCGCCGCGCTCGCCCCGCCGAGGTCGACCACCTCGCCGACCGACGGGCGCAGCCCGAGGTGCTCCGACAGCAGCGACGGGAAGAACATCGTGCGTCGGGGCGGCACCGCGAACAGGCCGTCGACGTCGCCGTGGTCGAGCCCGGCATCCGCGAGCACGTCGGCGACGAGCCCGGCCATGACGTCGAGATCGTCGTCGGCGGGCGGCTCCTTCGACGGCGCCAGCTCGGCGATGCCGACGATCGCTGCGGAACCGTGGAGGCTCACCGGCGGCGGCACGCCTTGTACGACACAGAACACATCTTGTCATGCGTCGCGCATCGGCTCACGGCGTCATCCGGGGTGCGTCGGCTTCGGTGAGATCAGGCACGGGGCCGCCGGGATCGAAGCCGGGCTCGAGGCCGGCGCCGAGATCCTCACCCATCGCCACCGCCGAGCCGACGTGCGCGGTCGTGCGGAGCTCACGCTCGCGGAGGAACGACACGATCACGAGCCCGACGAGCGCGCACGGGATGGCGGCGAGGAACACGACGTGGATGCTGCGCGAGAACCCCTCGACGATCGCCCCGCTGATCGGCGCGGGCAGCGCCCGGATCTGCTCAGGCGAGCCGAGCAGCGCGGAGAGATCACCGGCGCCGCCGCCGAGGGCGTCGCGGGCGCTGGGCGGCAGCAGGCGGGGGATGTGGTGGGCGAGGCGGTTGCTCATGATGGCCCCGAAGATGGCGACGCCGACGGCACCGCCCATCGAGCGGAAGAAGGTCACCGCCGAGGTCGCGACGCCCAGGTCGCGGTGCTCGACCGCGTTCTGGGCGGCGAGCACCAGCACCTGCATCACGAGGCCGATGCCGACACCGACGACGAAGATCGACAGGCCCATCTGGAGCAGGCTGGTGTCGGTGTCGAGCATGGAGAGCAGGGCAAGGCCGGCGGGCAGGATGACGAGCCCGATGATCGGGTAGCGGCGGTACCGGCCGGTGCGGGCGATGAGCCGCCCGACGGTGATCATCGTGGTCATCATGCCGATCATCATCGGCACCATGAACAGGCCCGAGATCGTCGGGCTCTTGCCCTTCACGATCTGGAGGTACTGCGGCATGAAGATGATCGCCCCGAACATCGACAGGCCCACGACCAGGCTGGCGAGGCTGGCGACGGTGAACACGTCGTTGCGGAACAGCCGGGGCGGCAGGATCGGCTCGTCGGCGCGACGCTCCTGGACGACGAAGCCGCCGAGCATTGCCACGCCGAACAGGCCGAGGCCGATGATCGTGGGCGAACCCCACTCGTGTTCCCGACCGCCCCACTCGAGCAGGAGCAGGAGCGGGGACACGCCGGCGACGAGCAGCCCGGCCCCGAGGTAGTCGATGCGGTGCTGAACGCGCTTCAGGTCGACCTTCAGCACCGCGCTGGTGATGACGAGCGCGGCGATGCCGATGGGCAGGTTGATGTAGAAGCACCACCGCCACGAGAGGTGGTCCACGAAGAAGCCGCCGAGCAGCGGGCCGGCGACGCTGGCGAACGCGAACACCGAACCCATGTAGCCCTGGTAGCGGCCCCGCTCACGGGGCGACACGATGTCGCCGATGATCGCCTGGGAGAGGGCCATCAAGCCGCCGGCGCCGAGGCCCTGCACGGCCCGGAACACGACGAGCATCGTGAGGTTCTGGGCGAGGCCGATCAGCATCGACCCGGCGACGAAGACGATGATGGCGAGCTGATAGAGCCGCTTGCGGCCGTAGAGGTCGGAGATCTTGCCCCACAGCGGTGTCGACACCGTCGAGCTCAGCAGATAGGCGGTGACGACCCATGCCAGGCGCTCCTGGCCGCCGAGCTCACCGACGATGGTCGGCAGCGCGGTCGACACGATCGTCTGGTCGAGGGCGGCGAGGAGCATGCCAGCCATCAGCCCGCTGAACACGATCAGGATCTGGCGGTGGGTGAGGGCCGGATGCGCGGGGGTCGTCACGCTGTCGGTCATCGTTCATCTCCCTGCTCGGCGCCCACGCGGTCGATGAGGTCGGTGTTCAGTCGCTCGAGGTACCCGGCGAGGCGGTCGAGGTCGGACGGCTTCCAGCCGCCGAGCAGCTCGGTGAGCGCGAGGTGGCGGGCGGCCCGAAGGTCGTCGAGCGCCTGTCGACCGGCGCCGGTCAGCGTGAGCTGGGCGGCGCGGTGGTCGGTGACGTCGGTCGCGCGTTCGAGCAGCCCCAGCTCGCAGAGCCGGCTCACGTGGCGGCTCGCGGTCGACAGGTCGATGCCGAGCTGCTTGGCAACGTTCGACAGTCGAAGCGACTCAGCGTCGCCGATCGCCGCCAGGACGAGGTACGGGCCCCGCTCGACCCGCACTCCGGCCCGACGGACGAGGCGATCGTGCACGCGTTGCAGGTTGCCCATGCGCAGCAGGCGCACGAGGGCGTGCTCGAGACGCGTGACCGACGACTCCACCGGCCTCCACACTAGTTGCTGGGCGCAAGCAACCGTCCGGCGCACGGGGACCGCGACCCGAGCGCCGAGTTCACGCCATGGGCCCGGACGGCGCCTCGTAGTCGGCGAGACCGAGCCGTCGGCAGGTGCGGTCGGCGCCCCGAGCAGCACGCGCGAACCGCGGCGGATCGACGATCGACGCCATCGTGCCGACGGTTACCCGACACCTGCCGGGCGCTCGACGGTGCCAGCCCCGCGCCGCCGGCGACCCGCGCAGGCTCACCGGCTGCCCGCCACCGCCCCCTCGAGGCGGAACAGCCGAGCGGCGTTGCCCCCGAGGATCTTGGCGCGCGACTCGTCGGTCAGGTGGCTCATCTGGCGCTCGACGGCGGCGGCGGAGTGGGGCCAGCTGCCCTCGTGGTGCGGGTAGTCGTTGGCCCAGAGGAAGTTGTCGACGAGGTCGAGCTCCTCGGCGAGCGCGAGTCCGGTGCGGTCCTCCTGGAACGAGCTGAAGCCGGCGCGGCGGTAGTGCTCCGACGGCAGCATCGACAGCTTCGGGAACGCCCACATGTGGTGCTTGCGGTAGGCCTCGTCCATGGCGTCGAGCGCCCACGGCACCCAGCCGATGCCGGCCTCGATGGTGGCGAATCGCAGCGTCGGGAACCGCTCGAGCACGCCCGACGCGCACAGGTTGGCGACCGGCTCCATGGTGGGGGAAAGCGAGTGGCTGACGTAGTTGACCACCGCGCCGCCGTCGCCGCGGGCGGCGCGCGGGTCGCGGCCGGTGGAGACGTGGAACGTGATCGGCAGGTCGACATCGCAGATCGCCGCCCACAGCCAGTCGTACTTCGGCAGGTTGTAGTTGGGCTGCTCGGCGTCGTGGCCGCCCCAGTACGGCTTGCACGGCAGGGTCAGGCCCCGGAAGCCGCGGTCGGCGGCCCAGCGGATCTCGGCGAGGGTCCCCTCGCGATCGCCGGGGCTGATTGCGGCCATCGGCAGGATGCGGGGCGCATGTGCGGCATACGCCTCGTGCGCCCACCGGTTCCACGCCCGGCACATCGCCATGGCGAAGACCGGGTCGGGCGTCGCCCAGACCAGCAGGCCCTTGTTGGGGAAGACGATCTCGACGTCCACGCCATCCAGGTCGTGGTCGCGCAGGCGCTGCTCGGGATCGGCGCCCGCCTTGCTGCGGCGTACGTCCTCGGCCTGCATGGTGCTCGCGGCTTGGTTGGTGCGCAGCTTCTGTGGGCGCCAGCCCTCGGTCACGAGCCACGCCACGCCCTCGGCGTCGACCTCGACATGGGGGACCCGGTCGCGGTAGGTGGCCTCGATGCGCGACTCGAGCCAGTCGACGGGCTCGTTGGCGTGGCAGTCGGCCGACACCATGAAGTATTTGTCCGGGTCGTCGGGCCGGGCGGTGCGCGGCCAGCCGACCGGGCCGGGGGTCTCCAGGCGCCAGGCGTTGGCCTCGTCGACGGTCACGGTCACCGGTGCACCTCCGATCCTTCGCCCGGCGGGCGGTGACCGATCGGCGGCGCGAGCGCCACCTCGTGACGGCCTGCGCACGCCGATGATGGGGTCCGGGGGCGCAGCCCCCGAGAAAGCGCGGTCATAGGGTCCTCCTCCACTGCACGAGGGTGTAGGGCGGGTCGCCGTCGTGGTCCTCGAACACGGCCTCGACCGGCGCGCCGATCACGACGGGGTCGGTGGCGTCGCCGAGCAGGTTGCCGACCATGCGGACGCCGTCGGCGTGGGGCAGCTCGACCAGCACGACGACGTACGGGCAAGCCTCGGGGAGCGCGGCGTGGACGGGGTGCCACACCCGCTCCCAGCTGTAGATGACGCCGGTCGGCTCGACGTCGGCCCAGCCGAGGTCGAAGCTGCGGCAGCGGTGACAGATCCACTCGGGCCCCCACTGGTGACGCCCGCAGCCGCCGCAGCGCTGGACGACGAGCCGGTGCTCGGCGGCCGCTTCCCAGTACGCCGCGTCGAGGCCGTCGGGCGCGGGTGTGGGCGCGGGCAGGCCGGCGGGCAAGTAGGTGGTCATCGCGTCGCCGACAGGAGCAGGTTGCTGACGGGGGTGACCATCGGTCCCGACGTCACCAGCGACAGCTCGACGCCGGGCACCTGGCTGGTTGAGGTGCCCCGGACCTGGCGTACCGCCTCGATGATCAGCTCGAGGCCGTGCATGTAGCACTCGGCCAGGTTGCCGCCGCTGGTGTTGAGCGGGATCGTGCCGCTCGGCGCGAGCAGGTTCTCGAAGGTGAGCACGTCGTCGACGTCCTCGGGGGCGCAGAACCCGTGCTCGACGAGGGCCATCACCACCCCACCGGTGAAGTTCTCGTACGACTGCACCACGTCGATGTCGCCGGGGCCGACTCCCGCCGTCGCGTAGAGGCGGCGGGCGAGCGGCTTGAAGTTCGACGTGGCGTAGTCGGGGGCGTTGTGCACCGGGAGGTTCTGGCTCTCGTCGGATCCCTGGGCCGCGGCCCAGATGTGCGCCGGTGGGTGGCGCAGGTCGGCGGCCCGTTCGGCCGAGGTGACGATCACCGCGGCGGCGCCGTCGTTCTCCATGCAGCAGTCGTAGAGCCGGAACGGCTCCACGATCCAGCGAGCGCCGTCGTAGGCGTCCTCGGTGAGCGGCCGGCCGTGCATCACCGCTCGGGGGTTGGCCTGGGCGTGGTGGTAGCTGGCCATCGCCACGGCCCGCTGGGCGGCCATGCCGGCGCCGTGCTGGTGCATGAACCGCTGCACCCGCATGGCGAACATCTGGGCCGGTGACAGGAGCCCGTACGGCATCGTGTACGCCATCGGCCCGCTGATGGTGCGCAGCGGCGGCGCTTGGCCGAACCGGCCGAACTGGCCCTGTGCGAGCGCCCGGTACACCACGACGTGGTCGGCGTAGCCGGCGGCGACCGCGGCGGCGGCGTTGGCGACCGCGGCCGAGCCGCCCCCGCCGCCGCCGCCCCACACCATGTTCGAGAACCGCAGCTCGGGCAGGCCGAGCGCCGAGGCGATCTTGCTCGGGTCGTTGCGATCGTTGCTGTAGGACGCGAACCCGTCGAGGTCGTCGACAGCCAGCCCGGCGTCCTCGACGGCGGCGAGGATCGCGTCCAGGCACAGCCGGAACTCGGGGTCGGGCGACTGGGCCCGCTTGTAGTACGTCGTCTCGCCGATGCCGACGATGGCGGTGGTGCCCTTGATCGTCCGGCTGGTCACCGGCACCCCTGTCGTGGATGCGACACAGGACGTATGTTGTCACGCGTCGCGGCGTGGATGGGAGGTGCAGGCCGGTGGAGGTGGTGAAGGTCGGCCCGCTCGACGTGGCCTACGAGTGCCCCGCTGCCGGTGCTCCGTTCGCCGGCGTGATCGTGCTCCACGACGCGGTGGGCCTCAGCGACGACGCCCGCAGGATCACGTCGCGCCTCGTCGGCCACGGCTACGCCGCTGCCTGCCCCGACCTCTACTCCTACGGGCGGCCCAAGGCGGTGTGCGTCGCCCGGACCATGGTGGAGATGGTGCGGGGCGGCGACGGTACCGCTCGCCGGGTCGGGGCCGTGCGCGAGTGGCTCGCGGCCCGTCCCGAGGTTGCGGGTCGGCCGGTGGGCCTCGTCGGGTTCTGCATGGGCGGCGGGTTCGCGCTGACCGTCGGCGCCCGGGGCGGCTTCGGCGCCACGGCGCCCAACTACGGCCGGGTCCCGAAGCGGGCCGAGGAGCTGCGGGGCATCTGCCCGGTGGTCGCCAGCTTCGGTGCCGACGACCGGATGCTGCGCGCCGATCCCGAGCGCCTGTCGGCCCACCTGGCCGAGCTCGGCGTGGACCACGACATCGAGGTCTATCGCGGAGTCGGCCACAGCTTCATGAACGACCACCGCGGCGGTATCGCCGGCCGGCTCATCAGGACCTACGACGAGCGGGCGGCCGAGGATGCGTGGCGCCGCATCCTCGCGTTCTTCGACCGCCATCTCGGCGGTGCACCACTGGATCGTTGACACGCGGCCCGCCCGTCGGCGCCGCCAACCGGAAGGCATCTGCACATGACCGAGCTCGACGTCGTCGTCAAGGGTGGCATGGTCTTCGATGGCACCGGGGTGCCCCGGTACCGCGCCGATGTGGGCATCCGCGACGGGGTGATCGCCGAGATGGGCTCGGTCCGCGCCAGCGACGCCCGGCGGGTGGTCGACGCGTCCGGGCTCCACGTCGCTCCCGGATTCGTCGACCTGCACACGCACTACGACGCCCAGGTGTTCTGGGACCCGTACTGCACGCTGTCGGGCTGGCACGGCGTCACGTCCGCCGTCATCGGCAACTGCGGGTTCGGGTTCGCGCCGGTGCGGCCCGAGGAGCGGGAGCGGGCGATGCTCACGATGACCCGGGTCGAGGCCATCCCGCTGGCGTCGATGCAGCAGGGCATGCCGTGGGACTGGGTGACCTTCCCCGAGTTCCTCGACAGCCTCGAGCGCACACCCAAGGCGATCAACCTGCTGCCGTACGTGCCGCTGGCCCCGCTGCTGAACTGGGTCCTCGGTCTCGACGACGCCAAGGCGGGGCGGCGGCCGACGGCGGCCGAGCACGACGAGCTGTGCCGGCTGCTCGACGAGGCGATGGAGGCCGGCGGCTGCGGCTGGTCGGCCCAGCGCCTGCCACCGACGGGGCCGGCGTGCGTGCAGCGCGACTTCGACGGCACCGCGATGTCCACCGACGTCATGCACGATGAGACGTGCATGGCGCTGACGGAGGTCCTGGCGCGCCGCAACGAGGGCTTCATCCAGATCACGCTGGCGACCGGCGACTTCGCCCACGACATGGGCCACATCGAGGAGCTGGCCCGGCTCGGGGGCCGGCCGGTGCTCTACAACGTGGTCCAGGCCTTCGACCACCTGCCCGAGGCGCACCGCAAGCAGATCGAGTGGCTCGAGCGGTGCCGGCGGCAGGGCCTGCGCGTCTACGGCCAAGGCGTGACCACCGGCGCCGGTTTCACGTTCACCTTCGAGGAGTGGAACCTCTTCGACGACGCCGAGGCGTGGTGCGAGGCCACCACGGGCACCCTCGCCGAGCGACTCGACAAGCTCGCCGACCCCGCTCGCCGCGAGGCCCTCAAGGCCCGCCTGCCGTTCGCGGCGACGGCGCCGCTCGATTCGGCGGTCGTGGTGGGACCCCGCTCGCCGGCGACCGAGCGCTACCGCGACCGCACCGTGGGCGAGATCGCTGCCGAAGAAGGACGGCACTTCGTCGACGTCATGCTCGACATCGCCGTCAACGACGACCTGCGCACCGGCTTCTACCTCAACCCGCCCAACAGCGGTGGCGGCGAGTCGCTCCGGGAGCTCATCGACTACCCGTGGCTCATCCCCGGGGTGTCCGACGGCGGCGCCCACACCAAGTTCTTCACCGGCGGCCGCTACGGCACCGAGTTCCTGAGCGAGCTGGTGCGCGAGCACGAGATGTGCGAGCTCGAGCACGCCCACTGGCGCCTCAGCGCCCTCCCGGCGTCGTGCGCCGGGTTCCAGGGCCGTGGCACGCTGCGGGTCGGCGCCCCCGCCGACGTGCTCGTCTACGACTACGAGAACCTGGCCAGCCAGCCGGTCGAGGTCGTGCACGACCTGCCCGGTGACGAGTGGCGCCGCGTGCAGCGGGCCACCGGCTACCGGGCCATCCTCGTCAACGGCGTCGTCACGGTCGAGGACGACAAGGAGACCGGCGAGCACCCCGGGCGCCTGCTGCGCCACGGCGCCTGAGCGAGATCGACAAGCAGGGAGCGGACCGCGTGGGGGTCCGCGCAGCGCCGTCCCGTGCCAGGCGCCGGTCGACACGCCCGACGACCACCCCGATCACCTCTGCGCATCTTCACCGGGTCGCGCTGGGACACGGGGTTCCCCGGCGATTGCTCCCTGTGCGGTGGCGTGGTTGTGTGGGGACCGATGCGGCTCGACGGCAAGGTGGCGATCATCACCGGGGCGGGGTCGGGCATCGGGCGGGCGAGCGCGCTGCTGTTCGCGCAGGAGGGTGCCCGCGTGGTGGTGGCGGACGTGAGCGAGCGCAAGGCCACGGCCGCGGTCCAGGAGATCCTCTCCGCGGGCGGGAACGCCGTCGCCGTCACCGTCGACGTGCGCACGAGCGACGGGTGCGCGGCCATGGTCGGCGCCGCCGTCGACACGTGGGGCCGGCTCGACGTGCTGTTCAACAACGCGGGGACGACCCGCGTTGGCCGGGCCCCCGACCTGTCGGAAGAGGACTGGGACGTGGTGCTCGACACCAACCTCAAGGCGGTCTGGCTCGGGTGCAAGCACGCCATCCCCGAGATGCGCAAGGCCGGCGGCGGCGCCATCGTCAACACCGCGTCGGTGGAGGGCATCGTCGGCGACCGGGCCAGCGTCGCGTACTGCGCGTCGAAGGCCGGGGTGGTCAACCTCACCCGGTGCCTGGCCGTCGACCACGCCCGGGAGAACATCAGGGCAAACTGCGTGTGCCCGGGCGTGATCGGGACGCCACCGGTGCTGCACTGGCTGGTGCCCGACGACGCCCAGCGCGAGCGACTGGGAGCGCTGCACCCCCTCGGACGGCTCGGACGCCCGGAGGAGGTGGCGGCCCTCGCGCTGTTCCTCGCCTCCGACGACGCCTCGTTCATCACCGGCGCCGCCGTGCCCGTCGACGGCGGGCTCATCGCCGAGTCGGGCATCGCCAAGCCGTTCCCGCCCCGGCTGCCCGCGCCCTGAGCCGATGGCCATCGACACCAACCTGGCCGAGGAGGTCGCCGAGCTCGAGGTCCACGCCCGGGCGGCGGCGCGTGACGTGCTGGCGTCGGGCGCCGAGGGCGCCGAGCGGGCCCACGCGTGGAGCGAGCCGATGGCGCGCGCGTTCGCCGAGCTCGGCACCCGCGGCCTGTGGGTGCCGGCCGACTGCGGCGGCGACGACGATCTGGTGGCCGCGGTGGTCGCGGTCGAGGCCTTCGCCACCGGCGACGCCGGTGGGCTCCTAGGCGCCGACCGGCCGGGACCGGCGGCGGGAGTGCTGCGGGTGCTGCCCGACCGGGGACGGGCGCGGGCGCTGGCCGAGGCCGCGCTCGACGGCGGCACGATGCTGGCGACGGCGTTGATCGACGCTGTCGACGATGTGGCCGCCGGCTTCCGGGTCCCCTGGGCGCCGGGCGTCGAGGTGCCGCACGCGCTGGTCGTCGCCGCTACCGACGGCGTGGCCGTGGTCGACGGCGGCGGTCTGGCCGCTGAGCCGGCGTCGGCGTCGGCGTTGTGGGCTTCGGGCGGGGTCGCCCTCCAAGTGGTCGACGGTGACGCCATCGCCCGCCACCCCCTCGACGCCGACGACGCGCTGGTGGCGCGCGCCGTGCCGCGGCTGTGGGCCGGCGCCGTCCTGTGCGGGGTCGGTCAGGCCGCGGTGGACTACGCCGTCGCATACGGACGGGAGCGGATCGTGTTCGGCCTCCCGGTCCTCGGCCACCAGGCCAACGCGTTCGACGTCGCCTGGGCCACGGCCACCCTCGAGGCGGCGCGCACCGGGTTGCGGGCGGCCGCCTGCCACCTGGCCGCGGGACGGGCAGCCGACGGCGGCTGGCTCGCCACCCTCGCTTGGTTGGAGGCGCGGGATGCGGGGCTTCGGGCCACGGACCTCGGGGTCCAGATGCTCGGCGGCCACGGCTACATCCACGATCACCCCGCCCAGCGCTGGTACCGGGAGGCCCGGATGCTCGTCCTCCTCTTCGGGGGTGCCGACGCCGCGCTCGACGACCTCGCCGACCGGGCGCTCGACGCCCCCGACCCGCTGGTCGCCTGAGGAGGACGCCGTGGAGCTCGAGCTCGACAGGTCGACCCGGGAGGCGATCGAGACCATCCGTGGCCTCGGGCGCGAGCACCTGCGGCCGCTCGGCATGGAAGCCGACCGGTTGGAGCGGCCGATCCCGCCCGATCACGAGTTCTTCCAGATGCTGGTGCGGGCCGGCTACATGGAGCGCGGGCCCCGCAGCCTCGACGCCGCCGGTGGGCTGGACGACGCCGCCGCCGGCGACGGGCGCCGCACCGGCCGTGCGGTGCGCAACGTGCTCGTGTCCGAGGAGGGCGCGTACTGGGACCGCGGCGCGCTTGTCACGCTTCCCGGCCCGGGCCTCGGCGGGCCGCCGGTGGCCAGCATGGGCACGCCCGAGCAGAAGGCCCGCTTCCTCGGCATGTTCGCCACCCGGGAACGGCCGCTGTGGGCGGCGTTCGCGATGACCGAGCCGGGCGCCGGGAGCGACGTCGCTCGCATCCAGACCCGCGCCCGGGAGGACGGCGACGAGTGGGTGCTCACCGGCCAGAAGATGTTCTCGTCCAACTCGGCGCGGGCGGCGTGGGTCGTCGTGTGGGCGACGGTCGACCCCGACGCCGGGCGCAACGGCCACCGGGCGTTCGTCGTGGAGCGGGGGACACCGGGCTTCGAGGTGCTGCGGGTCGAGCACAAGATGGGCGTCCGCGCCTACGAGACGGCCAGCTTCGCCCTCGACGACTGCCGGGTGCCGGCGGCCAACCTGCTCGGCGGCGAGGCGTACTACGCGGGCCGGGCCAACCGCGGCTTCGGCGGCGCGATGGCGACGTTCAACGCCACCCGCCCCGTCGTCGCCGTCCACGCGGTGGGGATCGCCCGAGCCGCGCATGACCACGCCCGCGACTTCGTGCGCGACGAGGTCCCGTCACACGCCGCCCGCCGCCGACGCCGGGCGCTCGAGCGGCTGGCCGACATCCGGCGGGGGATCGAGATCGGCCGCCTGCTTTGCGTGCACGCGGCCGCCCTGGTCGACGCCGGGACCCCCAACGGCCGGGAGGCGGCGACGGCCAAGATGTACGCCCCGCCGATCGCGAGGCGGGCGATCGAGACGGCCGCCGACATCCTCGGCGAGGTCGGCGTGCTGCGCGACCGCTACCTCGAGAAGCTCGTGCGCGACGTGAAGATGCTCGACATCGGCGAGGGAACCCAGCAGGTGCAGCGCCGGATCGTGGCCCGCCACGTCATCGGCTCCGACATCGTGCGCTGATCTGACCGGAGTGCGTCGGGGGTTCGGCGGCCGGCTGCGGCGTTCCGCACCGAGTCGTTCTCCATGACTCGTTCGTCACCCGGCGTTCAGGGACGGATCAGCTCGATGTGCCGGCCGGACGCAGCCGCGAGCTGTTGGAGATCCTCACGGTCAACGGTCACGATCTCGTCCCCGTCGGTGGCGAGCAGCACGACGCCGGCGTCGATGACGTCAGCGAGGCCAGACGCCGCGAGGAGCTGACCTGCGGCTCGCCCGAGCGGTTCGTCGAGGCTGCGAACGTCCATGCCCGCAAGTGCCTGAGCGAGGCGAGCCTGACGGGGGCCGCCCCGCCACACCTGGCCGAGGACACCCGCGTGGGTGCGTGGTAGATCACCCGCCAGCTGGGCGGCCTTCAGGCGGGCCCACATCGGACGTTCGTTGCGTTCGAGTGCAACGAGGGCTCCGCTGTCGAGCACGAGGCTCATGCAGACCGCTCCGTGCGCAGCGTTCGGCGCCTGCCCCGCACGACGACGGCGTCCTCGCGGTCGGTGCGCTGCTGGGCGTGGATCTCCTCCGCGGTGATCTCCCCGAACTCGTGCTCGTAGTCGGCGACGGCGCCAGACAGGAGCGCCAGCTTGCGGTCTCGCCGGATCTTGTCGTCGAGCGCGGCGCTCACCCAACCGCTGACGGACTCCGCGTGCCCGGACTCGACGGCCCGCTGACCGGCCTCGATCAGCTCGGGGTCGACCGTCACCGTGAGTCGCTGCTTCTTCGCAGTCATACTGAGATGCTAACGGGAGTATGACTCTCTGCACATCGTCCGACACCCGGGCATGCTGGGACCGCTCAGCATCACCCCGGCCCGTGTTCCCCCGGCCCGCCGAGCCGACCCAGAACGGTGCCGCCGTGCCGTGCGCGGAACGGGGCGAGCTTGGCGGCACCTCTCCCTGGTCGCGCCCGGTGGTCGCCGTCAGGAACGGTGCAGCCAGGCGTCGAGGTCCGGCGCGATGAGGGACGACACGCGTGCGCGGTAGCGGCGCTGGTCCTTTTCGTCGAGCAGGTCGCGCCACGCACCACTGCGGGCGCGCTTGAAGAAGCCGGCGTCGTCCTTCCAGATGCCCTGGCTCGGCACCGTGCGATCGGTGTTGCTGCGCATCGAGTCGAACGTGGCGGCCTCGACGAGGGACGGCCACCGTTCGGCCGGGACGTCGACGCCGAGCCGGTCGGCGAGTCGCCGCATCTCGCCGCCGAGATCGGACTTGAGGTCGTGGTAGCGCAGCAGCACGACGTTCGGGTCGTCGCGCTCGGACCAGAACGACTCGATGTGCCGGACGCTTCGCAGGAGGCTCGACGCCGTCTCGGTGGGCGGCGTGTCGTCGTCGACCCATCGCCAGAACCGCTCGCGGTCGGTCATCACGTCGAGCGGGGGCGCCGGCGCGCGCTGGGGTTCCGGCAGCCCGTCCTCGCGCGCCGCGGCGACGCGGGCCCGGTGGAAGCCGTCCCAGTCCATGTTGGCGAGGTGGTCGTCCATCGAGAGCGCCACGTCGCTCGGGTCGCGCGCCACGCAGATGTAGGTCACGCCGTCGCGCCACGGCAGGCCCGGCAGCGGCGTGTGGGTCTTGATGAAGCGACGGTGCGCCTGCGCGTCGAGGCGCGCCATCACCACCGTGCGCGACTGCGTGAGCATGTCGAGCCACGGTGACAGGTTCGACAGCCGGTCGGGGAGCTCGGTCGTCTGCAGGATCACGAGCGCGCAGATCATCTGCGTCCATGTCGTGCCGCACTGCGGCGGCGTGCTGATGATGATGTCGTCGGGCCGCAGCGCGAAGCCCTGCCATCGACTGCTGTCGTAGACCCGCCCGACGTAGCGCACCAAGGGACGGTCGTGACCCGCGGGCCTCGGCGAGGCCGGTTTCAGTGCCCGGTCCGAGCGTCGATCGCGGCGAAGGCCTCGCGCGCCGCTCGCATGCCCTCCACGGCGCGGGGGAACCCCGCATAGATCGTGAGCTGCACCATGATCTCGGTGACCTCGTCGCGGGTGAGCCCGTGGTTGAGCGCGGCGGGGACGTGGAAGGCGAGCTCCTGCCCGGCGCCGAGCCAGCCGAGGACGGCCACGACGACGAGGCTGCGATCGCGGCGGGAGAGCTGGGGCCGTGCCCACACCTCGCCGAACGCGAAGTCGAACGCCAGCGTGCCGACGTCGCCGAGCCCAGCGACGATCCCGGCCCGCGCGCCGTCGGGGTCGGCCGGTGACCGCCCGCCGGTGAGGGTGCGCAGCACGTCGGCGGCGTCGGCCCGCCGCTCGGCGTCGTCCTTCTGCGCCGCCGGCGAGCGAGGAGGCTGCCGATCGATGCCGTCGATCCGGCAGAACGTCCGGTCGACGACGCGGGCGGCGGCCATCGCCACCGGGAAGCCGGCGTATGCGGCGACGTGGAGGAGGATCTCGTCGACCTCGTCGCGGCGCAGGCCGTGGTTGAGCCCGATCTCGACGTGCAGCCCGAGCTCCTCGTCGCTGCCCATGGCCGCCAGCAGCGCGATGACGATCAGGCTGCGGTCGCGTCGGGCCAGCTGCGGCCGGCACCACAGGTCGCCCATGACGACGTCGATGGCGAAGCTGCCGAGCGCGCCGTGGCGGCGGTACATGGCGCGGGCGGCGCGCTCGGTGTCGACCTTCCCCGCCTGCATGGTGGCGAGGACCTCCTCGGCGGCGCGGTGGCGCTCCTCGTAGCTGCGGTCGGTCGTCACGTCCTCGGTCCGCTCAGCCGTGGATCCCGCCGTCGACCACGAACTCCTGGCCCGTGCAGTAGCCCGAGAGGTCGCTGGCGAGGAACAGCGCCACGCCGGCGATGTCCTCGGGTGCCCCGATGCGCCCGAGCGGCGTGCGCCGTTCGGTGCGCCGCCGCCGCTCCTCGTCGGCGAAGGCCGGGAAGTCGGCGGTCATGCCGGTGGCGATGAGGCCCGGGTGGATGCTGTTCACCCGGATGCCGTGGCGGCCGAGCTCCTTGGCCGCCACCTTCGTCATCCCCCGCACCGCCCACTTGCTCGCCGAGTAGGACATCGAGCCGGCCAGGCCCTCGAGGCCGGCGACGGAGCTGATGTTGACGATCGACCCGCCGTTGCCGGCGTCGATCATCGCCTTGGCCGCCGCCCGCATCCCGAGGAACACGCCGGTCTGGTTGACGGCGAGGACGTCGTGCCACTGCTCGAGCGTCTCGTCCACCAGCGTCGCGGTGCGGAAGATGCCGGCGTTGTTCACCAGCGCGTCGAGCCGGCCGTGACCGGCGACGACGTCGGCGACGACCGCGCCCCACTCCTCGTCCGAGCGCACGTCGAGGTGGACGTAGTCGCCGCCGATCTCCGCGGCGAGCTCCTTGCCCGGGCCGTCGACGACGTCGGCCAGCACCACTGACGCGCCGTGCGCCGCGAACAGCCGCCCTTCCGCCGCGCCCTGGCCCTGGGCGCCACCGGTGATGAGCGCGACCTTGCCGCGCAGGTCAAGCGGATCCGACACGGGACTCCTCTCGGGGCGCCGGCAGGGGATCCGTCCGACGTGGTCCACCAGCGCCGCTACAGGGGGACGCTACCCGAGCGGCTCCCCGCGCGCGTGGGCGAGGTCGCGCCGCCGCGCCGGGCAGGTCGGCTAGGCGAACACGTAGGGCGCCAGCGTCTCCTGCGCCTTCGTGCGCCAGCGATGCCACGCCCCTCCGCCGTAGTACGCCAGGCTCCCGGGCTGGGCGTCCCCGTGCCCGTTGTAGTAGCTGAGGCAGTCGCGCAGCGGGGCGCTGGCGATGTCGACCTCCCGGCAGTGCGCCGCGTACGCGTCCTCGTGCTCGGCATCGACGTCGACCACCTCGTGACCGGACGAGCGCATCGTGGACAGCAGCCATGCCACGTAGTCGGTGTGGACGTCGATGGCGTCGGTGAAGTTGAAGCTGCCGCCGCCACCCTGCGGGCCCGTCATGATGAACAGGTTCGGGAACCCCGCGCTGTGCACGCCAAGGAAGGTGCGGGTTCCGCACGATTGCCACTTGTCACTGAGCGTCTGCCCGCCGCGCCCGACCACCATGTTGAACGTCGACGTCGCCATCCACTGGAACCCGGTGGCGTAGATGAGCACGTCGAGCTCGTAGCGACGACCGTCGTGCACGACCCCGCGCTCGTCGATCTCCTGGACGCCTCTGGGCGCGGTGTCGACGAGGTGAACGTGCGGCAGGTTGAACGCCGGCAGGTACTCGTCGTGGAACGTCGGCCGCTTGCACCCGTACGGGTAGTAGGGCTTGAGCGCCTCGGCCGTGACCGGGTCCTCGACGATGGCATCGATGCGGGCCCGGATCTGCTCCATGACCCGGAAGTTGCTGTCGAGCTGCTTCCCGACGAGCTCCTGGGGCGTCAGCTCGCGCTCGTGCTGCTTGCGCTCCTTGAAGTCCTGCACCTTGCCGGCGAGGTAGTCGTCGTTGGCCTTCATGGCCGTGCGGCCGGCCGAGATGCGGGCGAAGCGGGCGCGGCGCGCGCGGGCCCAGCCCGACTCGTTCGGCCACGTCGCCAGCTCCTCTTCGGTCGTCGCCCGCTGGTCGCGCACGTCGATCGTCGACGGCGTGCGCTGGAAGACGTAGAGCTCGCCGGCGACCTTGGCGAGCTCGGGGACCACCTGCACCGCGGTCGCGCCGGTGCCGATGATCCCGACGCGCTTGCCGGCGAGGTCGACGTCGTAGTTCCACCGTGAGGTGTGGAACGCCTCGCCCTCGAATCGCTCCATGCCGGCGATCCGCGCCAGCTTCGGCGTCGTCAGGATGCCGTTGGCGAGGATGACGAACCGGGTCCGCATGGCGTCGCCGCGGTTCGTGTGCACCGTCCACCGCTTCGTCGCCTCGTCCCACACGGTGCGCTCGACCGTGGTGTGGAACAGCGCTCGATCGTAGAACCCGAACCGGTCCGCCATCTGCTGGCAGTACTCGAGGATCTCGAAGCCCGACGCGAACTTCATCGTCGGGATGTAGCCCATCTCCTCGAGCAGCGGCAGGTAGCTGTAGGACTCGACGTCGCAGGCGATGCCCGGGTAGCGGTTCCAGTACCAGGTGCCGCCGACGTCGCCGCCCTTCTCGCAGAAGCGCACGTCGTCGAAGCCGGCCTCCCGCAGCTTGTGCCACAGCAGGAGCCCGCAGAACCCGGCGCCGACCACGACGATGTCGCACTCGTCCTCGAGCGAGTCGCGGGGGACCGGGTCGGCGGAGTACACGTCCTCGAGGTACTTGGCGAACTCGCCCTCCATCGCCATGTAGTCGGCGGCACCGCGACGCGCTTCCTTGAACGCGCGGTAGCGCGCCTGCTCCTCGGCGTCGAAGCGGGCGCCGGCCGGCGGCTCGGGGAACGCGGTCAGGCGTTCGTCGGTGACCACGCCGTAGCCGCGGCCGGCGATCCGGTCGTTGGCCGGCTGGGCGCGGGTGTCGAAGACCTTCAGCCCGGTGGCCGGGTCGGTGCTGATGGCGGGCCGTCGCTCGTCCGTCACGACCCCATGCCTAGTCGACGACGGCGAGCGATGCTCCCGCGAGGTCCCTCGCCCTGGCATCGATTCGGCGCGACGGCGAGGAACGTCACGCTGGAGCAGCTGGAGCCGTGGCTGGTAGAGCTCCGGGCAGTCCGGTGAGCCCGGCCTCGAGCTCGGCCCGGCGCCCGACGGTGCACTACATGAAGAGGTTGAACCTCAACGCGCTCCCTCGACCTTCGGCCGATGCGTCACGAGGCACGGTCTGTCGCGTGCCGCATGAACGTGCGCTCACGGCCTACGATCCGCGGCGTGCGCTGGTCAGTGGGGGACATCACGATCACGAGGGTCGAGGAGCAGGTGACGGGGGGCATCCCGCTCGGGGCGTTCCTCCTCGACTTCGACTCCGGCGACCTCGAGCGTCACCGGTGGGTGGCCGAGCGCTTCGTCGGCGAGGGCGAGACGATGCCGCTCAGCTTCCACACCTTCGCGCTCGCCGTCGGCGACCGGCGCATCCTCGTCGACACCGGCTGCGGCAACCACAAGCCCCGCACCGGGATCGGCGCCGACCTGTTCAACGGGCTCGACACGCCGTTTCTCGACCGGCTCACCGCGGCGGGCTTCGCGCCGGAGTCGATCGACACCGTGGTGTGCACGCATCTCCACGTCGACCACGTCGGGTGGAACACCCGGCTCGAGGGCGACCGGTGGGTGCCGACGTTCCCCAACGCCCGCTACGTGTTCGTCGACCGCGACTTCGAGCACTGGGCCCGCCAGGACGAGGAGATGCACGCCGCCTCTTTCGCCGACTCGGTGCGCCCGATCGCCGAGGCCGGCCTCGCCGATCTCGTCCCGCGGGACCACGTGCTGTGCGACGAGGTGCGGCTCGAGCCGACGCCCGGGCACACCCCCGGTCACGCCAGCGTGCGCATCACCTCCGGTGGCGCCAGCGCGGTCATCACCGGCGACATGGTCCACCACCCGTTGCAGCTGGCGGCGCCGGAGCGCTCGTCGTTCGCCGACACCGATCCCGTGCTGGCGACGGCGACCCGGCGCGAGTTCGTCGATCGCTACGCGGACTCCGGGACGCTGGTGTTCGGCACTCACTTCTCACCCACGGGCGGCCAGCTCCACCGCGACGGCACGAGCGTCGTGCTCAGCGACGTGCCCGGCGCCGAGGTGGCGCCGTGAGTGACGTCACCGTGGCGCGCGACGGCCACGTCGCCGTCGTCGAGCTGCACCGGCCACCGCACAACTTCTTCGACCAGGGGCTCGTGTCGGAGATCGCCGACGCCATGGAAGAGCTCGACGGCGACGTCGGCTGCCGGGTGGTGGTGCTCGCCGCCGAGGGGCGGTCGTTCTGCGCCGGTGCCGACTTCAGCGGCGGCACCCGGTCGTCCAACGTCGACGGCGGCTCGCTGTACCACGAGGCGCTGCGGCTGTTCGCGGTGTCGATCCCGATCGTCGCCGCGGTGCACGGCCCCGCCATCGGTGGTGGCCTCGGTCTCGCGCTGGTCGCCGACTTCCGCGTGACGTGCCCCGAGGCCCGGTTCTCGGCGAACTTCACCCAGCTCGGCTTCCACCCCGGCTTCGCCCTCACCGCCACGCTGCCCGAGCTGGTCGGGCGCCAGGTGGCGCGCGACCTGTTCTTCACCGGACGGCGGGTGCCGGGCGACGAAGCGGTCCGCGTCGGGCTGGCCGACGAGTGCGTCGAGCAGGCCGCGGTGCGCGAGCGCGCCGTGGCAAGGGCCGGCGGCATTGCGGCGTCGGCGCCGCTGGCGGTGCGGGCGGTCAAGGCGACGCTGAACGAGGGCCGCCTGGCGCGGCTGCGGGAGGCGACCGACCGCGAGCTGGCCGAGCAGTCGCGGCTGCTGGCGACCGACGACGCCAAGGAGGGGATCAAGGCGTCGATCGAGCGGCGCCCGCCGACGTTCTCGGGGGCGTGACGGCGGAACGCCTGCACGTCGAGGTCCACGACGGCACCGGTCCGTTCCTGCTCCTCGTGCACGGCATGTACGCGAGCCGCGCCACGTGGCTCCCGAACCTCGACGCGCTGTCGGCGGTGTCCCGCCCGGTCGTGGTCGAGCTGTGGGGCCACGGGCGCTCGCCCGCACCCACCGAGCCCAGGCGCCACCGCCCCGACGCCTACATCGAGGAGCTCGACCGGCTCCGGGAGGAGCTCGGCTGCGACCGGTGGCTGGTGTGCGGCGCGTCGCTCGGCGCCGCCCTCACCCTGCGCTACGCGCTCGATCACCCCGACCGCGTCATCGCGCAGGTGTTCACCAACACCAACTCGGCGCTCGCCGACGACGACTGGCGTGCCCGCGTCGAGCCGTTCGTGGAGCAGGACGCGGCCCGCCTCCTCGCTCGCGGTCGCGACGCACTCCGCAACCATCCCCTCGTGCCGCGGCCGTCGAGCCGCCTCCCGGAGCCGGCGCGCTCGGCGCTGATCGCGGATGCCGAGCTCCACGACCCAGCCGGCCTCGCGTCGATGCTGCGCCACACGGTGCCGGCGTCACCGGTGCGCGATCGTGTGCACGCGACCACCGTGCCGTCGCTCCTCGTCGTCGGCGAGCGCGAGGACGGCTTTGCCGACGCCCGCCGGTTCGCCGAGGCGACCATCCCGCACCTGGAGGTCGTTGCCACCCCCGCCGGCCACGCCGTCAACCTCGAGGCGGCCGACGCGTTCAACGCCGCGGTGACCGCGTTCGTCGCGCGGGTGGCGGGCGACGCCGGCCGGGCGCGTGCGTAGGCTCGACCGGCGATGACCGCGCTGACGATCCTGGGCCGCCTCGCCGAGCGGTGGTCGGGCGTCACCGACGACGAGGTCCCCGCCGCCGCCGCCGCCGTGGCCCGCCACTGCGTCCTCGACTGGCTCGGCTGCACGCTCGCCGGCAGCCGCGAGCCGCTCGCCCGCATCCTCACCGAGCAGGTGGCGGCGCCCGAGGCGGGCGGGCCGTGCACGATCGCGGGGACGTCGCTCGCGACGTCGGCTCGCACCGCCGCGCTCGTCAACGGCGCCGCCGGCCACGCCCTCGACTTCGACGACACCCACACCCTTCTGTCCGGCCACCCGACGGTGCCGGTGCTGCCGGCGGTCCTCGCCGTGGCGGAGGAGATCGGGGCGGACGGGCTCGCCGTCCGGACCGCGCTGGTGGCCGGCATCGAGGTCGAGTGCCGGGTCGGGGCACTGCTGGCGCCGGGCCATTACCGGGCCGGCTGGCACGCCACCGGGACCGTCGGCACGATCGGCGCGGCCATGGCGGTGGCCCGCCTGCTCGGCCTCGACGCCGCGGCCACCGTCCACGCGCTGGCGCTCGCCGCGACGCAGGCCGCCGGCGTCAAGGCGAGCTTCGGCACCATGGCCAAGCCGCTGCACGCCGGGAAGGCGGCGACCGACGGCATCCTCGCCGCCCGCCTTGCCGCGGCGGGCTTCACCGGCAACCCTGCGGTGCTCGAGGCGCCGCAGGGCCTGGCCGAGGCGGCCGGCGGCGGCGCGCTCGACACCGAGCGCCTCGACCGGCTCGAGAGTCAGTGGGTGATCCGCGACACGCTGTTCAAGTATCACGCCGCCTGCTACCTCACCCACGCGTCGATCAACGCCGCCTCGGTGCTGCGGGAGAAGGTGGCGCCCGGCGACGTCGCGTCCGTCGAGGTGCACGTCGCGCCCGACTCGCTGCAGGTCTGCAACATCCCCGAGCCGGTGACCGGCCTCGAGGGCAAGTTCAGCCTGCGAGCGACCGCGGCCATGGCGCTGCTCGGTGACGACACCACCGACATGGCCGCGTACTCCGACGCCCGCATGGTCGACCCCGAGCTCGTCGCGCTGCGCGACAAGGTGACGGTCGTGCCCGACGGCCGGGTCGGCACGCAGTCCACCGTCGTCGTCGTCACCCGATCCGGTGACCGAGTCGAGGCCGACGACGACACCGGCCAGCCCGCGGCCGACCTCGACGTGCAGTGGGCCCGGCTGTCCTCGAAGTTCCTCGCCCTCGCCGCGCCGGTGGTGGGCGAGGCACGGGCCCGGGAGCTGCACGCCGCGGTCGCCTCGCTCGAGTCGCAGCCACCGGCGCTGCTGGCCCGCACGCGCACTTCATGAGCGGGCCGGAGCTCTCGTCGTTCCCGACCCGCCGGCGGGGAAACCCGTTCGAGGCCTTCGAGGTGGGTCGGGTGTTCGCGCACCACTGGGGTCGCACGATCACCGCCGGCGACAACGCGCTGTTCACCACGATCACCCACGCCTTCAACCCGCTGTACCTCAACGCCGAGCACGCCCGGTCCCTCGGTCACCCCGACGTCGTCGTGAACCCGCTGCTCGTGCTGTGCACCGCGGTGGGCATGAGCGTCGAGGACCTGAGCGAGATCGGCGGCCCGTTCCTCGGCATCGAGGACCTCACCTTCCACCGCCCCGTGTACCCGGGCGACACGGTGACGGCCAGCAGCACCGTGGTCGACGCGCGGGCGTCGGCGAGCCGGCCCCGCACCGGGATCGTGACGTGGCACACCGAGGTGCACAACCAGCGCGACGAGCTGGTCCTCGACTACCGGCGCACGAACCTCGTCGCCATGGCCGGCACGGGACCGTCGCGGTGAAGAGCCTGTACCTCACCCCCGAGCGGCTGGCGATCCAGGCCGAGGCTCGCCAGTTCGCCATGGACGAGGTGCTCCCCGTCGCCAACGAGCTCGACCCGCAGAAGGCGGAGATCCCCGACGACCTGCTCGCCCGCATGGGCGAGCTCGGCTACTTCGGCATCACCATCCCGCGCGACGCCGGCGGCCTCGGGCTCGGCGTGTTCGAGTACTGCCTCATCGCCGAGGAGCTGGCCCGGGCGTGGATGAGCGTGGCGTCGATCATCGCCCGCGCCCAGGGCATGGGCACCCACGTGGGGGACGAGGCGAAGCGCCGCGCGCTGCTCGAGCGCAGCGCGAGGGGCGAGTGGATCGGTGCCGCCGCGCTGTCGGAGCCCGGCGCCGGGTCCGACCTCGCCAACGTGCAGTGCCGGGCGACGCGCGACGGCGACGACTGGGTGATCACGGGCGAGAAGCGGTGGTGCGGCAACGCGCTGCGGGCCGACTTCATCCAGCTCCTCGCCCGGACGCGCGACCCCGAGCCGGGCGAGCGCCGCTCCGCCGGGCTGGCCACGTTCGTGATCGAGAAGCCCCGCGGCGAGTTCCCGGCCGGGCTGCGGGGCGAGCCGATCGACAAGATCGGCTACCACGGCATGCTCACGTGGAACCTGTGGTTCGAGGGGCTGCGGGTCCCGGACGCCAACCGGGTCGGCGCCATGTACCGAGCGAGCGGTGACGGCGGCGGCGAGCGGAGCGCGTTCGCCGCCACCCAGGCCGGGCTCAACGTCGCCCGCGTGCACACCGCGGCGCGCGCCGTCGGGCTGGCCCGCGGCGCGCTCGAGGACTGCGTCGCCTATAGCAAGGAGCGGGTGCAGTTCGGCCAGCCCATCGCCGGGTTCCAGGCCATCCGGTTCAAGATCGCCGACATGGCGGCCGAGATCGAGGCGTCGCGGGCGCTGATGCACCAGGTCGCCCAGGCGATGGACGACGGCGAGGCGGTCGAGACCGAGGCGGCCATGGTGAAGCTCGTCGCCACCGAGATGGCGGTGCGGGTGACGGGGGAGGGCATCCAGGTGCACGGAGGCAACGGCTACACCACCGAACGATCCGTCGAGCGCTACTGGCGCGATGCCCGGCTCACCACCATCTTCGAGGGCACGTCGGAGATCCAGCGCCGCACCATCTCCGACCGGCTGCTGGGACGCTCCTCGTGACGCGGCTCACCGGTGACGGCACCTGGTTCGAGGACTTCACCGTGGGGGACCGGTGGCGCTCGGCCCGGGGCACGACGGTGGGCGAGGTCGAGAACCAGCTCTTGACCAAGCTCGTGCTCAACACCGCCCAGTCCCACTTCAACGAGCACGTGATGGAGGGCTCGCCCATGGGCGAGGGCCGGCTCGTGTTCGGGCTCGTCACCGGGTCGATCGTGCTCGGCCTCGCCACCCAGGACACTGCCGAGAACGCGCTGGCCGAGGTGGCGCTCGACAAGCTGCGGTTCACCTCGCCCGTGCACCACGGCGACACGCTGTACGCGTTCACCGAGGTGGCGGCGGTGGAGCCCGCCGACCGCGACGACGCCGGGCTCGTCACGTTCCGGCACTGGGGCGCCAACCAGCGCGACCAGATCGTGTTCGAGGCCGAGCGCACCGTGCTCGTCCGCCGGCGGGACCACGCGTGACCGCCACCGCCACCGGGCCGCTGGCCGGCGTGCGGGTCATCGACGCCACCCAGGCGCTGGCCGGGCCGTTCTGCACGATGCTGCTCGCCGACCTCGGCGCCGACGTCGTGAAGATCGAGCCGCCCGCCGGTGACATGACGCGCTTCGGCGGACCGTTCACCCGTGCCGACACCGAGCACGCGTACGGCGGCTACTTCGCCAGCATCAACCGCAACAAGCGCAGCGTTGTGCTCGACCTCAAGACCGGCGCCGGGCGCGACGCGCTGCTCGGGCTGGTGGCCGGCGCGGACGTGTTCGTCGAGAACTCCAAGGCCGGGGTGATGGACGGGCTCGGCGTCGGCTACGAGGTGATGCGCGACCGCAACCCGGCGCTCGTGTACGGCGCGGTGCGGGGCTTCGGCGACCCCCGCACCGGGGTGAGCCCGTACCAGGACTGGCCGGCGTTCGACGTCGTCGCCCAGGCCATGGGCGGTGCCGTCGGCATCACCGGCACCGAGGACGGCCGCACGTTCCGGTGCGGCCCGAGCATCGGCGACCTCTACCCGGCGACGCTGCTGGCCCTCGGCATCACCGCCGCCCTGCACCACGCATCGCGCTCCGGCACCGGGCAGTTCCTCGACGTCGCCATGTACGACGGCGTGCTCGCGCTGTGCGAGGCGATCGTGTACCGCTACTCCTACACCGGCCAGGTGTCGGTGCCCACCGGCAACGGCCATCCGGCCCTGGCGCCCTTCGACCTGTTCCCGACCGCCGACGGCGGCTGCGCCATCGCGGCGCCGACCGACCGGCACTGGCCCATCCTGTGCGGGCTCATCGGGCGCGACGACCTCGTCGACGACGATCGCACCCGCACCAACCGCGAGCGGGTGGCAAACGCGCCGTTCGTGCGGGAGGCGATCGCGGCGTGGACGTCGTCGCGTCCGACCGCCGAGGTGGTGGCCGCGCTCGCCGGCCACGTCCCGGTCGGGCCCGTCAACACCGCGGCGGCCATCTTCGCCGACCCCCACGTGGCGGCCCGCTCGATGCTCGTCACCGTCGAGCAGCCCGACGGCTCCGAACCGGTGGTGCTCGCCGGATCCCCCATCAAGCTGACCGAGACGCCGGCCGGCGTCTACCGGCGGCCGCCGCGGCTGGGCGAGCACACCGCCGAGGTGCTGGCCGAGATCGAGATGGAGGTGCCCCAGTGACCACGACGACGCGGCTGCGGCGCTCGGAGCTCAGCACGCCGGGCACGAGCGAGAAGATGATGGCCAAGGCGGCGGTGAGCGACGCCGACCTCGTGTTCCTCGACCTCGAGGACTCGGTGGCGCCGGCCGAAAAGGAAGGCGCCCGGCGCCTCGTGGCCGACGCGCTCGTGCAGCACGACTGGGGCCGCAAGACCCGGGCGGTGCGCATCAACGGCGTGCACACCCGCTGGGCCCACGGCGACCTGATCGAGATCGTCACCGCCGCCGGCGCGTGCCTCGACGTGGTGATCGTGCCCAAGGTGAAGGCGCCGCGCGACGTGTGGTTCGTCGACTCGCTGCTTGCCCAGCTCGAGGACCAGCTCGGCCTTGACCACCGCATCGGCATCGAGATCCTCATCGAGGAGACCGAGGCGCTGGCCCGGGTCGAGGAGATCGCCGGCTGCTGCCCGCGCCTCGAGGCGCTCATCCTCGGCGTCGGCGACCTGTCGGCGAGCCAGGGGATCCGCACCGGTCACATCGGCGACGCCGACGACCGCTACCCCGGCGACATGTGGCACTACGCCCGCAACCGGATGATCGTCGCCGCCCGCGCCAACGGGCTCGACGCCATCGACGGCCCGTACGCCAACTTCCGCAACCCCGACGGCTACCGCAAGGAGGCGGGGTGGGCCGCCACGCTGGGCTGCGTCGGCAAGTGGGCGATCCACCCCAGCCAGATCGAGCTCGCCAACGAGGTGTTCGCCCCGACCGAGGCCGAGGTGGAGCGGGCCCGCGAGGCGGTGGAGGCGGTCCGGGCGGCGGAGGCGGCCGGGGCCGGCGCCGCCGACCTCGGCGGGATGATGATCGACGCCGCCACCGCTCGCATCTTCCAGGTCACCCTCGACCGCGCCGCCCAGATCGCCGGGTAGCTGCAGTGCCGGCCACTCAACCGTCCCCTGGCCATGCCGGTGGCGGCAGGGCGGCCTGGGGAAGCGGGTCGAGGAACACGCTGCGGGCGAGGTCCGTGCAGTCCGAGCGCCCGTGGCCCCAGTAGTCGTCATTGCCCACGTCGAGCGCCGAGGCATACCACGGCTCGTCACCGCTGTACATCAGATCGGTGGGCGCATCTGACGTGTGGCCGGCGAGCGTGTGGTTCGGTGCGCACGTGCCGACGGCGCCGAGCGTGTGGAACATCTCGTGCAGCATGCCGAGGTCGAGATACCCGGGCTCGGTGGGCGAGGCGCCGAGGGTGTTCGTGTCGCACGGGGGAGCACCGGGCGGCTCTCCGTGCAGGTACAGCGCGGCCGCTCGACCGACGAGCTGCGGCGGCCACGCCCCACCGCCGCACGAGTAGTCCGACCGGCCGTCGTAGTACAGGGCGTAGAGCTTGCGGGGGGAGTCGAAGCCCGCCTCGGCGAGGAGCGCATCCAGGACGTCGCGGATGCGGGGATCGTTGGCGGCCATGTCGGCGTCGGTGACATCGAGCCGGTGGAAGGTCACGTCGAGCTCACCCTCGAAGGTGTCCACCGCCAGCCGTGATCCGCCGCTCTGCTCGGCGAGCCACGTCTGGAACGCGGCGACGGACCGCGCGATCGAGCCCTCGAGGTCGAGCTCGCGGTCCTGGCCGTCGGCCGGCACGACGTACATGGCGTGCACCTGCCAGCGGTCCGTCGCCAGGTCGTCAGGGCGATCGGTCGTCGCCCGCTGCACCTCGTTCCCGCCGCACCGCTCCAGTGCCGCCACCGCCGGCCCGAGAGCGCCCTCGCCGCCGACGAGGTGCACGACATCGGGATCGAGCCGATCGATCTCGCCGGCTGCGGCGGCCGAGAGGCAGTCGCGCTCGGAGAGCAGCAGCGGGGCGTCGAGCGCGCCGGCGGCCGCGCCGGCGGCAAGGGCGTCGGCGAAGGAGGCGCCGGTCACGACGAACACCGAGTCCGCCTCCCGGAACGCGTCCGCGCTCACGAGCGCCGCCGTCGCGTACCTGTCGGCGCCGGCCAGACGCTGCACGTCGGGTGCCAACGCTCGGAGCTCGGCGACGACGGCCTCCGCGACGGCACCGGATCCGCCGAGCACGCGGATCGCGTCGGGCGCGAGGGTTCGCAGCGCGTCGAGCGTGACCGCAGGGATCGCGTCGCGCTCGACGAGCAGCACCGGTCCACGGTGGTACCCGCCCGCCGCGCCGCCCGCCAACGCATCCGCGAAGCCGGCTCCCGACGCGACGTAGGCCACCGTGACGCCCGGCTCGAAGATCCAGGTCGCAAGGCTGGCGGCGGTGCCGTAGCGGCTCGTGCCGGCGATCCGGAACACCTCTTCGGCCAGCGGCTCGAGCTGCGCCTCGACGCCGGCCGACACCGCCGCGGGCCCGCCCAGGACGACGATCCTCGACGGTGCCAGGCGACGCAGCTCGGTCGCCGTCACGCTGGGGAGCGCGTCGGGGTCGGTGAGCAGCGTCGGGCCACCGTGCACCGTGGCGACGGGTCCGCCCGCGAGCGCGTCGGCGAAGGATGTCCCCGTGGCGACGAACGCCACCTCCGCGCCGTCGGGGAAGGCGAGCTGTGACAGCTCGGCGGCGGTCGCGTAGCGGTCGGAGCCGGCGGTCCGTCTCAGCGTCGTCTCGGCGAGGGCCGGCGGCGTCGAGGATGCGAGCAGGACGGCGAGCATCGTGACCACGATCGCTGCCCGGCGGCGCACCGAGCGTGACGGTACAACCGAGCCAGGCCGCCGGGGCATAGCGCGCGGCAGCCGGGGCTGCCTACTCCAGCAGCTCGAGGGCGAACAGGTCTGCCACCCGCTCCTCGTCGTAGCCGAGGATCTCGGTCAGCACGGCGTGGGTGTCGTGCCCGTACGGCGGAGGGCTGCGATCGACCCGGGCAGGCGTGCGCGAGAGACGAGCCCGCGAGCCCTCCAGGGTGATGGGGCCGAGCAGGGGATGATCCACCGAGACGAAGTGGCCCCGGTGCACGAGCTGGGGGTCGGCGACGCAGTCGGCGCTGCTGTGCACGGCGTGGGCGGCAATGCCCGCCGCCTGGAGGGCTTCCGCGGCGCTGCGGTCGTCCCGTTCGCGGGACCAGGCCGCGACGGCGTCGTCGATCGCCGCGGCGCGCGCCCGGCGGCCCGGCGCGGTCGCGAGCGCCGGGTCCTCGGCCAGGTCGGCGCGCCCGACGGCCCGGGCCAGGGCCGGCCACTGTGCGTCGGTGGCGCAGGCCACCGCGAGCCAGCGGTCCTCGCCCGCCGACGGGTACACGCCGTGCGGCGCCATCTCGGGATCGGCGTTGCCCTGACGCCCGACCACGTGACCGTTCACGGTCCAGTCGAGCACGGCCGGGGCGAGGAAGTGGAGCGACGACTCGGCCTGGGAGAAGTCGATGTGCTGGCCTTCTCCCGTACGGCGCTGGTGGTCGATCGCCGCGAGCAGGGCGCTCAGGCCGAAGCGGGGCGAGACGTAGTCGGTGTAGGCCCCGAAGGGACCGGCCGGCGCACGGTCGGCCCAGCCGGTGAGGTCGAAGAACCCCGTCACCGAAGCGGCCAGGTTGCCGTAGCCGGCGAAGTCGGCCAGCGGTCCCGTCTGACCCATCAAGCAGGACGAGAACATCACGATCCTGGGGTTGACCTCGCGCAGTCGCTCGTAGCCGAGGCCCCAGTCGCGCATGGCCCGCCGGGTGAAGGACTCGCACACGACGTCGGCCCACCGCACGAGGTCGAGGAGCACGTCGCGGGCTCGCGGGTGGGTGAGGTTGAGGGCCATCCCCAGCTTGCCGGCGTTCAAGTTCAGGTAGAGCCCGGACCGCTCGGGGTCGAGAGCGTTCTCGTAGAACGGCGTCATCGTGCGGGCGGCATCGACCTTGGTCTCGGACTCGACCCGCACGACGGTGGCGCCGTGGTCGGCCAGCACGCGGGTGACCGCGGGCCCCGCCATCACCCAGCACAGGTCGAGGACCTTGAGCCCCTCCAGCGCCGGCCCCGCCGCCGGGCCGGTCCGGTCCGGCAGCGCCGCCGGTCGGCGGGGCGGCGCCGACAGCACCTCCTCGGTGTGCTCGCCGGCGAGCGCGGCGCGCCCGAGGCGGGGGAGCGGGGTGGCCGACATCGTGGCGAAGGGGCCGGGTGCCCGGACCGGCTCCGGCGACAGGGCCTCGTCGGTGACGGCGTCCCAGTAGTGCCGCGCCGAGAAGTGCTCATCGGCGACCACGTCGGCGATGCTGGCGACCGGCGCGACGAGCAGGCGGCGCTCCAGCGCGCCGGCCAGCAGCTGCGCCTTGGTCCTGGAGCGGCAGAACTCCTCCACGACGTGCTTGACCCGCTCGTACTCCTCGACGGGCTCCATCCCGAGCAGCAGCAGGACGGGGTACTCGACCCAGTTCTTGTCACGGGTCGCCTCGTCGCAGAACCCCTCCTCGCAGACCCAGGACATGAACCGGTGGGTCACGGGGCCGACGGCGGCGCCGAACAGGAAGGTGATGGCCACGTACCCGTCGGCGCAGGGCCACGCGAGCTGGATGTCGAGGGGCCCCAGGCGGACGCCGCCGGCGATGCGCTGGGGCGGCAGCGACTTGAACGGCTCCGCCAGCACGAGCGACTGCGCGGCCTGCATGGATGCCTGCTGGGCCGACACGTCGACGTGCTGGCCCCGGCCCGAGCGGGCCCGCTCGGTGAGCGCGACGAGGGCGGCCCCGGCCGCCTCGGCGCCGGCGTGGTACCAGGCCTGGGGCGGCACGCTGATCCGCACGGGTGCCCGGTCGTCGTCGCCGGTGAGCACCAGCGCCATCGAGGACGCCCAGACGGTGAGATCCGTCGCCGCCCACCCCGCCTTCGGGCCGTCCTGGCCGAAGGCCGAGACCGACACGTACACCAGCGCGGGGTTCACCTCGGCCAGGTCGTCGAAGCCGAGTCCGAGCGCCGCCATGGTGCCGGGGTCCGACGACTCCACGAGGACGTCGGCCCCCCGCGCCAGGTCGACGAGGCGCGCACGGTCGGCGGGGGACCCGGCCAGGTCGAGCACGACCGAGCGCTTCCCGCGGTTGACCGCCCAGTGCGACAGCGAGCGCTCGGGGTCGGGCGCGCCGCCGGCGAAGGGGCCCAGGCGGCGCGACGGCGAGCCCCCCGGCGGCTCCACCAGCACCACGTCGGCGCCCAGTCCGGCCAGGATGGCGCCCGCCATCTGGCCCCGCTCGTCGGACACGTCGAGGACGCGGTAGTGGCCGAGCATGGTCTCCCCCCTGGAGTGCTTCGGGCGACGCACGCTACCCGCCGACGACGCCGGGTGCTGGCAGGACCGGTCCGGTCGCTGCGCCGCGGCACGAGCCGATCCCGTTGGTGGATCATGGCGGGCGTGGATGCCACCGCGATCGATCTGTCGGCCGGGCGCAGCTTCGAGCAGGGGTTCCCCCACGGGTGGTTCACGTGGCTGCGCCGCGAGCATCCCGTGTGGTGGCACCGGCCCACCGAGCACACGCCGGGCGGCGTCGGGTTCTGGGTCGTGAGCCGGTACCACGACGCGGTTGCCGTCATGCGCGACCCCGCCACGTTCTCCTCGGGTGAGGGTGGCACCGCCATCGACGACAGCCGGGGCGCCGGCATCAGCCTGAACCAGTCCGACGACCCGCAGCACTGGCGGCTGCGATCGCTCGTCAACCGCGGGTTCACCGCCCGCACCATCGGCGCGCTGGAGGACGACCTGCGGCGGCGGGCGCGCGAGATCGTCACCGGCCTGCCGGTGGGCGAGCCGTTCGACCTCGTCGGCGCCGTCGCCCAGGAGCTCCCGCTCCAGGCGATCTGCAGCATCCTCGGCGTTCCTCAGGAGGATCGGCGGCAGCTCGCCGCCATCGTCAACGAGGGCATCGAGGCCGACACCGGCCAGGTGCTGGGCGCCGACGCGCTCGACGCGCTCGGCGCGTACGGCGCGTCGCTCGTCGAGACGAAGCGGCGGCAGCCGGCCGACGACATCCTGTCGGTCATCGTGCACGCCGGCGACGAGGACACCGCACCGCTCACCGACCGCGAGCTCAAGGCGTTCTTCAACCTGCTGTTCCCCGCCGGGGCCGAGACGACGCGCGGCGCGATCGCCGGCGCGGTCCTCGCCTTCGTCGAGCGCCCGGACGAGCTCGACCGCCTGCGCGCCGATGCCGGGCTCATGAAGACCGCGGTCGAGGAGATCCTGCGGTGGACGACGCCGTCGGCGTACAAGCGGCGCACCGCGACGCGCGACGTCGAGCTCGGCGGGGAGACCATCCGGGCCGGCGACAAGGTGACCTACTGGGAGATGTCGGCCAACCGCGACGAGGCGGTGTTCGCCGAGCCGTTCCGGTTCGACGTCGGTCGCGACCCCAACCCGCACGTGGCGTTCGGGCTCGGCAAGCACTTCTGTCTCGGCGCCAGCCTCGCCCGCCTCGAGATCCGGGTGATGGTCGAGGAGCTGTTCGCCGGCGTCGATCGGCTCGAGCTCGCCGGCCCACCGGTGTGGCCGAGGAACAACCGGCTCGTCGGCGTGACGCACCTGCCGGTCATCGCCCACCTCACCTGAACCAAGGAGACGACCATGGACGACGAGTCCCGCGCCCGGGGTGTGGAGATCTACAAGCGCCTCGGCCTGCCCCGGAGCGGCCCGGCCCTGCCCGACGCGTTCCGGGACATGACGATGGGCCACCTGTTCGGCGACGTCTGGTCGCGGCCGGGGCTCGAGCTGCGGGAGCGGTCGCTGGCGACGGTCACCACCCTCGCCGCCCTCGGGCGCGACGCCCAGCTGCGCATCCACCTGCGCGGGGCCCTCAACCTCGGCATCACCCGCGACACGCTCGAGGAGCTGTTCCTGCACCTCGCCCACTACGCCGGCTGGCCGGTGGCGGTCTCCGCGCTGCAGGCGCTGGCCGAGGTCACCGCCGAGGACGAGCAGGGATGACCGACGGGGGAGCGCGCCAGGTCGGCTTCGTCGGCGTCGGCACCATGGGCAACCCGATGGCCGCCAACCTCCTCGCCGCCGGCCACCGCCTCACGGTGCACGACGTGCGCGCCGAGTCCGCCGCCAACCTCCTCGACGCCGGGGCGGCGTGGGCCGACAGCGCCCGGGCGGTGGCGGACGCCAGCGACGTCACGTTCCTGTCCCTGCCCAACCCGGCCGACGTCACCGAGGTCGTCACCGGCGCGGCCGGCGTGCTCGCTGGCGCGGCAGCGGGAACGACGATCGTCGACCTGTCCACGAACGCGCCGGAGGTGGTCAGGGCGCTGGCGGCGAGCGCCGCCGAGCGCGGCGTCGGCTTCCTCGACGCTCCCGTCTCCGGCGGCGTCGGCGGCGCCCGCAAGGGCTCGCTGGCGGTCATGGTCGGCGGCGACGCCGACGCGTACGCCGCCCAGCTCCCGCTGCTCGAGGTGATCGGCGACCGCGTGTTCCACGTCGGCGACGTCGGTGCCGGCAACGTGGTGAAGCTGCTGAACAACATGCTGTTCTTCGTGGGCCTGCTCGGCACCGTGGAGG
>DATLFP010000031.1:0-24194 GCA_035540955.1 Acidimicrobiales bacterium
GCGAAACCGCTGCTCAGAAGCACAAAACCCCTGCCTGAGGCAGGGGTTCGTGTGGAGCGGACGACGGGATTCGAACCCGCGACCCTCACCTTGGCAAGGTGATGCTCTACCAGCTGAGCCACGTCCGCGTGGGTTGACGAGGATACCAGCCGCTGTCGGGAGGGGTTGACCCCGGGGGGACCAAGGTCTCTTGCCGGCGGCCCCTCCGAGCGGTCTGATGGGGGTGGAGGCAGCGATGTCCGCAGTCGCCCTGGGTCGTCACCGGCATGCGCACCATCTCGGTCGGGCGCTCGGTTCCACGCTCGCCCTCTTGGCCGTGGTCGCTGCCACCATCGGGCTCGGCCTGTCCCTCCGCGGCGACGGCGGCGAGGTCGTGCGGACGGCCGGGGTGAGCCCGACGGACGCGATCGGGACCTGGCTCGAGGTCAACCGGCACGAGGTCTTCCCCGGCGCCACTGGCCCCTATCTGGGGGCCTGCCCGGCCACGAGCGCCGAGGTGCTCATCGGGCTGTGCTCGTCCCTGAGCGAGGATCTCGGCGACGTCCGGATCCATCGGGTCGGCGTCTACGCCACCGACTGGGGCGCCGACGTGCTGCTCGAGTCGACCCCTGCTGGATGGACCGTCACCGCCGTCTCGCCCTGGCCCGAGCTCGGCACGCGGTACGACGGCGCCCCCTGGTCGCCGGTGACGACGATCACCGGATGGTGGTTCGACCGTGCCGAGGCCCGCTTCGGCGCCGGTGCGGTCCACCTGCACGGCTGCAGTGACGCCGAGGGGGCCATGGAGACCGGCCAGCCGCTGCTGTGCAGCACCCTCGTCGAGCGGTCCGACGACGGGGCCCGGCGGGTCTACGACTCCGGGCTCGTCGGCGAGGACCCCGTCGTCCGCATCGAGGTGGAGCGCCGGACCGACCACACGTGGACGGTCACCTCCGTCACGCCGGCGCCGTGAGGGTGACCGGGTCGCCCACGCGGAGGCGACCGCCGGCGGCGACGTCGGCGTAGGCGCCGGCGCACGCCCACGTGCCGAACCCCGGGATCTCCACCCGGTTGTGGGCGGCGATGGCCCGCAGCGTGTCACGGTCGCGGAGCAGGTCACCGTGGCCCTGGGCCAGCGTCGTCATCACGCACCGCATCGTCACCATCGAGACGGGCGCGACGACCTCGGGACCGAGGTGCAGCGCCCGGCCCGGCCAGTCGTTCTCGACGAAGCCGGTGCTGCCGTCGATCTCGACGAGCACGTTCGGCCGGTAGCGGCGGACGTCGAACGTGGCGTCCGGGGCGAGCGCCGCGAGCCGCTCCAACGTGGCGGTGGTCAGCACGTGCAGCAGCGTCATGTCGAAGAAGGTCCCCTCCGGCGCGAGCGAGCCGAGGGGGAAGGCGCTCACCGACTCGCCGTCGACCTCGCCGATCGCCGAGCCCCGGATCACCTGCTCCGGCGCGAGGCCGTCGATGTCGCTCGGCCACACCTCCTCGAACGAGCGGTCGGCCGGCGCGGTCGCGGCGAGGCGCACGTCCCGGCCGACCGACTTCGACAGCACGGCGTCGACCTCGGGATCGTCGCTGCGCACGACGGAGCCGTCGGCCAGCGTGATCACCGCAACGTCGCCGTCCATCTGCGCCCGGCAGTCGAGCAGCGACCCCCACTTGCGGGGCTGCTTGGCGCTCGCCACCCGGCCGTCCTCGAGATCGATAAGCGCGAACGCCCGATCGCCCTCGAGCCCGCGGGCTCCGACCTCGCACGCGTCGAGCGACTCGCCCAGCATCGACTTGACCGGGTATCGCCAGATCGACGCCACCCGGCCCACCGTGGAGCCGGTCACACCCCGGCAGCCTTCTTCAGCTCTTGGAGCGCCTCGGGGATGAGATCGGCGAGGTGGTCGACGTCGGGAAGCATGTCGGGGCACGCCACGAGCCCGAAGTGGATCTGGCCCATGTAGCTGATGAGGGTCATGTTCAGCCCGGAGCCGTCGTTGAGCGGGCCCATCGGGTACATCGCCAGCATCTTCGCCCCCGCCATGTAGAGCGGGAACTGGGGGCCGGGCACGTTCGAGATCACCGTGTTGTAGAGCGGGCGGTGCCGGTCGGCGACCTTCATGCGCGAGTAGAGCCGCATGGCCATGTTGGCCACGGCCGGCGCCGCGAACTCGGTCCAGTTCATCAGCGTGTCGGCGCCGATGACCTCGGCCTGCTCCTTCGCCCGCCGGGTGCTCTCCTGGATGACCCGCACCCGTTCGGTCGGGTCGTCGAGGGTCGTCGCCAGCGACACGAGCATCGAGCTCACCTGGTTGCCCATCGTGTTCTTCTGGTCCTCGGTGCGCACCGAGATCGGGCACATGGCCACCAGCGCCTCCTCGGGCAGCGCCCCCTTCTCGTCGAGGTAGCTCCGGAGCGCGCCGGCGCAGATGGCGAGCACGATGTCGTTGACGGTGCCGCCCATCTTCGTGCGGATCGCCTTCACGTCGTCGAGGGCGATGTCGGCCATGCCGAAGGACCGGCGGGCGGTGATGGCTCCGTTGAACGGCGTGTGCGGCGCGCTGAACGGTGCCGGCGGCGGCGTCACGTCGGGCTGGCGGTTCCGCTGGCGCAGCGTGAGGGCGGCGGTCGCGGTGCGCCGGACCGCCTTGAACGCCGACACCGGCTGGCGGGCGAGCGACTGGGCGGCGTAGCCCACGAGCTCGATGTCGGTCGGGATCCGGTCCGGCTTCCACTCCTGCTCGGGCGGTGCGATCTCGGCCGGCTCAGGGGTGAGGTCGAGCAGGTTCACGGTGATGTCCATGCCCGACGCACCATCGATCGCCGCGTGATGGGTCCGGGTGACGACGGCCATGCTGCCGTCCTCCAGCCCCTCGACGAAGGTCATGTCCCACAGCGGCCGGCTGCGGTCCATCGGCCGGGAGATGATGTCGCCGGCGAGCGCGGCGAGGTCGTCGCGACCGCCGCGGCCGGGGGCGGCGACCTGGCGGACGTGGTAGTCGAGGTCGAAGTCGGGGTCCTCGATCCACAGCGGATGGTGCAGCTGGAACGGGATCTCCTTCAGCCGGCGCCGGAACGGCGGCACCAGGTGCAGCCGCCGATCGATCTCCTCCTTGACCCGCTCGGCGTCCCAGTCGCCCTGGAGGCTGGACGGGTCGTAGACCACGGTGCTCGCCACGTGCATGTGCGAGGTCGAGGTCTCGAGGTAGAGGAAGCTGGCGTCGAGCCCGCTGAGCCGCTGCATGGGCGCAAGCCTCTCGCGGAACGTCTCGCAGCCGCAACGGGTCGGGCGATCAGCCGCGGGCGGCGGCCTCGGCGTCGCGGCCCAGGTCGGCGAGCAGGGCGGCATGGGCGTGCTGGATGACCGCCACCACCGAGGACGCCTCGTCACCGACCACCCCCTCGAGCGCGCCCAGCGCTCGCCGGTAGTCCTCGAGCGCCACCGCCAGACGACCCTGTGCGCGATGGACGGCGGCCAGGTCGGCCCACGCCCCGGCGAGCCCGACGCTCGTCGCCGGCTCCTCCCGCTCGCGGAGGCGGACGCCGCGCCGGGCGAGCGACTCGGCGGCCGCCAGGTCACCGCGGCCGAGAGCCTCGGCGACCTGGTCGGCGACGGACACCGCGTCGGCGTCGCTCACGTCACCGGCCGACGAGGCCGTGCTCGAAGGCGAACGCCGTCGCTGCCGCCCGCGTCGACACTCCAACCTTGGCGAAGATGTTCGAGAGGTGGCGGGCCACGGTCTTGTCGCTCACGTACAGCGCCGCCGCGATCTGCTTGTTGGTGTTCCCCGCCGCCACGAGGCGCAGGACCTCGACCTCACGGCCCGTGAGCCCGGCCGGCGAGCCCCCCTTCCCGTCACCGCCATCGGTGGCGAGGTCGACGACGGCGCCGAGCCGGTCGAAGATCGCGGCCGCCGCCGCCAGCGACGCCTTCGCCCCCTCCTCGTCGCCGGCGCCGCGACACGCCTGCGCGAGCAGCACGCGGGTCGTGGCCGCCTCGTACGGCACGTCGAGGTCGGCCCACTGCTGCACCGCGCCCCGAAGGGTGGCGACGGCCTCGGCGTCGCCCGCCGCGAGGCCGACCCGTCCACGCGCCGTCTCGGCCGCGGCCAACAGGATCGGGCTCTCGTAGTGCGTCGCCGTCGCCGCCAGCTCGCGGGCGGCGCGCTCGGCCCGGTCGAGGTCGCCGAGGGCGACCGCGATCTGCACCTCGGCCGGGAGCAGCCACGCCCGCCCCAGGGCGACGGTGGCAGCAGCGAGCGCGCCGGCGATGATCGCGTCGGCCGCCTCCAACCGCCCCTGCGCGAGGCGCAGCAGGGCCCGGCCCGCAGCCGGCGATGCGTTCAGCTCCTCGGCGCGGGCGAACGCCGCCTCGGCGCCGTCGAGGTCGCCGAGCCGGCGGCGGATCTCCCCCACCTCCACGTGGGCGGCGGCCGCGGTGGGCACGTGCACGCCGGCGAGGTCGTCGCCGGCTCGCCGGGCCTCGGCCTCGGCGGCGGCCCACTCGCCTCGCCACTGGAGCAGCTCGGCCCGGTGGAGGCGGCACATGCCGGGGAACGCGCTGCGGGGATGGGCGTCCGCCCACGAGCTGACGGCGTCGGTCCAGTCGCGGGCCCGGCGGATGTCGCCCAGCTCGTGACAGGCGGTGACGAGCGAGCAGTAGACGCGGCCGGCGACGAGCGGGCTGAGTCGCCCCTCGCGGGCGAACAGCATCGCCTCGTCGAGGTGGGCCAGGCCGTCGGCCGGCTCGCCGCGGTCGATCAGGACGCGCGCCATCGCCTGGAGCGCCTGGGCCTCGAGGTCCGGCGAGCGGAGGCGGCGACCGAGATCGAGGGCCATGCCGGCGAGGTCGCTGGCGCGCGCCAGCTCGCCGCCCCCGTGGGCGACCTCCGCCTCGTACAGGAGCAGGAACCCGTACTCGACGCACTCCATGTCGCCGTCGAGCCAGCGACGGGCCCGCCGGAGCCACCCGGTGGCGATGGCGGGCTTGCCGTTCAGCGCCCACGCGAAGTACAGCTGCACCGCGCAGCCGCCGGCCGACCGGTCGGCGCCGGCCCGCTCGTAGGCGGCGTACGCCCGCTCGCGGGCGTCGATGCACTCGTCGAGGCGCCCGATCCACCACGCGGCCTCCGCCAGCACGTCGAGGGCGTCGCCGCTCGGCTCGTCGGACGCCGCCACGACCGCGGTGGCCGCCGCATGGGCGGCGGCCCAGTCCTGCGCGACCAGGGCCGACCGCGCCTGGTCGAGAGCAGCGGCCGGCGCCGCCGCCGTCACGCCTGGCGACCGCAGAACGCCACGAGCCGCTCGATGGGCGTGGCGTCCGGTTGCGGTTCGACCTCGGGGCCGAAGACCCCGGGCACTCGCAGCTCCGGCGTGATGGCGGCGCGGGCGAACCCGTCGACGGCGGCGACCAGCTCGTCGGGCACGTCGAGGTCCTGGCCGGTGGCGGTCGCGAGGTCCCAGCTGTGCACGAGACCGTCGAGCACGACGAGACGGGCGAACGTCTCGCCCGGCATCGTCCCGAACGGGGTGTCGAGGGTGCGCTCGAGCGCGCCCGGCGCGCGGAACGCGTCGTCGATGTCGGCCACCGCCGCGGCCGTCATCGCCGCCAGCGACTCGGCCGTGGTCGCCGGCACCGGGCCCGCCGCCTGCCCGCGGACCACGGCCGAGAACTGGGTGGCACCGCCGATCATGTGGTCGAGCACGTCCCGCACCGCCCACCCCTCGCACGGCGTCGACCGGTCGAGGTCGCCGGCGCCGGTGTTGGCGGCGAGCTTCTGGAACGTCGGCACGAGCACGTCGAACTGGGCGAGCACATCCATCTGGGGTTCCTTCCGGCGCGGACCGCGCGGCCCGCCGCCGGATCAGCATGCCCGACGGCTGGGCGCACGCGCATCGGGGCGATCCACCATCTCGGCGACCGGGCCTCATGGTGCAAACGACCCACGCGCCGGGTCGGCCCGGCGTGGCCAGCCGGCGCCTGCCGTTACGAAGCCGAAACGAGGCATTTCGGACTCGGTGGCGAATCGCTCGTCGTGGGTCGACGGGGTCCGGCGCTGCTGCTCGTGCTGGCCGTCCTCACCGTCATCGCACCAGCACCATCCGAAGCGATCCCCGTCGTCGGCCCGGTCGGCACCTACCGCAACCCCGTGCTGGCCGCCGACTTTCCCGACCCGTTCGTGCTCAACGACAACGGCGTCTACGTGGCGCTCGCCACGAACGCCTACGGCCACAACGTGCAGCTCGTCACCTCGCCCGACCTGCGCACGTGGGTGCTCCACCGCGACGCCCTTCCCGCGCTCCCCGCTTGGGCGGTGCCGGGGCGGACCTGGGCACCGTCGATGCTCCGCACGACGGGCGGCTACGTCCTCTACTACACGGCACGCCATCGCACCGGCGGCATCCACTGCATCGGCCGGGCCTTCGGCACCGCGCCCACCGGCCCGTTCGTCGACCCCAACCCCATCCCGCTCGTGTGCCAGTCGGGCTACCGCGGCGGCTCCATCGACCCCAGCCCCTACGTGGACGAGCGGGGCCGGCCGTGGCTGCTGTGGAAGTCGGAGGGCACGCCCGGCATCGAACCGACCCGCATCTGGTCCCGCCCGCTGCGAGCCGACGGCCTCGAGCTCGCCGGTCGGGCCACCGAGCTGCTGCGCACCGACCAGGCGTGGGAGGGACCGATCATCGAGAACCCGGCCATGGTCCGTGCCGGCGGCAAGCTGCTCCTCTTCTACTCGGGCGGTCGGTGGCAGACCGCCGGCTATGCCATCAACTGGGCGCACTGCCACAGCCCCGCCGGTCCGTGCACCAAGGACCTGGGGCCGTGGGTGGCGAGCGCCGGGGCGGTGGCCGGACCGGGGGGTCAGGAGTTCTTCCGCGACCCGAAGGGCGCCCTCTGGATGGCGTACCACGCGTGGGACGCCGACCGGGTCGGCTACGACCGGGGCGGGCGGCGCAGCCTGCGCATCGACCGGGTCGTCATGCGCGACGGCAACCCCGTGCTCTACGGCCCCACCCACACCGAGGGCGTCCCCTTCGGCTGACCCTGATCAGACGGCGGCGATGGCCCGCTCGACGAGGGTGCGGGAGCGGTCGTCGTAGGTCAGCGAGGCGGCGGCCACCCGGCCCGCCGGCGTCATCTTGCGCAGGGTCTTGGCCAGGACGTCGACGAGGTGGTTGTCGTCGAGCTTGGTCGCCAGGTCGCGCAGCTGGGTCTCGAGGAACACGAGCGAGAGCGCATCCTCGAACGACTGCACGTCGGGATCGGTCCGCAGCCGCTCCTTGCGCACGATCGACTGGACCCGCGCCACCATGTCGTCGTCGTAGCCGACGTCGCGCAGCACCCGGCCGACGATCTCGGCGTGGTGCTGCTGGAGTCGCCGCTTCCAGCGCAGGTACCCGGCCCGGCCCTCCGGCTCGGACGACCGCGGGATCTCCCACCGCCGGACGTGATGGCCCCGCGCCGCCAGCAGCAGCTCCTCAGGGGCGTCGGGCCGCAGCCGCGCCAGCCACGCCACCGCCCGCTCGGCGTGATCGACCTCCTTGCCGAACGGGTCGCCCGCGTTCTCGGCGTCGAGCGCGGCACATGCCTGCTGGAGCCGCTCGTCCACGCCCGTAGCGTGCCACGGACGCCGGTGGCTACTCCTTCGGACGGAGGTCGACGGTGAGCGTGAGGATCCCGCCGTCGAGGGTGCCGGTGGCATCGCCGATGATGGCGAAGTCCATGAAGTCCTGCTGGGCCTGATCGATGAACTTGGCCCGCTCCTCACCGGCGATCGGCGGGAGGGGCCGGTCCTTCACCGCCCGCGCCCGCTCCTTGAACCTCGCGATCATCGCGTCGACATCCAGCGACTCGGCCATGGGAAGAACGTAGAGGACGCGCCGTCAGCGTCCCGACGGCGATGCCTTCACCCGCGGATCGGTGATCCGCCAGTACCACCACGTCGCGCCGCTCAGCACGACGGCGATCAACAGCAGCGCGCCGACGATGAGTCGCACCAGCGTGTCGGTGCTCAGCCCGTCACCCGCCGACCCTCCCGCGTCGGGCACCGACGTGGTGGTGTCGAACACCGACGTGGTCGGCGGGAAGACCGGGCCCTGCTCGGTGGTGGGTGGGAAGGTCGACGGCGACACCTCGGGAACGGTGGTGCCCGGCTCGTCGTCGCCCGCCGTGGTCGTGGTGGTCTCCTCGTCGGGTTCGGTCGTGGTGGTCGTGACGTCCTCGGGTGGCGTGGTGATGGGCGGGAGCAGCGTGGGCGCGGTGGTCGTCGTCTCCTCGGCCGGCGCCTCGGTGGTCGACGTGGTCGGGTCCTCCTGGGCCGCCGAGGGCTCGTCCTGAGCGGCGGCGCGCCCGGCGACGAGCAGCAGCACGACGGCCGGCACCGTCGCGAGCCACCGGCGGGACATGGCCGGCGACGCTATTGGCTCGTCCGCTGGTGATGGGGGCAGGACCACGTGGTGCGGCCCCCCACCGTGCGGCGCACGAGCGCGGTCCCGTCCTTCGGACAGCGGCCGCCGGCGACCCGATGGGCCTGCAACCGGCCGGTGTGGGAGCCGCCGCCGGCGAGCAGGTCGGCGAAGGTCGCCCGCAGGTGGCGGTGGAGGCGTCGCACCTCGGCGTCGCTGAGGCCGCCGGCGGGCCGCGCCGGGTCGAGCCCGGCCCGCCACAGGATCTCGTCGGCCGCCAGGTTGCCCACGCCCGCCAGCCGGGCCTGGTCCATCAGCCGAGCCTTCAGCGGCGCGGTGCTGGCGCCCAGCGCCGCCCGCAGCTCGCCCAGCGTCGCAGTGGCGGCGTCGGCTCCGAGGGCCCCCTCGTCGGGGTCCAGCACCACCCCGCCGAGGCGGCGCGGATCGCGGATGCGCAGGTCGCCACCGCCGGCGAACCGGAACGTCACCCGGTCCCAGGCCGGCTCGTCCCGCTCGCTCGCGTACAGGAGGTCCTCGACGCCTCGCCCGCCGTCGACGAGCAGCACTCCCGTCATCCCGAAGCGCAGGCCCACGACCGGCCCGGCGCCGGAGTCGAGCAGCAGGAGCTTGCCGATCCGGCGAGCGGCCGTGAACGAGCGACCGACGACCGCTCGCCGGAGCGCGGGACCGGTGAGGCCGCCCTTCAGGAACCAGGCGTCGGGGGTGTCGACGTCGGCGATCTCGCGGTGGAGAGCTTGCTCGGCGAGCCGGCGGTAGTACTCGACCTCGGCGAGCTCGGGCACCTCCGAGGTCTAGCCGCTAGTGCGACTGCAGGATGGCGTCGTCGACGAAGTCGGCGAAGACGTCCGCCGCGTCGGGCTGGCGGGGGAACACCACCGACGCCCGGCCCACCGCCCCGATGCGCGACGGCATCGTGTAGTTGCGCACCTGCCCGGGGTCGATGCGCAGCGCCGCCCGACCCAGCCGGTAGAGATCGGTGGCGCTCACGCCGTCGACCCGCACGTTGCGGAAGAGCACGTCGAGGTAGCCGACCACGTCGATCGGCGACCGCCCCTTCTGCCGCAGCTCGGCGAGGGCGTGGATGATCAGCTGGCCCTGGTTCGCGGTCCGGCGGATGTCGCCGTCGGGGATGTGCCGGTTGCGGGTGAACGCCAGTGCTCGCTCCCCCGTCATCCGCACCGGTCCCGGGTTGAAGGCGGCCCCCGAGTTGGGGTCGCTCATGAGGAACGGCACGTCGACCTCGACGCCGCCGAAGGCGTCGACCATGGCGATGAACCCGTCGAAGGTGGTGACCAGCACGAAGGAGATCGGCGCGCCGGTCAGCCGTTGCACCGTCTCGGCCTGGAGCTGGGGGCCGCCGCGGTCGTAGGCCTCGTTCACCCGGCCCGGGCCCCGGCCGGGGATGTCGACCCAGGTGTCACGCGGGATGTTGAGGATCGTCGCCTTCCCCTCCCGGGGGTTCAGGCCGATGACGTGGAGGGCGTCGGCGCGGGCCCCGCCGAGCCCGGCCCGCTCGTCGCTGCCCACGACGAGCACGAAGGTGGTGTCCGTCCACTGGCCGGGGTCGTAGCCGGCGAGGCCGGTGGGCTCGACCTTGGTGAGGACGGTCTCGGCCGATGCGTGGTCGTGCACGAGGTCGGCAGTCCACACCATGGCGACCGCCACGAGGACAGCGAGGGCCCGCCTCACTCGCTGGCCGCCGTCGTCGTGGTCGTCGTCGCCCCGATCGTGCGGGTGACGGCGATCGTGTACGCACCGATCCGCCAGTTGCCGCCCTGCCGGACGAGTGACAGCTCCCCGCGCCGCTCGACCCGGTCGCCGGGCCGCTCTCGGCTCGCCGCCGACCAGTCGAACTGGGCGACGACGAGCGCGGCGGCGGGGCCGTCGAAGTCGGCGAGCCCGGTCATCTCGATGGTGCCGGTCGTGCGCCGCAGCCGGCCGAAGCTCGGCACGCCCTCGTCGAAGAACGCGGCGCGGTCGGCGCCCGCCGCCCGGGCCCCGGCGTCGGGGGTGAACAGCGCCACGAAGCCGCCGCCGGCGGCGCCGAGGGCGAGCGGGCGGGCCGCCGTCACGAGGAGGAGCCGTTCGACCACGTCGACCACCTCGTCGATGGTGCCGCCGTCGAGCGGGGCCCGTTCGGCGTGGGGGCTGACGAGCTCGGCCCTCGTCACGCGCAGCGCGACCTGGGGCTCGACCACCGTCGTGGTGGTGGTGTCGGCCTCCTCGGCGGCGTCGTCGTCGTCGCCGCCGGAGCAGCCGGTCACGGCCAGCGCGAGCGCGACCGCGACGGCGAGGAGCTTGACGGGCACGGTGGTTCAGGATGCCCGGAACCGCGCCGGGTTACGCGCGATCGATCGCCTGGTGCAGGTCGTCGATGAGGTCGGCAGGGTCTTCGAGGCCGACCGAGTAGCGCACCAGGCCCTCGTCGATCCCCATCGCCGCCCGCTCCTCCTCGGTGAGGTTGGCGGCGGTGGTCGACGCCACGTGGGTCACGAGCGTCTCGGGCCCCCCGAAGCTGGGCGCCAGGTGGGCGAGCCGCAGCGACTCGGCCACCGCCTTCCCGGCGTCCCACCCGCCGGCCACCTCGAAGCTGAGCACGCCGCCGCCCATCGTCATCTGCCGCTTGGCCAGGTCGCGCTGGGGGTGGCTGTCGAGGCCGGGGTAGTGCACGGCCCGCACCTTCGGATGCTCGGCGAGGTCCTCGGCGATGCGTTGGGCGGCCTGGCTCTGGTGACGCATGCGCACGCCGAGGGTGCGCACGCCCCGCAGGCCGTTGAGGGCGTCGTGGGGGCTGGCGGTCGCTCCGTGGATCGTGTGGTAGCTCCAGATCCAACCGATGAGGTCGGCGGGGCCGGCGACCACGCCGAGGGTGGCGTCGTTGTGCCCGGCGATGCTCTTGGTCGCGGAGTGCATCACGAGGTCGAACCCGTGGTCGAGCGGCCGCTGGATCATCGGCCCGCCCATCGTGGAGTCGCACACCTTGATCGGCCCCGGGATGGCGGCGACGGCGTCGAGATCGACGAGGTTGAGCAGCGGGTTGGCCGGGGTCTCCACGAAGATGAGGCGCGTGCGGTTGGGCTGCACGGCGGCGGCGATGGCGTCGGCGTCGGTGCCGTCGACGATCGTCGCCTCGATGCCGAAGCGGGCGCACACCGGCCCGAACAGCAGCTGCGTGGTGGAGAACGTCTGGTGCTGGGCCACCACGTGGTCGCCCTGGCTGCACATCGCCAGCACCAGTGTGGTGATGGCTCCCATGCCGCTGGCGAAGGCCTGGGCCGCCTCCGCGCCCTCGAGCGCGGCGATGGCGTCCTCGAACGCGTTGACGGTGGGGTTGCCGTAGCGGCTGTAGAACTCGCGGGCCTTCGGGGTGGTCGCCGCCACCAGGCTGGCGTCGACGTCGGGTGTCTCGAAGGTGCTCGAGCTCCACAGCGGCGTGGCGAGGGCTCGGCCGTTGGCGGCGCGGCCGGCGGTGATGGCGACGGTGTCGGGCTTGTCGACGTGCTCGGTCACGGGTCGGTCTCGTCCTTCTCGATGGCGGTCAGGAACTCGGCGACGTGGGGGCCGATGGCGCTCGGCTCGATGAGGAACCCGTCGTGGCCGTGGGGGCTGTCGATCTCGACGTACTCGCACGGCGTGCCCTGGGCGTGGAGGAGGTCGCGGATCTGGCGCTGCTGGTAGGGCGGGTAGAGGATGTCGCTGCTGACGCCCAGCACGAGGGTGGGCGCGGCGATGCGGGCGGCGGCGGCCTCGAGGCTGCTCCGGCCGCGGGCGATGTCGTGCAGGTCCATCGCCTTGGTGAGCGTGAGGTAGCTGTTGGCGTCGAACCGCCGGGCCAGCTTGTCGCCGTGGTACTCGAGGTAGCGCTCGACCTGGAAGCGCTGCCACAGCGCGAAGCCGCCGTCGAGCGGCTCGACCACCTCGCGGCCGAAGCGCTGCGTGAACACGTCGTCGGAGCGGAAGGTGATCTGGCTGATCATGCGGGCGATGGCGAGCCCCTCGCTCGGACCGTCGCCCTCGGGCGCGTCGTAGTAGTCGCCGCCCCGCCACTTGGGGTCGAGGCGGATGGCGCGACGGCCGGTCGACCACCACGCGATCTGCTGGGCGCTGGCGGCCACCGCCGTGCTCATGGCGATGAGCCCGCGCGTGCGCTCGGGGAACATGACGCCCCACTCGAGCACCTGCATGCCGCCCATCGACCCGCCGATGACGGCCAACCACTGCTTGACCCCGAGGGCGTTGGCCACCGCCACCTGGCTGCGGACCATGTCGCGGATGGAGATGACGGGGAACGTGCTGCCGTAGGGGCGCTGGGTCGTGGTGCCCGGCGGCAGGCTGGCCGGCCCGGTGCTGCCCTGGCAGCCGCCGGGAACGTTGGCGCACACGACGAAGTAGCGGTCGGTGTCGATCGGCTTGCCCGGCCCGATGAGGTTGTTCCACCAGCCGGCGCTCGGGTGACCCGGCTCGAGCGGCCCGTGGGCGTGGCTGTCGCCGGTGAGCGCGTGGCAGACGAACACGGCGTTGCTGGCGTCGCCGTTCAGCTCGCCCCAGGTCTCGTACGCGATGGCGACGTCGTCGAGCGTGCCGCCGCCCTCGAGCACGAAGGGCCGGTCGGTCCCGAGGTACACGAAGCGGCGCCGGCCCGGCGGATCACCGGGACGCCAGGCCCCGGTGACGGGCAGCGACGGCCGCAACATGGGTCAAGCGTACGCGGGCCCGCCCCTCGGCCCCGGGGTTTCGCCCCTCTCTACGCCGGGCGGAGCGTGATCTGGAAGTCGGGCGGCGCGTCGGACCCCGGAACGAGGGCGAAGCCGCGGTCGCCGGTCCGGTCGTCGAAGCCGGAGAGGTCGAAGGTCCACACGTCGTCGGCCTCGGTGCTCGCCACGCAGCGGTCGGGGTCCCACGCCGGCGCGTCGTCGAAGGACTGGTCGGGCGCCTCGGACCAGCCCTCGTCGATCACCGCGCAGGCGAGCACGGTGCCGGCGCCCATCGCCTCACGCGCACCGCCGGTGTCCTCCTCGAGGATCAGCGTGCTGACCGTGCCCGACAGCCGGATGAAGGTGACCTTGTCGGTCTGCCCGAGCCGCGCCGAGATCGGCATCGTGCCCTCGGGCACCTCGGCGGCCGCCACCCCGGTGCCGGCGAGGACGCTGGCCCACCCGAAGCCCCGCACCGTCAGCGGCTCCTCGGCCGCGGGCGCGGGCGGCGCGGTGATGGTGGTCGTCGTCGTCGTGGGTGTGGTGGCAACCGCCGGCGGCGGCGCCGCCGGGCCGGTCGCCGGCAGCGACACCGGAGGCAGGGTCGTCGGCGTGGGCGTGGGCGCCGGCGGCACGGTCGTGGTGGGCGTCACGGTCGCCGTTGCGATCGGCGCCGACGGCGGCGCCGCGGCGTCGGGCCGGCCCGGCCAGAAGAAGGAGACGGCGACGAGAGCGATGGCCGTCCACGCCACCGGCTGGTAGCGCAGGCCGTTGCGGGCCGCCTCCTCGCTGCCGGCGTGGCGGAGACGGAGCCCCACGCGGCTGAGCGCGGCGAGGACAGCGGGGCGCCCCGCCGCCGCGGCCAGCCGCGTGCGCTCGCGCTCGGCGGTCTCGCTGGCCGACCGCAGGTAGCCCTCCTCGGCTGGCTGCTCGCGCACGTCGACCACCTGGGTCTCCTCCGCGACGACGCTCACGAGCCCGGCTCCCCGCACACGAGGCCCGCGACCCGTACGGTCGTCGGTCGATGAACCGCAGGCTCGTCCTCGGCGCCGGCGCGGCAGCGGCGGCGGTCGCGCTGGCCGTCACCGCGCTCACGGGGCGCGACGACCCCGCCGAGCCCGACCTCGAGATCGGCGTCACCGAGCACCCGTACCGGATCGTCTACCTGCTCGACGACCTCGCCGACGACGCCGTCGAGGCGAGCACCGATGAGCTCTGGGTGCGGCCGCCGTTCGACAGCCGTTTGGAGACGCGGGCCGGCGCCCCGCCGGGCGCCGAGGTGGTGGCGGTCCAGGTGGCGGTCATGGACCGCCTGCGGATCGAGGCCAGCGACACGCCGCTGGTGTTCGCCCGCGTGCCGGGCCTGGCCCCCTCGGACGTGCGGATGGCACCCATCGTGGCGGCCGGCGAGGCCGCCGGGCTCCTGGAGCGGGGCGAGCACCGCACCGTGGCGGGACGGCGATGCCAGGTGCTGCGGTCGGGAACCCTCCTCGGTGCCGGTCCGCTCGTGCCCATCACCGAGGACGAGCATGCCGAGTCCTGCATCGACGGTGACGGGTTGCTGCTGGAGGAGACCCTCTTCCTCGGCGGTCGGCCCACGCTGCACCGACGGGCGGTCGAGATCGACCTCTCGCCCGCGATCGACGACGACCTGTTCGCCGCCGGCGACATCGTCCTGTCGGTCGACCAGGGCGGCGGCTCGTCGCGTCCCGTCGACCCCGACAGCGGTGCCGAGGGGTCGTTCTGGGTGCTCCCCGAAGCGGCCCGCCCCCGCGGCTTCGCGCACGTCGGTCGGTTCAGCGTCATCACGCCGCAGACCGAGCGCTTCGCCGAGCCGGGTCGTTCGGCCGTGGTCGCCGGGACCGTCGACGTGTTCGTCCGCGGCGCCGACTACGTGACCGTCCACCAGGGCGGCACCCTCGGACGGGTGCCGGCGTTCGCGACGCCGCCCGACGCACCAGCGATCGATGGCGGCGCCGTCGGTGCGGGCGCGCTGGTGCTCAGCGCGACCGGATCCGAGCTGCGCTTCCCCCAGACCGGCGGCCGCTTCGTGCACCTCGCCGGCACCCTCCCGCCCGACGACCTCGCCATGCTGGCGCGGCAGCTCGAGGAGACCGAGGGCTCCGGTCTGGTGTACCTGGACGGTTGACACCGGCTAGTGGTCCTCGTGCGGGTAGTCGGGTTGCTCCTCGCCCGGCGGCGGCGTCTCGTACACGGTCACCGACCCTTCGGGCTCGAACGCCTTGGGATCCGAGGACGGATGCTGACCCGGCAGGTAGCGGGCGCCGCCGTCGACGTAGCGGTACATGCCCACGCCCTGGTTGCCGACCTCGTCCTCTCCGCTCGCCGTCGGATCCCACCAGATCTCGGTGACATCGTCGAAGTTCGTGTAGTCGGTGAACGGCCAGATGCCGTGGTTCCCGAACGAGGTGGTCGTGCTGGTCTTCCGACCGGCGCCGGTGAGGGGATAGGAGAAGAGCCCCTGCTGCCAGGTCTCGACCGTGAGGTTCGGGCCGGCGAGGTGGATGCCGTTGAATAGCGTGGCGGGACCGGGATAGATCACGCCGTACTGGTTGTAGGCGGCCGGCGTGCGGCCGTGGTGCCACAGGTGGACCTTGTAGGCGGTGCCGGCCTCCTCGGGGCTGCGGGCCACCAGGAAGGAGATCCCGAACGCCTTGTTCCACTGCTGCTGGTCGTAGGTGCGGGCGAAGAGCGTGGTGTCGGTCAGCGCCGACCCCGTCAGGATCCACTCGGGGAAGTAGAGCTGGCGGGTCGCCTCCTTGGTGAAGATCGCCGGGGCGATCGGGTCACCGGAGAAGATCAGCGAGTTGACCCCGGCGCTCTTGAGCCGCTGGATGAGCGTGCGCGCCCGCTCCGAGGCCTGGGCGTAGTTGCTCGGGTAGGCGAGGTTCTCCGCGAGGGTCACGCCGTACTTCTTGAGCTCCTCGACGAAGAAGTTCACGCCTGCCGCGTACGCGTTGTCGGGCGTCTCGTACCAGAGCAGCCCGAACTTCCGCGGCTCGGTGTTCATCGGGATCCCGTCACTCGTGCCGGCATGCGCGGCGAGGCGGCCGGCCAGGCGCTTGCCGACGTACTCGGCCCGGTGGATGTAGCCCTGCGTCGAGGACATCAGGCTCGTGTAGCCGACGTAGGGCGCCAACCGCTCGTAGAGCTCCTGGGGCTGGGAGGTGGTGCAGATGCACAGCACGCCGTTCGCCGCCAGCTCCTCGACGAACTTGATCGACGTGGGCGAGCCGATCACCGCGAACGCCTTGTCCTCGTGGATGATCGCCAGCGCGTCGGCGCGCCCGACGGCGTCGTCCTCGCTGTCGCCGCTCCCCTGCCGCACCGTGAGCTCGACCGTGCGACCGTACGTCTCGTAGTGGGCGTTGAAGTAGTCGAAGTAGTCGCGCATCGTCGCTTCCTGCTCCGCGTTGGAGTTCGCGGCGCCGGCGGCGGTGAGGGCGGCCTGCACCGCCGGGTCGGCCTCGGGCTGGAAGTACACGACCCTGACGGTGTCGGCGGTGACGCCGCGGTAGGTGGCCCCGCCGTTGTCACCGCTGAACGGGCTGACGCACGGCGGCGCGTAGATGGTCGGCACCTTGATGCGACCCGTCGCCGGATCGCAGTTCGGACCGACCCCGCCCGCCGGCGTCGCCACCGGGCCATCGCTGATCGACCCGCTCCCACCGGACCCGGACCCCGACACCGACCCACTGCCCGACACCGAGCCGCCGGCGGTCGCACCGCCGCCCGCGACCCCGTTGGTGGTGGAGCCGGTGCCGTCGGCGCCGCTGCCGCCGGAGCTCCCGCCGACGGCCTGCTGGCCGGCGACGGTCACGCCCGGACCACCGACGGACGCGGTGGTACCGCCATCACCGCCGCCGGGCAGGAACCAGACCAGGGCGACGACCGCGCCGACGATGGCGAGGTACGGCCGGTAGCGGGTGAAGAGCTTGAGCGGGTCCATGGTCGTTACTTCCTCCCGGAACGAGAGATGACGGCGTCGTCGGTGCCGAGGTAGGCCTCGACGACGGCGGGATGGTTGATCACGTCAGCGGGCGCGCCGCTCACGAGGACGCGGCCGAGGTCGAGCGCGATGAGGCGGTCGGAGACCGACTGGATGAGCGGCATGTCGTGCTCGATCACGAGGATGCTCGCCCTGGTCGCCTCGCGGATCCGCACGAGCAGGGGCCCGAGCGCCTCGGTCTCCCGCTGGGCGATCCCCGAGGACGGCTCGTCGAAGAGGATGACGTCGGGCTCGTGGGCGAGCACGCAGGCGAGGTCGACGATCCGGCGGCTGCCGGTGGAGAGCTCGCCGACGAACTTGTCGGCGAAGGCCTGCAGCCCCATCAGCTCGATGAGCTCGTCGACGCGGGCGGCGAGCGCCCGCTCGGTGAGGGTGACGACGGGCAGGTGCAGCGCCGCCGCCACCGGATCCCGGAGCGGCAGCTGCCGTTCCAACGCCAGCTTCAGGGTGTCGGTGACCGTCAGCGACGGGAACAGCCGGGCGTCCTGGAACGAACGGCCGAGACCGAGCCGGGCCCGAGCGTCCGGGCCCACCGTGGTGACGTCGAGGCCGTCGAACAGGATCGTGCCGTGATCGGGGTCGAGATAGCCGGAGATCTGGTCGAACAGGGTCGTCTTGCCGGCGCCGTTCGGGCCGATGAACCCGAGGATCTCGTTGCGGCCGAGCGAGAAGCTCACGTCGTCGGTGGCGCGGATGCCGCCGAAGGACTTGACGAGGTTGCGCACCTCGAGCACCTGCTCGCCCCCGCCGGTCTCCGCTTCCTTCCCGTTGCCCCCCACCTGGGAGCCGACGATCTGCGTGCGCCGCCGCTTCGGGCGCGCGGCCGTCTTGTCCTTGGCCGCCGCGCCCTCGAGGAACACCGAGCGCAACACGTCGGGCCGCTCGAGCAGCTCGGCGGTCGGCCCCTTGAACCGGATCTCGCCCTTCTCCATGAAGTACGCCGTCTCGGCGACGGTCAGCGCGACGTTGACCGACTGCTCGACGAGGATCAGCGTCGTTCCCTGGTCGCGGATGGCGCGGACGATGCCCAGCAGCTGTTCGACGATGACCGGCGCCAAGCCGAGCGACAGCTCGTCGATCATCAGCAGCCGGGGCTTGGCGATGAACGCCTGCGCCAGCGTCACCATCTGCTGCTCGCCGCCCGACAGGAGCCCGGCGGGCTGATCCCATCGCTCCCGCAGCACGGGGAACATCGACGTGACCCGTGCGATGGCGTCGTCGACGTACTGCGCGTCCTTCTGGTAGAGCCACCCGGCGATCCGCAGGTTCTCGGCCACGGTCAGGCCCGGGAAGACGCCCTTGCCGCCGGGAACCTGGATGACGCCCTGCGAGGCGACGAGCTGTGGCGACGCGAAGGTGATGTCCTCCCCGTCGAAGATGACGGCACCCGCACTGGCCGGCTGCAGCCCGGAGATGGCGCGCAGCAGCGTCGACTTGCCGGCGCCGTTGGTGCCGAGGAGCGCGACGACCTCGCCCTGCTCGATCTCGAAGTTGACGCCGAACAGCACCTGGACCGAGCCGTACGCGACGTCGAGGTCCTTCACCAGCAGCAGCTTCTGGCGGCCCTCGGCCCGAGCCTGCTGCACCTCTGCTCGGGCGACTGATGCCGACCGCACCTTGGCGATGTCGGCGTCGACGAACTGGCCGGCCGACGCCAGCAGGTAGGTGCCGAGCAGGAAGACGGGCACGAGCACGAGCAGGCCGGTGCGGATGCCCGAGTCGTCGGCGACGCCTCCGATGACGATCAGCACGATGAGACCGGGCAGCACCCAGAGCGAACCGAGCGAGAAGCCGAGGGCACGGGCCCGCGGCGGCAGCACCTGGGAGAGCGTCGCGTAGATGCCGGGCGCCACCGCGCCGATGACCGACGTCAGCGCGATGTGGGAGGCGACGGCGAGCGGCAGCGTCGGCGCCAGCGCGAACGCCACGAGGAGGACGGCGCCGATGGTGCCCGTGATCGACACGATGCGAAGGACGACGCCCGGCCCGTAGCGGCTCACGAGGCGGATGCTCAACGGGATGAACAGGGCGATGCCGAGCAGCTGGAAGGGCTCGGCGATGGCCGACACGACGCCCCGCTGGGCCTCGTTCAGGCCGAAGGTGTCCTCGTAGTAGATGTTCGTGAGGCTGCTGAGACCGATCAGGGCGATGGCGAGGAACGGCAGCGACACCCAGATCCGCTTCACGCTCCGGACCTCGTTGCAGATGCGCCAGCCCTCGCTGAGCGACGGCGGCGTCTCCTCGACCGACGCCAGCTCGTCGGCGCCCATGGCTGATCGCTCGAAGCGGCCGCGCACCGGCTCGCGGAGGAGGCGGTAGGCGACGATCACGAGGACGAGGGTCGGGACGGCCAGCACGATGAAGGGCGCCCGCCAGCCGAAGGCGTAGGCGAGACCGCCGGCCGCCAGCGGCCCGACGATCTGCCCGGCGGAGTTGGCCGCCCGGTGCAGGCCGTACACGCCGGGCCGCCGGTCGGGCGGGTAGTAGTCGGCGAGCAGCGAGTTGTGGGTCGGGTCGTTGACGATGCGGCCGAGGGCCGACCCGCACCGTGCCGCCACGAGCAGGACGAGGACGGGCGCGAAGCCGGTGAGGAGGGAGAAGATGCCCCACGCGGTGGCGCCAGCCACGGCGATGCGGACGCGGCTGCGGCGGTCGCCGAGGAACCCGATGAAGGGCTGGAGGCCGAGTCCGATGGCGGCCACCAGCGCGATGATCGAGAGGATTCCCTGGTTGTCGAGGCCGAAGGCGTCGCGGATCTCCGGCGTGAGCACCTGGAACGCGGTGCGATCGAGCTCGTCGACGGCGTTGAGGAGGAACAGCAGGACGAGCGGCGTGGCCGACTCCGACCCGACGATGCTGCGCAGCCGCTTCACGAGTCCGCTCCGGCAACCGCGACGACCCGCTCGGTCTCCACCTCGGTGATCGACGCCTCCTCGACCTCGACGGGCTCGTCCGGTGCCCGCCGATCGGCGAAGAGGCTCGGCACGTGGATCCCCCGCCGGTCGGCGATCGCTCGCAGGATCCGGTCGCGAGCGCCGTAGTACACCTGGCTGAAGCCGCCGGGCAGGAAGAGCAGGATGATGATCAGGCCCACGCCGGTGGTGAAGAAGAACAGCACGCTGCGGATGCTGTCGGGGAAGGCCGAGCGGAAGTACTCGAGGCCCTCGATCACCACCGGGCCGAGCACGGCGCCGGGGATCGAGCCCAACCCGCCGATCACGACGAGGATGAACACCTGGAAGCTGCGGGCCGGCGCGTACGGCTGGATGCCCAGGCTCTGCTGGCCGTGGACGAACAGCGCGCCGGCTGCTGCCGCGAGGAACCCGGAGACCGCGAACGCGGTGAGCTTGGCGCTGATGATGTTGATGCCGTACGCCTGCGCGCCCCGCTCGTTGTCCCGCACGCCGATGAGCGCCCGCCCGGCCCGGCTGTTGCGGATCCCCCGCACCATGACGATGGCGATGAGCAAGCAGGCCAGGCAGAGGTAGTAGTAGCGGGCCTCGGTGTCGATGGCGATCCGGCCGAGGAACGGTCGCCGCTCGATGCGGGACTCGGGCAGCCAGTCGATGTAGCGCTTGTTCAACAGGTAGGACGACGTGGCGATCGCGAACGCGAGCGTCGCCACCGCGAGGAACAGGCCGCGGATGCGCAGCGCGGGGATGCCGATGAGCATCGCCGTGGCGGCTCCCACCAGCCCGCAGGCGAGGATCACCACCGACAGATCCCACTGCCAGGTCACCGTCAGCCACGCGCCGACGGCGGCCCCGATGCCCATGAACGCGACCTGCCCGAGGCTCACCTGACCGGCCCAGCCCGTCAGCACCACGAGCGACACGGTCACGATGCAGATCACGACGATGGTGGCGGCCAGGCTGACGCGGGCACCCGACAGGAAGAGCGGCAGCGACAGCAGCGCAGCGAGGAGCGCCGCTCCCGCGGCCCGCATGCCCCACCGCACCTCCGGGAGGCGGATGAGCTCGCGAGGGATGGGCCGGATGTTGGTCGCCGCGTTCCAGGTCGAGGTCTCGTCGCCGCGGGCCGTGCGTCCCGACCGCTGCAGCAGCAGGGCGACGATCACGACGACGAACAGGATGGCGTCGACCTTCGCCGAGCTGGCGTTGAGCTCGCTGAACACCACGGTGGTCTCCAGCACGCCGAGCGCGATGGACGCGACGAAGATCGTCGGCAGCCGCTCCATCCGCCCGATCACCGCCGCCGCCAGCGCCCGGATGAGGATCGTCGGACCCAGGACGCTGCCGATCGGCAGGCCGACGATGCCGGCCCGCATGAAGATGCCGATCGTCGACAGGAGCGTGGCCACGACCCACACCACCGTCTGCACCCGCTTCACCGGCACCCCGAGCAGGGCCGCCCGGTCGCTGCTCTCGGCCGCCGCCCGGATGGCGACGCCATAGCTGGTCGCGCGGAGGAAGTAGGCCAACGCGGCGATCACGATCGGCACGGCGATCATCGCCAGGACCTCGTTGCCCTGGAACACCGTCGACCCGAGCGAGAAGCTCACGTCGATCGGCGAGGCGTACGACACGCCGGCGGTCGACAGGTCGAACAGGTTCGGCATGAGCGTCGTGAGCCCGGCGAGGATCTGGGATAGGCCGATGGTCACGACCGTCAGGATCAGCCGGGGCGCCTTGAAGAAGCGGCGCAGCACCACGAACTCGACGAAGGCGCCGAGGACCACCGCGCCGGCGAGGGCGATCGGGAGCGCGAGCACGAAGGGGATGCCGGGACCGAGCATCAGCAGCACGCCGAAGCTGGCCGGCACGCCGCCGAGGTCGCCCTGGGCGAAGTTGATGATGCGGCTCGACCGGTAGATGAGGGCGATCCCGATCGCGATGAACGACGTGATGCTGCCGATCACGACGCCCTGGAGGATGACGCCCATCGGCGACCCGAAGAACCGGTGGATCGCCCACATGAACCAGGCGGTGCCGGCGAGGGCGACGGCCACGCGCCGCACGCGCGGATCCTCGGCGATGCGGGCCAGCGCCGACGGCTCGGGAGCGATGACGGGGTTCTCGGCGGTCATGGGCGCGCCACCGCGTTGAGCATGGAGACGAGGGCGTCCTCGAGCACGTCACGCTCGGCGAGACCGTGGAGCCAGGTGGTGACCGCGCCCCACAGCGCACCCTGGAGGATGCCGCTGATGGCGAGCGCCTTGGCCTTGGGGACGCCGTGGTACCGGTACAGGAGGCCGGCGGTGTAGCGCTGGCCCTCGCCGTCGGGGTCGGCCTGCCGGGGCACCGTCGACCCCGGGGCGGTCAGCGCGCGGATGACCTCGGCGCGGCGGGCGACGGCCTCGAAGTAGGTGTGCACGCGGACGGCGGCGAGGTCCTCGTCGGGTCCGGCCTCGTCGAGCGCGGCCACGATCTCCCGCCCGATCGCCACCCACTCCCGCTGGTAGAGGGCGACGAGGAGGCTCTCGACGTTGTCGAAGTGGGCGTAGGGCAGCCCCTTCGAGACGCCGGCCCACTCGGCGACGCGCTCCATCGAGATCGCCGCCACGCCGTGGACGACGATCTGCTCGGCGACGACGTCGAGCAGCTGATGGCGTCGTGCCGACTTCGAAAGGCGCGGGCGTACCGGCGCCGCACTTGCCCCCACTGGACCCCCAGCCGGCTATTGAGAAACCGTTACTTCAGGGTTTGACGCCGGAGGGGCGACCTCCTTCTCGGCGGGGCGCAAATTGCGCGGATCGTCGACGCCCGCCTCAGCGCTCGCGGACGGCCTGGACCTCGTCGACCACGTAGGGGATCGTCGCCGTGCGGATCACCGGCGGCAGCGGGGTCACGGTGCCGTCGCCGTTCACGCTGAACTCGGCGGGGAGCTCGATCGTCACCGTGACCGCGTAGGTGCCGCGGTCGCGGTAGGTGTGGTGGACGCTGCTACGGTCCGGCCACGCCTCGCCGAGGCCGGCGATGACCGGCGGCGTGCCGTCGCCGAAGTCCCAGGTGACCGTCCCGAGCGAGATCGACACGTCGACGGTCACCGGGCCGTTGGTGACCGAGCCGGTGATGGTCTCGCCGCCGTAGCCCTCGACCCAGAAGTAGGAGCGGATGCCGGTGACGCCCCGGCCCTGGGGACGGGCGCCGATGGCGGCCAGGTCGACCGGCACCTCGTCGACGACGGTGCGGGCCATCGCCGCAGGGTCGATGACCGACACCGTGCCGCCGCCCGGCCCCAACCACGTGGCGGCGACGAACTCGCCGTTGCAGAACACGAGGTAGAGCCGGTGCTCGGGGCTCGGCGGTGTGCCGTAGTGCGACGGCGGGTCGATCCCGGTGTAGGGGTACGGGGTGACGGTCCACGTGCACGAGCCGGCCCCGCCGACCCGGCCCCCCTCGGCCACCGGCGTCCCGTCCTCCCCGATCGTGATCGTGACCTCGACCCCCCGCTCCGTCGTGGCGGCGCGCTCACCCTGCTCAAAGGCAGACGCCGATCCCGCGGCCACCAAGCTCAGGGCGAGCGCTATGGGGAGCGCACGATGTCGATGACCTTCCACACTCCCTCGATCTCGCGCAACGAGTAGATGTAGTGCAGTACTTCGTTCGGGTCTGCCTCGATTGGCTCACCAGTCGCGCCATCAAGAAGCACGCTGTGATTCACGTAGTTGTCGACTACGACGGCGAGATTCGGCTCTACGGTGATCGCATAGTTGTGCTCGACCTCCATTCGCGCTGGCGTACCGTCCTCGCGCAGGCTCGTAACGTCCGCACGCACGATCTCGAGCGCGCGACCGGCGTACGCCTCCTCGAGCCTCGACGTGTCGAAGGTGAGCACCGCCTCGGCGTAGATCTCCCACGAGAGCAGGTAGGCGGCCTCGACCTCCTGTTCGACGGTGAGGACCGTCGTCGAGGTGGTCGACGAGGTGGTCGGTGCGGGCTCGAGGGTGGCGCTGGGCGACGCCCCCGAGTCGTCGTCGCCGCAGGCGGCCACGAGCGTGAGCGATGCGACCGCGCAGAGCGAAGCCAGCCCCCGCTTCACGCTCCGGAATCGTACGAAAGTGCCCGAAACGCGGTCAACCGCGGCGTTCTGGGCGGGATCGGCAG